>CAYJFU010000120.1:0-1621 GCA_964369445.1 uncultured Oscillospiraceae bacterium | reverse complement strand
AAAGATTAACGAGCCGACAGTTGAGATGACATTTGCTGTCAACGACTCGCCGTTCGCCGGACGTGAGGGCAAGTTTGTGACCTCGCGACAACTTGGCGATAGGTTGCGCAAAGAGACGTTGCGCGATGTCGCGTTGCGCGTCTCCGACGGTGAGCGCGCCGACAGTTTCCGTGTTTTAGGACGTGGCGAAATGCACCTGTCGATACTTATCGAGACGATGCGCCGCGAGGGATACGAATTTTCCGCCTCGCCGCCACGTGTGCTTTACCACGAAGAGGACGGCAAAACCACCGAACCGTATGAGTACGTTGTTGTCGACGTTCCGCAGGAGGCTGTGGGTAGCGTTATGGAAAAACTGCCGGCGCGCAAAGGCGAGCTGTTGCAGATGATGCCGGTAGGCAGTCGCACACGCATGGAGTTTCGTATCCCGGCGCGCGGACTGTTCGGCTACCGCAGTGAGTTTTTGACCGACACGCGCGGCGAGGGCATATTAAACACGCTGTTTGACGGTTATGATGAGTTTAAAGGCGAAATATCGCAGAATAAAAACGGCTCACTCATAGCGCATGAGACAGGGGAGGCGGTCACATACGGTCTTTACAACGCTGAGGACAGGGGCACGTTGTTTATTGTGCCGGGCACACCGGTGTACGCCGGCATGGTAGTGGGTGTAAGCCCCAAAGCGGACGACCTGACCGTCAACGTGTGCAAGCGCAAGCAGATGACCAACTTCCGTGCCGCCGGCAGTGACGATTCACTGCGTCTGACACCGGTTAAAAACATGAGCCTTGAAGAGTGCCTTGAATTTTTAAAGGCGGACGAGCTACTGGAGGTCACACCGAAAAGCCTACGCATACGCAAGAGGATACTGGACCACGGTCAGCGCCAAAGAGCGGCTAAGTAGTGGCGCGTCTGTGGGTTTGAATACTCCCCCCGCCTTTGGCGGGGGGAGTATTCAAATAAGAAACAAGCTATGGTGCATTATGTCTAAAAGCGGAAAGTCACTCAAAATCATAAAAATAGCGCTGTGCGGCATATCTCTGCTGTTCGGTCTACTACCGATAATATATGGTTACAGCCATGTCGGCAACATTGTTTTGCTGGCATACGGCTTGCTAATGCTAGCTATAATATTGCTTAAAACCGACAATTTTGCTGTGAAATTGCTCAATCTGCTTGTAGCGGCATTGACCTTAGTAGGTGTCGGATTTTTAACAGTAATTCTTCAAACTGCATACTTTAACGTTTACGACGGCGACGAGCCTGCAACGGTTGTCGTTATGGGGTGCATGGTGCGTGATGGCAACCCCTCGCTCATGCTCACCGAAAGGCTGAATGTTGCGTATGATGTGTTGTCGGAAAACCCTGACTACCCTTGCGTTGTGTCCGGTGGGCTGACCCCGGGGGAGCCGATGTCGGAAGCCGAGGTGATGTACAATTATCTGGTGGATCTTGGCATCGACCCCGAAAGAATTTATTTAGAGGACAAATCCACCGGCACGCAGGAAAATATTGCTTTCACAAGCGAAATAATCTCCGCGAGCAATCTGCCGGAAACCTTAATTATCGCGACCGATGGATTTCATCAATACCGAACCTTCTATTACGCTGAGCAGAGAGG
>CAYJFU010000119.1:0-1923 GCA_964369445.1 uncultured Oscillospiraceae bacterium | reverse complement strand
TTATGACGATAACCCCCGGCGAGGAGGTCTATATCTCTGCGTTATCGGATAACGGAAATGTTGCGCTTGCGGTGTCCGACAGTCGCTATACATCGGCGGTTGCTGTCTACTCCACGGTAGGTGTGGAACTGTTTCGCTATCATCTGGCAGACGAATTGCCGATTAGCATGAGCTTTTCACGCGACTCGCGCTACTTGGCGGTTGCCGGTAGCAGTGCACAAAACGGCGAACTTGTCACTACGCTGTATGTCTTTTCTGTCGCCGACCGCACACTTGTCTCGGAGATAGATATCGGCGAGGGACTTGTCGTGGGGATTCACTTTGACGGCACGGACAAAATTATTGCCGTGTGTGAAGAGGAAACGCTACTTTTTGACACCGAAAAAGGTGAACTTTTGCAGGAGTACAGCTATCAAGGCAAACAGTTGCTTGATGTGTCGGTAAAGCCGGATACCTCTGCGCTTGCGCTGTTGCTCGGTGAAGAACAACTGCCGTCCTCCGTAAAACTTGTCACACTCAACTCATCTTTATCGGTGATAGGGGATATAAACCCGTCATTTGATATTGACAATATGCACTATTCTTTGTACAATTTAACTGTAACATCACAAAATAGAGTTGTGCAGTACAACGACCGACTGCAAACCGACGAGGAAAAGGACATTTACCTCGGCGAGTCACTGACGTTTTTGCTTGATAACGGCATAGCTCTGGGGACGGAATTCATATATAATTTAGAGGAATATTAAATGGGATACTAGCCGCTTATTCTTGATATTGCTGTAGCGCTTATAATACTTACAACGGTGGTTATGTGTGTACGAAAGGGCTTTTTTGCCGCCCTTGTAGGACTTGTCGGCAACCTGTTGACGTTGCTATTGGCGCTTGTGCTTTCAAATCCAATTGCTGAATTTATATTTGAAAAATTTCTGCGCGGCGGTGTGATAACGCAGGTTGAAACAGCACTTGATACTACATTGCCGATGCAGTCGGTGGAGGTGTTTGTGCAGGGTTTTGTCGACTCGCTTCCGAGCAGTCTCACCGCACACACCACCGACACCATCATCAACAATCGACTTTCCACGCTGTTTAACAGTGCAACGGAGGCAACGGCGGACACCGTTGTGGAACTTGCGGTACAACCTATCATGGTTTCGATAATGTCGGCAATAACATTTTTGTTTTTGATGTTTGTTATCGGTTTTGTTATACAACTGCTGGAAAGGTTTGTCGCAAAACTAAACCTTATTCCCATTGCAGGCCCTATCAATAGAGTGCTGGGCGGCGTACTCGGTGTTGTGCCCGGTGCCGTTAACTGTATACTGCTCTATTGCCTACTGGTGTTGATAGCCGCATTTACAAATAATATTATTCCTGTAATAAACGAGCAGGCTATGGTGCAATCTATTAGCGGAGGGTTGTTCTTTAATCTACTGGAGAGTATTGCCGGTGTGTTTGCGCTTTGATGGTACAGGTAAAACGACAGCACACTCTTATCACATTTCGGCATTATAATTAATGTAGTCACGTGCAAAAACGTGGGACTAAAGGCTAACAGTGAATAGTTGATGACTAAATCAATCTAGGTCAATTTAACTCTTAGGCAACACATTATTTTTTATAAACGGTGATAGTATTTCGTTTTTAGTTTTTGGTTTTTAGCCGCAAGTGCATTTTGTGCTTGCATGTTATTATATTAAAAGGAGATAAAAAGACATGATGTGCGTGCGTTGCAAAAAGCGACCTGCCATTGTATTTATGCAAAGATCTGACGAGGCCGGCGACGGTGTCGGTTACTGTCTGACCTGTGCAAAAGAGCTTGGTATTAAGCCGCTTGACGATATAATGAAAAAATTCAACATTTCCGATCAAGACCTGACGTCGATGGAAGAAAAGTTCATGGGTTTCATGAACGAGGGTGAC
>CAYJFU010000118.1:0-2025 GCA_964369445.1 uncultured Oscillospiraceae bacterium | reverse complement strand
AGTCCGTTGGAGATAACAAGCCCCATAATCTTCATGCTATTTGTGTTCACACCCTGAGCGCGCACCATCTTGCGATTGTCACCGGTAGCACGCAAGGCACAGCCGAGTTCCGTGCCGAAAAACCAATAGAGTGCGGCAATCACCACAACGACAAAGGCACCGCCAACGGCTATGGCAAGCGGTATGTTGCCCAGTGAAATTATGGTCGGCTGCCGGTTAAGCCCAACATTTGCACGCCCCATTATTCGGATGTTGACAGAATAAAGCGCAAGTTGTGTCAATATGCCGCAGAGTATCGGCGGTATGCCGAGCTTTGTGTTGAGCAGTGCCGTAATAAAGCCTGCACCCATACCGGCAAGTATTGATATCGGCAGTGTTAATAGCGGATGCACACCGGAAATAATCAAAACAGCGCTTACAGCACCGCCGGTACAAAGACTGCTGTCAACGGTGAGATCGGCAAAGTCAAGCACCTTAAAAGTTATGTAAACACCAAGCGCCAGTATCCCCCAGATGAGCCCCTGAGACATAGCACCCGGCAGAGCGCGCAACAGTTCCATGTTTTACCTCTTACAAATGTACGTGATATGTTAATGCTACCAAAGTGTGTTATTTAGCCGCTGTTTCGTTCTGCGCCACAACATCGCGCCACTCAAATGGATCCTCTAGGCGACCATACTGTATGCCGGTAAGAGTATCGTAGAGCTTTTGTGTGATTGCGCCAATGTTTCCGTCGCCGATGGTTGCCTTATCTCCCATGTAACACAGTGACCCTACCGGAGATATGGCGGCGGCAGTGCCGCTTCCAAAAGCCTCGGTGAGTGTGCCGTCTTTCACGGCGGCAATGACATCATTAATATCGATGGTGGATTCGTTAACTTTGTAGCCTAGGTGACGTGCGAGTTTGATAACACTGTTGCGGGTTATGCCCGGCAGGATACTGCCCGACAGCGCCGGCGTGCACAGCTCACCGTTTATGACAAAGAATATATTCATGGCGCCCACCTCTTCGACAAAGCGACGGTGTACACCGTCCAGCCAAAGCACCTGCGAATAGTTTTGTTGTTCGGCGCGCTGTTGCCCTTTAAGTGAAGCGGCATAGTTGCCGATAGCCTTGACAGCGCCGGTGCCACCAACCGCGGCACGCACGTAATTTTCCTCAACAAGTATATCAACAGGTGAAAGTCCGCCGGTATAGTAGCTACCGACAGGGCTGAGAATTATCATAAACTTGTATTTATGGGATGGATGTACGCCCAGGGCCTCTTCATCCGCAAGGATAAACGGTCGTATGTAAAGCGAAGCACCGTCGACATCAGGTATCCAATCACTTTCGATGCGCAGCAACTCTTTGAGTGCTGTTAGCACAAAGTCACTGTCGATTTGAGGAATACACAGTCGGTCACAACCGTCGTTAAGACGCTTAAAGTTTTCAAGCGGACGAAACAGGTACACGTCGCCGTTATCATTTTTATACGCTTTCATGCCCTCAAACAGACCTTGAGCATAGTGTAATATGCAAGAAGACGGGGACATCTCAATTGGCCCATAAGGTCTAATATAAGCACTGTGCCAACCAATACCTTCCTCATACTCCATAATAAACATGTAGTCGGTAAAAGTTTTGCCGAATTTCAGTGACGAAAAATCCGGTTTTGGTTTCAATTCCTCTCTTTTTATAAATTCAAACTGCATATATGTCCTCTTTGTGCTGTTTATAAAAAAGTCGTACAAATAATTATACATTAAACGATGACCAATTGCAACAATTTTTATGCAAACGTAAAAAATATAAAAAATTGTGATAAATAAATTGACATTTTACCCTTCCTGTGTTAGAATACTAATTGCGGAATTTAATATTTCAAACATTTTCGACACGGAGAAATACTCAAGTTTGGTCGAAGAGGCGCCCCTGCTAAGGGCGTAGGTCGGGTAACCGGCGCGAGGGTTCGAATCCCTCTTTCTCCGCCATAATTAACCACCGAAAAAGATGTCATCGGCAGAAAATGCCGATGACATCGG
>CAYJFU010000117.1:1864-2100 GCA_964369445.1 uncultured Oscillospiraceae bacterium | reverse complement strand
TGAGGGTTGTGCCAATTATTGTTTTAACGTGTTCCATGATTGCTCCTTATTGTAAATTTCTGTGAACAATTATATCACAGCCGAATAAAAAAATCAAGCCGAGCAGGCAATAAGCCGGGTTTTGTAGTATGCGACCATCTGTCTGAGCCGAATGTTGCCATGTCGGCTTAAGCCACTTATAAGAGGCGGCGGACAACCGTATTCCTCTATGTGTTGCATCGGGTAGGGTTTACATG
>CAYJFU010000117.1:0-1854 GCA_964369445.1 uncultured Oscillospiraceae bacterium | reverse complement strand
TACAGACCGGTGAGCTCTTACCTCGCCTTTCCACCCTTACCTTAACAATGATTGCTAAGGCGGTATATCTCTGTTGCACTATCCCTAAGGTCACCCTCGGCTGCCGTTAGCAGCTACCCTCGTCCTGTGATGCCCGGACTTTCCTCCCCGCAAATGCGGAGCAGCCGCATCGCCTACTCAGCTAAATTAACACCGTTTCCGTCCTTTTGTATAATGCCAGCCAAGATGAGCACAAGTTCAATTATAGCCCATATATAGCTGACGATACCAAGGCCTGCCACAAACAGCAACGCTTGCAGTATGCCTTTAAGTGTATAGTTAAGGTAAAAATTATGCACACCGAGCATACCGCCCAGCACCGTGAGTACAACCGCGAGCAGCACGCTTTTTTCCTTTGCGTGAAAAAGTTTTTTTGCAATAGACTTGTACGGTGGTATACGGCGCTGTTGCACACCGCAACTCAGGCAGTACAATGTCTCCTTTGGATTTTCATTTCCGCATGATTTGCAAAACAAACCATCACAATCAGCGCTACGTCCACATTGAACACATATAGCGGCGCTTGGGTTTAACTCACTACCGCAATTACGGCAATTCATAACCATTTCCTCCGATGTTAATGATATTATACAACAGATTTGTTTTTTTTTCAATGCAAAGCTTGATTTTTTTTATATATCAATTATAATAGTATATGTTGTTAAATTTATGTTTCAAATATGACTTTCAGGAGGTTACGATGTTTAAATCCCAGTATCTAACAAGTGTGTACGAGCAGGTCTGCAAGCGCAGTGCCGGTGAAACGGAGTTCTTGCAAGCGGTAAAAGAGGTTTTGGAATCACTGGACGAAGTCGTTCAAAAGGATCCTTCCTTTGAGAAAAACGGTATTGTCGAGCGTTTAGTAGAGCCGGAGCGCTTTATAATGTTCCGTGTACCGTGGATGGACGACAGCGGCAAAGTGCAGGTAAACCGCGGTTTCCGTGTGCAGTTTAACTCGGCAATAGGCCCTTACAAGGGCGGCTTGCGCTTTCACCCGACCGTTAACGCTTCTGTTATTAAGTTCCTGGGTTTTGAGCAGATATTTAAAAATAGCCTCACAGGTCTGCCTATGGGTGGCGGCAAGGGCGGTAGTGACTTTGACCCCAAAGGTAAGTCCGACAACGAAGTTATGCGCTTTTGCCAGAGCTTTATGACAGAGCTTAACCGTCACATCGGTCAGTTCACCGACGTTCCGGCAGGTGACATCGGCGTTGGTGCCCGTGAAATAGGCTACATGTTCGGCCAGTACAAAAAAATCCGCAATGAGGTTGTCGGTGTACTTACAGGTAAAGGTTTATCCTACGGCGGCAGTCTTGTTCGCCCCGAGGCAACAGGTTATGGTCTGTGCTACTTTACCGAAGAGATGCTAAATGTTCAAAAGAACACTTCCTTCAAAGACAAAACCGTTGTAATAAGCGGTAGCGGCAACGTGGCTATCTATGCCACACAAAAGGCAACACAACTCGGCGCAAAGGTTATCGCTCTGTCCGATAGCGGCGGCTACATTGTCGACAACGACGGCATCGACCTTGACCTTGTTATGAAGATTAAGCTTGAGCAACGCGCACGTATATCGGAGTATGTAAAAACACGTACAAATGCAACCTACACCGAGGGTTGTGCCGGTATCTGGAATGTAAAGTGTGACATAGCTCTTCCATGCGCAACACAAAACGAACTGGACGGCGAAGCGGCAAAAACACTTGTTGCAAACGGTGTTATTGCCGCAGCAGAGGGCGCAAATATGCCCTGCACCCCAGAGGCGGTTGAAGTATTCCAGGCAAACGGCGTAATGTTTGGTCCGGCAAAGGCGGC
>CAYJFU010000116.1:0-2253 GCA_964369445.1 uncultured Oscillospiraceae bacterium | reverse complement strand
GACTACAATGCCGCGGCAACAGGTCTTAACGAAACCGCTTGTAAGGCAGAAGGCTTGTCTTATGATGCCGTACTTGTTATACCGCAGGATAGGGTTGGAATCATGCCGGGAGCGGTACCGTTTTTCTTAAAGCTTCTCTACGAGGTGCCAACAGGAAGAATTTTAGGAGCACAGGCGATATCCAAAGGAGATGCCGCAAAACGCGTCGATGTTGTAGCCACCGCGATAAAGTTCGGTGCAACAATTGAAGAGCTTGCGGACCTTGAGTTGTGTTATTCGCCGCCGATGTCCACCGCAAAAGATCCGACAAACATGGCGGCACTGGTTGCGCAAAACCTGTTGGCCGGCAGGTTCAAGCAGGTTCGAGTAGGGGAGGTGCGCGGTCTTGTCAACAGTGGGGCGTTCATCATCGATGTGCGTGAGCCGCATGAGTTTGAGCACGGTCACGTAAAAAATGCTGTCAATATACCTTTAAGCCAGATACGTGAGCGTACCGAGGAAATCCCCACCGATCGACCGATTTATCTGCACTGCCGCTCGTCACAGCGCAGTTATAACGCCTGCATGATGTTGCAAGGCAAAGGGTTTGACAACGTTTACAATATATCAGGTAGCTTTTTGGCGCTTTCGCTTTACGAGTATTTAGACGATAAGACAACAGGACGTGAAAGCATTTTAACGGATTACAACTTTAACTAATTTTTATTGCTAAGAGGGTACTGGCACAAGTGCTCAGGTGGTCGATTTGGGCGTTTTTTCGCTCTACTACATTACCTGAACTTATAGTCAAACCGATCCAAAATCATTGCAGTCGGCTGTTAAAATTGCGATTAACTATGCCTGTATCAATCACAATGTACAAAGTTCGAGTGTTCTGTGCATTGTTTAACAAAACAGACGATACCGAGCGCAAACAAAAAGATCGTTCAAATTTTTTCAATTAAACTCATTTTGTCGCTATCTAACCAACCTCACTGTCATTATTATCGGCACCTTTTCGCCGTCAAACGGCACTTCATAGCAACCGTTTAAGGCGAAACCGACTTCAAACGCGGTGTTTAGTATGTCGGATATGGTGCGGTGATAATAATTTTGAAGTGACGGTTGCCCCTCAATCGCAACCCCTTTGTTAATGCAGTTTGTAAAATAGTCATCATTTTCATAGGTGAAGCACGGGTGGTGTGTCGCGAACACAAAGACACCACCCGGCTTTAGCATATCATAAACTGCTTTAAACAGTGGTGCAATGTCGGAGATGTCCATAATTGCCATGTTTGCGACGGCTTTATCAAAAGGTCGACTTTGTTGCAGTTGTAACATGTCATCGTAATTTGTTGCGTCACACACACAGAATTTTACACGGTGCATGACATCATGGCGGCGTTTTTTTGCAAGCTCTATCATTTTAGGACTGTAGTCAAATGCGACCACCTGCGTCCCTTGTTGCGCCATGCGTGCGGAGAAATTGCCGTTGCCGCAAGCGATGTCAAGCACAAGGTCGTCTTTTTTTACCTGCAATAACTGCTCTACATTTGGGCGGACAATGTCGCAGTGGAAAAAGTTTGACTCATCGCCCATCTGCTCATCCCAAAATTCGGCATTTTGCTCCCATGCTGTCAGACCGTTGTCGGTGAAGTTCATTTTTTTAGTCTCCTTAATGTTAAGTGATTCTTTTTTTGCTTGCTCCACCCACATTCGGCGGGTAGAAACAAGCAAAATCTTATCATCTACATTCGACACATAAGTTTAGCCTGCGCTTCCTCCTCAAATTGATTATTGTACAATTCAAAATATGCGCCTTTCTCAGACAATAGCTCGTCATGGGTGCCGCGCTCGACTATTTTGCCGTCGTGCACGACAAGTATAAGGTCTGCGTGCCTTATCGTTGACAGGCGGTGCGCTATCACAAAGGAGGTTCTGTCCTTTAAAAGGTAGTCAATTGCCTGTTGAATCAACACTTCGGTATGGGTGTCGATGGAGGATGTTGCCTCGTCCAGAACAAAGATAGCAGGGTTTGCAATGATGGCGCGTGCAAAGGATATAAGCTGTTTTTCACCGGTAGAAAGCATATCGCCGCCCTCACCGACCTGGCTGTCGTAGCCGTCTTCCAGTTTTTGTATAACCTTGTGCGCGCTGACATGCTCCGCCGCGCTTTTGACCTCATCGTCGGTGGCTTCCGGTCTACCGTAGCGGATGTTGTCCGCTATCGCGCCGGTGAACAGGTGCGGATTTTGCAGCACATAACCGAGATGG
>CAYJFU010000115.1:0-2290 GCA_964369445.1 uncultured Oscillospiraceae bacterium | reverse complement strand
GGTATCATGTTAAATGTTAAAAAAGTATCGCGTTATTCGACGATAACGGCTTTTAAACCGATGGCGTTTTATTATTCAGTGATAGTGATTGTTTCACTGTTATTATCGGTCGGCATCGTGTCGGTGGTGGTGACATTTGTTGAGGGTGATGTACAGACAACAACATACTGGGGTTTTGACATAGCGAGCAGTACCGCCATATTTATCGGTTTTGTCGGTGTGTACGGTTTTACCGAGGATATCAAAATGCTCATGCAAAACGGTTTTACAAGGCGCAGTATTTTCTTTGGTCAGATGCTCACCTTTGTTATTTTGTCCGCCGTCTGCACACTGGCAAACTTCATCCTCAGCGGTGCTGTTTACATTGCAAACTACTTTATCGGAATGTCCGGTATGCCGAACATTGGCATCACCAACTCCATCACCCTCATTTACGGCAGCTCGCTCAATATTGTTACGGAAAATGCACTTGTGTTTGCGCTTTTTCTTTGCATAAGTCTTGCAACGGCGCTGTTTGCCATGATTTTTACAAGGTTTAATAAAATAAAGGTAGCAATAGTGCTTGTTGGTATATTTTTAGCCGTCATGCTAACTGTAAACGCGCTGCCGAGTGGTACACTGACATCTGTGCTGGATGTGATAAACTTTTTGTTGGGCTTTTCACGCACCTCACCCGACACGATGCAGGTGAACCCAATAATGCCCACAGTGACATTTATAGCACTGTCTGCGGTTATTGCAACGATAGATTTTAGGCTTTTCAGAGGGTATGAATTGAGATAGCATTGACTTGTTTTAAAGTGCTCCCCCCGCCGGAGGCAGGGGGAGCACTTGATTGTTGAAACTAAAAAACGCCACACATATTGCCGAGCAGAAACTTCGCCTATCAAGAAGGAGGATTCGAGCGCTACGCGCTGTTTCTTTAACAATCCACCGGATTGTAAATTTTACCGATGACAAAACCGAAACATGCTTTGTGTATTAAGAATGACACGTGCACAGATAGTTAAAATTTCTGCCGAAGCGATGGGTGGTTTTAAGTTTAATGTCTATACATTAATCCGTTTGCATAACTTTAACTATCTCGCCGATATACATGCGGTGGTAATCTTTGAGAGGGTAGTGCTTTTCCGTTTCGACCGGTTCGTAAAACAGCGCAGGGTCGATGTCGGTGTGATACAGTTTTTTACACACCATAACAAGGTTAGCTTGCTTAATATAAGGTACACCGTCTGCAAAGTCCATGCTTAGCTTTGTGCGTGCCAGTTTATCGCCGTCACGACCGGACAGCTTGCCCAGTATCTTTAAATCTTCGCGCGTTTCCTCGCCGGTGAAGGACAGCGAAAAAAACTGCTCTTTTTCGCAAAACTCGTAGGTGAACCGTCCGGGTCTCACGTAGATTGTAGCGACGTTTTTGCCCCACAACACGCCGACACCACCCCATGATACCGTCATGGTGTTGCATGTCTGTTCGGTACCGGCACTGAGCAATGCCCAGTTTTTAGAAAACATATCAAACATGTTTGCCTGCAAATCCGATGCTTTTATCTCCTTTAAAGCCATAAAGCCCCCCTTAACATAAGTATAGTAATTTATATTAATATTATATGCTTTTTATTATTGCCGGTCAAGATTTTTTTACAGGTGTAGGCATTATCAACATATTTATGCAATTTTTACAAATCCCTTGAAAAGTGCATGAAAAAATGCTAATATTTATTATATAGTAAGCTAACTTAGGGAAGCAAACGAAAACTATTCGTCTGCTTAAACTATTGGCGTTGAATAGATTTAAACCCAACGGAGCACACATGTTTACCGACAAATTTTATATGAGGCGGCAAAGTAGCACCCCGACAGAGTTAAAGGTCGGCGTGAGGTTACTGTGCTTTGTTGCGCTTACGTTGGTTGCTTTACTGTGTGGTGTCGGTCAGTTGCGTGTCAGCGCGGCGGATCTTATGGCGCTTAACCTGCCTGCATCGCCGTTTTACGGTCAAACTTTCACCATCAGCGCCACACTGACAGACGACAAAAATGCGCCGCTTGTCGGACGTGAAGTGGTGCTCTTCCAGCTGGCTCAGGGCACCGAGGTGGAGCTTGCCAAGACGACAACCGATTCCACCGGCAAGGCGACTTTCACATTGGGTGACAAGGCATTGGGCGACACAACGGTTGGCAACAAGACGTTTATTGTAAAGTCGGGCGGGCTGTCCTACCCTGCGATGGTGGACATAAAGTCCTATGTCGGCGATAACCTAAATGCCACGGTGAGCGGCGGCACAAACCTTAG
>CAYJFU010000114.1:0-2706 GCA_964369445.1 uncultured Oscillospiraceae bacterium | reverse complement strand
ACAAATATCGCGGTTGTAACGGCCCCGGTGGCTATGACTGTGCCATTGCCGTTTCCGGCGGTAAAGACAGTCACTTTCAAGTTTATATGTTAAAAGAAGTTCTCGGTATGAACCCTATACTTTTTACCGTTGAAGATAACTTCCCGATGACCGATGCCGGCATACACAACCTTAAAAACCTGAGTGAAACATTCGGCTGCACCATCATCAGTTGCAAGCCGAACATAAAGGTTCAAAGGATTTTAATGCGCAAGTTTTTTGAAAAATATGGCAAGCCGACATGGTTTGTTGACCGTCTTATCTATACTTTCCCGCTTCACATGGCGCTTAAATTCAACACCCCGTTCCTGTGCTACGGTGAAAACGTGAGCTATGAGTACGGCGGTAACACCGATGCCGAAACCTACAGCGCAAAGGAGCAGATTAACAACGGTGTTGCTGTTGGCATCGACACAAGCGAGCTTATCGGTGACGGCGTAACAGCAAACGACCTAAGCCTTACCATTGCACCCACACAGGATCAACTGGACAAGCTTGATCCGTTCTACCTCTCCTACTTTATGCCGTGGGACAGCTTTAGAAACTACCTCTTTGCATAGAGCTGAGGCTTCCACGATCTGACACACGAGTGGTACAGACAGCACCATGTTGAGATGTTCGACCAAATTGACAGTCGTGCATATCTTGTACACTCCTGGATGAAATACCCGAAATTCGGTCATGCCGCGGCAACCGACTACACAGCACGCAGTATCCGCTACGGTCTCATGACCCGTGAGGAGGCTGTAAAGCTCATCAACGAGCGCGACGGTGCACTCGACCCGCTGTGCGTGAGGGATTTTTGCGACTTCTGCGGTTACTCCGAGGCAGAGTTTAACGCTATTGTAGACAAGTTCTACAACACTGATATTTTTTACAAAAATGAAAGAATGCAGTGGAAGTTAAAAGAACCGCTGAAATAACAATATAGTCCTTTATAGTCCGAAAACCTTTGACAACTATAGGGCACCTCATTTTTTTGAGTGAGGCTGTTGCACTAAAGGTAAATTGTACAATTTTTGTTACACTTTTGATTGCTTCCCCCGCCTCCGGCGGGGGAAGCAATCAAAAGGACATCGTTTATTTGTGCAAACTGACAACGATTCCCACAAATGCGACAAACCCACTCTAAAATTGTATTGAAATGCATATCCCCCTGATGGGGCAGCAGTACGCCGCCCGACAGGGGGATTATTGTTTTTAATAATGGTTTACTTTTTCTACACCACCGGAAAACGACAGATAAAGGAGGTGAACTCTCCTACTTTGCTCTGCACCTCTACCGTGCCGCTGTGCAGTTCCATAACATGTTTTACTATGGCAAGCCCAAGGCCGGTACCGCCGGTTTTTTTGGAGCGTGACTTGTCAACGCGATAAAACCGCTCAAATATTCTAAAGTGGTGCTCCGGAGCGATGCCGATGCCGTTGTCCGTTACGGTCAGCACAACCTCTTTTTCAGCGCCTTGAACATCTACCTTTATATGTCCGCCCTCTTTGCCGTATTTTACGGCATTGGTCAGTAGATTTTCCAGCAGTTCATCTATCATGACATCGTTGCCGTTGATAGCGGCAAAGTCTCCGGTAACCTCAATTTGCACATTTTCTTTGACGGTATCCTTATACCGTGCCACCGCCTGTTTTGCAAACGCGTAGAGGTCAATATTTTCAAAGTCCGCCTGCAGTGCTGCCTCGTCGAGTTCCGACAATCTGATGATATCTTCAATCAGTTTGGAAAGACGCTGTGACTGCTCACATATCTTACCCGAAAAGGACTTTATGTCCTCTTTTTTGACATTTCCGCTGTGCATAAGTTCTGCAAGTCCGCTTATGGTGGTCAGCGGTGTTTTCAGCTCATGGCTGACGTTTGCGGTGAATTCCTGCCTTTGACGTTGCGAGGTCACCTTGTCGGTTATGTCGACAAACAGTAAGATAGCACCGTTTTGCGCCCCAAAGTGTGACGGGCTGAGTAGCACCTCATACTTGTAAACCCCCACATCAAACACGATTTGTCCGCGCTGTCCGGCAACTGCTTGTTTTGCCGCGCCGATAAATTCAAGGTCGCGCGTAACGGATATCAAATTTTCACCCTGCAAAGTCTCACTGTGAAATATCTTTCCTGCGCACGCATTAGCACTCAAAATATTGCAGCTGTCATCCAGTATGAGCAGACCCTCTTGCATGTTTGCAGTTAGGGCGCTCAGCATACTGTCACGTTCGGTAAGCTGCTGTGTGCTGTCCTCGACGCTTGCCTTTTGCGCCGCTATCCTGCTCATAAACGGTGCAAGCTCATCGTACTCTATCGTCTCGGGACGGTCAAGATCGACACTGTCCAGTGGCTTTAGTATGCGCCTTGTCACAAGTCTTGCCGCGATAAGTGACATAGCTATCGCCACTATTGCGCCCATTATAAATGCCGGCAGTACAAATGTCAGCCAGTCATCCGCCACTGATTCCGGCATGGCAATACGCACCGTGTCGCTGTTCGGAAGCCGCACCGCATAGTAGTGTGTCGTCTCCTCGAGGGTATCGGAATAGCGACTTGCCATACCGTGCCCAAAGCTTTGCGCGTCCTGTATTTCCGGGCGGTCGGCATGGTTTTCCGTCGTGTCGGAGTCGGAGTCGTATAGAACCGAGCCGTCCTGTGCTATCAGCGTTATCCTTGTGTTG
>CAYJFU010000113.1:0-3022 GCA_964369445.1 uncultured Oscillospiraceae bacterium | reverse complement strand
AACGAGGGTGACTTTTCACAGATGTCGCAGATGGGTTTGCCGGACTTTGATAGAGAGCCGCCCGATGATTTTTCGCCGGGGGGTTCGGTGCCGTTTCCGTCGGGGGAAAAACAGGGGGAAAAACAGGGGGAAAAACGTCGCGATAAGCGTCGAAAGTTCCTTGACACCTACTGCACTAACCTGACCGGCAAGGCGCGCAAAGAGGAGCTTGACAGGGTCATCGGACGCGACAGGGAGATAGCGCGCTGTGTGCAGATTCTCTGCCGTCGACAAAAAAACAATCCCTGCTTGATAGGTGAGCCGGGTGTAGGCAAGACTGCCATCGTTGAGGGTATAGCGATAAGGATTGCGGAAAAGAATGTGCCGGCACGTCTTGCCAACAAAGAGATATTTTTACTTGACCTCGCGGCGCTTGTGGCGGGCACACAGTTTCGAGGTCAATTTGAACAGCGCGTCAAAGGACTTGTCGCGGAGGTTCGCAGTGCAAAAAACATCGTGCTGTTTATCGACGAGATACACTCGCTGACCGGCACAGGTGATGCTGAGGGCAGTATGAATGCCGCGAACATTCTAAAACCGGCATTGTCACGCGGTGAGATACAGGTTATCGGCGCCACGACCTTTAAAGAGTACCGCAAGTTTATCGAAAAGGACGGTGCGCTTGAGCGTCGTTTCCAACCGGTAACGGCGGAAGAGCCTACCATCGACGAGACGGTACAGGTGCTTTGCGGTGTAAAAGGATATTACGAGGAGCACCACGGTGTTGTAGTGTCGGATGAGATAGTCAAGATGGCGGTTATGCTGTCGGAACGATATATCACCGAGCGCTTTTTGCCGGACAAGGCTATTGATCTGCTTGATGAGGCGGCAGCGTGCTGTCACCTGCGCAATCCTGTTGTGAGCGAGTATCAGTCAGCGCTTGCAAAGCTTGCCGAGTTAACCGCTCAGGAGGACGCCCTGCAAGAGGTGGCGGAAAAGGAAGAGGACTACGAAAAGATAGCTGTAATACGCTCGGATGTGCTCAAATTGGAGGAACAGGTTGACACGCTAAAACCACAGGCAACGGGCATAGAGGTACAGCCGCAGGATGTCGCGCACGTTATACAGCTTTGGACGGGCATACCGGCCGGTAAAGTCGTCGAGGGCGAGATGCTAAAGCTGGCAAAGCTTTACGACAACATAAAAGAGCACATACTCGGTCAGGACGAAGCGGTTGCGGCAGTTTGCTCAGCCGTTAAGCGTTCACGTATATCCATAAGCGGTCGCAAAGCGCCGGTAAGTTTTATATTTGTAGGGCCATCGGGTGTCGGCAAAACGGAGCTGTGCCGACAGTTGTCGCTACAGTTGTTTGACGGTGTCGAACCGTTTATTCGCCTTGACATGTCGGAGTATATGGAAAAACACGCTGTCAGCAGAATTATCGGCTCGCCACCCGGTTATGTCGGGTATGATGAGTCCGGTCAGCTCACCGAAAAGGTGCGCCGCCGCCCCTACAGTGTCATACTGTTTGATGAGATAGAAAAGGCTCATCCGGATCTGCTAAACATACTGTTACAGGTGCTGGACGAGGGGCATATCACCGATTCCAGCGGACGTACCGTGAACTTTTCAAACACCATCATTATAATGACCTCCAACGCAGGTTCGACCGATAAGAGCGGCGAGGTAGGTTTTTTCAAAAGTGGCGAGGAGATGTCTCAAAACAAATCCGACAAGGCACTGGCAGACCTGTTGCGTCCGGAATTTTTAGGGCGTGTGGATGAGATTATACACTTTAAACCGCTGTGTGAAGATGCGCTTGCCGGCATAGTTAGACTTATGCTTGCCGAGTACAGCGAAGCACTGCTTGCACGCGGTGTTATACTGGAGTACAGCGACGCTGTTCCTGCATGGGTTGTCAGTCATGTTAACAGCAAAAAGTTTGGCGCACGTGACCTGCGCAAAACGCTGAGGAAAAAGTTTGAGGATAAGGTTGTCGAGCTTATCGTGGAGGGATTCACGGTCGGTACGATATTTGTCGACATTGTCGGTGAAGAGCTGAGCGTTGCCATCAAAAATATCGAGCAGTCGGTTACTACTAAACAGTAAAGGATTTTAATGCAAAAGGAAAAGTTTAAAACTACGGTCGGTGGGCAGGCACTGCTCGAGGGTGTCATGATGAAAGGCCCTAAAATGGGGTGCATGGCTGTGCGCCGACCGGATGGTGAGATAGAGACCGAGACGTTTGAAGTTAAACAAAAGCGGATAACAAAAATACCGTTTATCCGTGGTGTTTACATTATGATAACGACACTGATTTTCGGTTATAAATGCTTGATGAAGTCGGCGGATATCTCGATGACCGAGGAGCAAAAGGAAGAGGAAAAGTCTAAATTAGACAGGTTTGTCGCAAAGCATTTTGGCGAAAAGGCGGAAAAAGCTTTTGGCTTTGTCGCGCTGATACTTGCCGTTGCGCTGTCGGTGTTTTTGTTTATGCTACTGCCGACATACCTCACAATGGGGGTCAATTACCTCCTACCGCTCGGCGATTACAGCGTGGCCGTCGAGGGTCTGTTTAAGTTTTTAATATTTTTGGGATACCTTGCGCTCACCTCCAGGCTTTCCGATATTCGGCGAACATTTATGTATCACGGTGCCGAGCACAAGACGATCTTTTGCTATGAGGCCGGAGAAGAACTGACGGTAGAAAATATAAAAAATCATCGACGTCACCATCCGCGTTGCGGCACAAGCTTTTTACTTATCGTCATTGTTATCAGCATACTTGTCAACTCGCCGCTGTCATGGGAGAGTGCCATCATTCGCGTGGCATACAAGCTGGCACTGCTTCCTATAGTGGTGGCAGTATCCTATGAGATAATTCGCTTTGCAGGCAGGCACGATAACTTTTTTACAAGAATTATTTCGGTGCCGGGCATGTTACTGCAAAATTTCACGACCTTTGAGCCAACCGACGACATGATAGAGGTTGCCGTCGCGGCGATAGAGCCGGTGCTTCCACAGGACAAAAACGATGCCAAAT
>CAYJFU010000112.1:0-3119 GCA_964369445.1 uncultured Oscillospiraceae bacterium | reverse complement strand
CTCTGCGTTTCTGCCGATGTTGCCGGCAAGCACTTCGTATGACACGATTTTGCCGTCGGGATTTACTATAAAGCTCCCGCGCTCTGCAAGCCCTGCGCCTTCTATCAACACGTCAAAGTCACGTGCAAGGCATGCAGTCGGGTCTGCAAGCATCGGAAACTTTATCTTTTTTATTGTATCGGACGTGTCGTGCCATGCCTTGTGCACAAAATGCGTGTCGCAGGATACGGAATAAATCTCACAATCCGCATCTTTAAACTCCTCATAATTCTCGGCAAGGTCGTCAAGCTCGGTCGGGCAGACAAATGTAAAGTCCGCCGGATAAAAGAAGAACACACTCCACTTGCCGAGTACATCCTTTTTGGCAACGTCGATAAACTCGTCGTTTGCATATGCTTTTACGTTAAAATCAGCTATTTCTTTTCCTATAAGTGACATATTATTACCTCTGTTTATTTATGATACCGTTAAATTGTATTAACTGTATAAATAGTATACCATAATCTCTATTGAAATTAGTGTGACTGTAATCACACTAAGATAAAAAATTTTGTCTCAGTGCAAAACAGGCTCGATAACAAAGCTTGTGATTTTTCGCTTTAACTATATATAAAACGAGCACTCACCTCGCCCAATGACAAGGTCAGCGCTCGTTAAATAGTCTATTATGCTAATTCAACACTGCAAAATGCCTTTATTCAAGAAAATCCTTAAGCTTTTTACTGCGGCTTGGGTGTCTCAGCTTGCGCAGGGCTTTCGCCTCTATCTGTCTTATGCGCTCACGGGTGACGTTAAACTCACGCCCCACCTCTTCAAGGGTGCGCGGTCTGCCATCCTCTAGCCCAAAGCGAAGGCGCAAAACCTTTTCCTCCCTTGATGTCAGCGACTGCAGCACGTTTTCAAGTTGCTCCTTTAAAAGCGTATGCGAGGCCGCATCAGCAGGTACAGGTGCGTCCTCATCGGGGATAAAGTCACCGAGATGGCTGTCCTCCTCCTCACCGATTGGGGTTTCCAGCGAAACCGGCTCCTGCGCTACGCGCATTATCTCGCGCACCTTGTCGACCGGCATTTCAAGCTCTACGGAAATCTCGTCCGCTGTCGGCTCGTGACCGTTTTTGTGCAGCAGCAAACTGCTGACCTTTTTAACCTTGTTTATCGTCTCGACCATGTGCACCGGTATACGGATGGTGCGAGCCTGATCCGCTATCGCCCTTGTTATCGCTTGACGAATCCACCACGTGGCATATGTTGAAAATTTAAAACCCTTTGTATGGTCAAACTTCTCCACCGCCTTTATAAGCCCGAGGTTGCCCTCCTGAATGAGGTCAAGAAACTGCATACCGCGTCCGACATACCGCTTTGCGATGCTGACAACAAGGCGCAAGTTAGCCTCTGACAGGCGCTTTCTGGCATTGTCATCGTTGTCCAGTATGCGCAGTGCAAGTGTGACTTCCTCATCAGAGGATAGCAGCGGCACACGACCTATTTCCTTTAAATACACCTTGACCGGGTCGTCTATTGCGACACCTTCCGCTGACAAAACTGTCTCATAAAGGTTCAGCGACTCCTCGGTGAGCGGTACAGTGTCCACCTCGCCCTCCGGTTCGTCGACGAGTTCAATGTTGTTTGCCTCCAGCATCTCGTGTAGCTTTTCAACATGTTCGAGGTCATAATATGTATCCTCGATAACTTCATTGAGCTCCTTGGTCGTCACCTTGCCGGTGCGCTTGCTGTTTTCGATAAGGTCTTTAATTGTCATCTTTTTTTCGGGTGGTGTCATATTTTTTCCTTTCAATGCTCGTCGGGGATATGCTCCCCGTTTCGTTTATAATATCATTAGCTGTCACGATTAAAATATTACTGCTCGTTTACTGTTTAATCGTGATGGCTATCGCCGCCGCTCTTTCGCTGTTTTAGCTTTTCAAGATAACCTGACAGTTCATCAAGCGGCATATCACCGCCGTCTTTTTGCGCTGAAAAGACCAGCCCGTCGATGTACATCTCTATGTCCTTTTTGTCCGGCACAACATCTTGAAATCGTGCCATAGTTGCCGCCAGTTCGCGCGTGTCCTTGCTGTCAAGGCTTCCGGCTATTACTGCGTACTCAGCAGGTGTGCCGACATCGTAGTAGCTTTTTGCGAGTTTAAACGCCTGGGCTAGTGTCTGCTCACAAAACTCATACCTGTCCAGCCTGTCCCCCACAACGCTGAACAGCGTAGGGTTTAACAGCAGTGATGCCACAAGTTTTTGTTCCTTGTTGACAATCTGCAACGTCTGCGTGTTTGCAGCGTTTGCCTTGTTGCCAAAGCCGTACGGGCTAAAGGTGTCTTTAAAGTCCTCCTGCTTTTTGCGCCGCAATTTTGCCCTGCCCAGCGCGTTTATCTGTGACAGTATCGCCGCCTTTGACACACCGGTTTCCTGCTCCAATCTTCCGGCATACACCTCACGTTCGGTGGGTGATAGCGGCATGTTTATAAGCACATCGACAGCATTTTTCAAATATAGGGCGCGCCCCTCGTCGCTGTCGGTAAAGCTGCGTTTTTTGACATTTGCAAGGGCGTATTCCACCGTGTTACTACTATTTTTCAGCAGCCCCGCAAACTTGTCACTGCCGTAAGCCTTTATATACTCATCGGGATCCTTTGCCCCCTGCATGTTCAGCACCGACAACTGTATCGGCACATGTGCAAATATTCCGGTTGCCCTATCGGTAGCCTTTATACCTGCGTCGTCGGTGTCGTAGCACAGCACCACTTTTTGGGCGTATACAGACAGCAATTTTGCCTGTTCTGCCGTCAGTGCCGTGCCCAGTGCCGCCACAGCGGTTTTGAATCCTGCGCGGTGTAGGGCGATAACATCCATATACCCCTCGCACAGCATATAGGTCTTTTCTTTTTCGCGTTTTGCCATATTTAGTGCAAAAAGGTGTTTACCTTTGGTAAAAACCGGTGTGTCCGCTGTGTTGATATATTTAGGTCCCGTGCCCTCCAGTAGCCTTGCACCAAAACCGAGCACCCCACCTTGCAGATCTATTATCGGGAACATCAGCCTATTGCGAAAAAACGAAAAGTGTCCCCTGCTCCCCCTTTTGGCAAGACCTGCCTGTTCCAAAACGTCGT
>CAYJFU010000111.1:0-3244 GCA_964369445.1 uncultured Oscillospiraceae bacterium | reverse complement strand
ACTAAAGACAACCAATATTTTCAAATATTTTTAACAAAACCTTGAGTTTATGTTCTTGTGCAAACCTATAACGTTAATTATTGAATTTGATCGATATGCCTCCATCAATTATATAACATCTATTAAAAAATTACAAGTTACAATAGTGTTAAAATAGTCTGGCGACCGATAAAACAAGTAGTTATTTAGCAAGATTAGTCAACATGCACCTTTTGTTTGCACATTTTTTAACAACCTGCTGTTTTTTCACTTATTTCACACGACTTTTGTCGCTTTGTGCTTTACAATACATTAAAAATTTGTTACAATATTATGAAAGTAATTTTTGGAGGTTTAAAATGGCAAGAGCTAAACAGTCGATGGACGGTAATACCGCCGCCGCGCACGTGAGCTACGCTTTCACGGACGTTGCCGGCATTTATCCCATCACCCCTTCTTCCGTCATGGCAGAGCTGACCGATGCCTGGAGCGCAGGAAGTAGAAAGAACATTTTCGGCCAGGAAGTTAAAGTAGTAGAGATGCAGTCCGAGGCCGGCGCCGCCGGTACCGTACACGGTAGCCTCGCCGCAGGCGCACTGACAACGACCTACACTGCATCACAAGGTCTTCTGTTGATGATACCCAACATGTACAAGATAGCCGGTGAGCTTTTGCCATGTGTTATACATGTATCCGCAAGAGCGGTTGCAAGCCACGCACTTTCCATCTTCGGCGACCACAGTGACGTTTACGCATGTCGGCAGACAGGTTTTGCCATGCTGTGCGAAACCAACCCGCAGGAAGTTATGGATCTTGGTGCTGTTGCTCACCTTGCCACAATTCGCGGCAGTGTTCCTTTCGTCAACTTCTTTGACGGTTTCAGAACCAGCCACGAAATACAGAAAATCGAGACATGGGACTACGAAACACTTGACAAGCTCGTTGACCACGACGCTGTTGACAAGTTCCGCAAGCGCAGCTTGAACCCTGAGCGCCCGATACTTCGCGGTAGTGCTCAAAACCCCGACATCTTCTTCCAGTGGCGTGAGGCAGCAAACAAATACTACAACGAACTGCCTGCCATCGTTGAAGAGGAGATGAACAAAATCAACGCCGAAATCGGCACCGATTATCAGCTGTTCAACTACTACGGCGCACCCGATGCCGAAAAGGTTATCATCGCTATGGGTTCTGTCTGTGACACCATTGAAGAGGTCATCGCCTACCTGCCAGCCGCCGGCGAAAAAGTCGGTCTTGTAAAGGTTCGCCTTTACCGTCCGTTCACCGCCGAGCACTTCTACAACGCCATACCCAAAACTGCAAAGGTCATAACCGTTCTCGACCGCACAAAAGAGCCGGGTGCTCTGGGCGAGCCGCTGTTTATGGACGTTGCTACAGTTCTAGCCACTAAGAGCTATGCCGGCAAACTCGTTGGCGGTCGCTACGGCCTTGGCAGTAAGGACACAACACCTGCCTGCATGTTCGCCGTTTACGAGAACATGGATCTTGACACACCGAAAAACGGCTTTACAGTCGGTATTAACGACGACGTTACCGAGCTGTCACTGCCGATAACCAACCATGCTGACACCTCCGCTGAGGGCACTATCAGCTGTAAGTTCTGGGGTCTTGGCGGTGACGGTACCGTTGGTGCTAACAAAAACAGCATTAAAATCATCGGCGACCACACCGACATGTTCAGTCAGGCGTACTTCCAGTACGACAGTAAAAAGACAGGCGGCGTTACCGTTTCGCATCTGCGCTTCGGCAAACTGCCCATCAGGTCCACCTACTATGTAAGCAAAGCGGACTTTGTGGCATGTCACAACCCGTCCTATATCACCAAAAACTTCCCCATCGTTCGCGACATCAAAAAGGGCGGTACATTCCTTGTCAGCTGTCAGTGGACACCGGAAGAGTTTGCACATCACCTGTCCGATGAGGCAAAGCGCCACTTAGCACAAAACGACATTAAGGTTTACCTTGTCGATGCTATCTCCAAAGCTCGTGAAATCGGCATGGGCAAGCGCACAAATACAATCCTTCAGTCCGCGTTCTTTGCTCTTGCAAACATCATCCCGATGGACGAAGCCGTCAACTACATGAAAGAAGCGGCTAAAAAGAGCTACTCCAAAAAGGGCGACGATATCGTAAAAATGAACTACAATGCTATCGACGCAGGTGTAGACGCTATCGTTAAGTTTGACGTTCCTGCCGAGTGGGCAAACGCAAACGGCGCTTTCGCAATGCCGACAGCCACAGGCGACGACAGCGTACTTGTCGACTTTGTCAACGAGATCGTTACACCGTCCGGCCTTATGGTTGGTGACGACATCCCGGTATCGGTTTTTGCAAAATACCCCGACGGTATGATGCCGCAGGGTAGTGCCGCATTCGAAAAGCGCGGTGTTGCTGTTGATGTACCCCACTGGGTATCGGAAAACTGCATACAGTGTAACCAGTGCTCCTACGTCTGCCCGCACGCAGCGATTCGTCCGTTTGTACTGAACGAAGTTGAGCTGAAAGCCGCACCGGCAGGCATTGAAACGGTTGCACTTAAGGGCAAAGGTTGCGAGGGTCTGTCCTTTGTACAGTCCGTCGATCCGCTGGACTGCATGGGCTGTAACCTGTGCGCCAACGTCTGCCCGGCAAAGAACAAAGCACTTGTCATGAAGCCGCTTGAGAGCCAGCTTGACAAGCAGGAAATATTCGACTACTGTGTTGCAAACGTTGAGCCGAAAGCGGTTCCGTTTGACAAGTTCAGCGTAAAGGGCAGCCAGTTTGAGCAGCCGCTGCTCGAGTTCTCCGGCGCATGCGCAGGTTGTGTTGAGACAGCATACGCAAAACTTATCACACAGCTTTACGGTGAGAGAATGTACGTTGCAAACGCAACAGGTTGTTCCTCCATCTGGGGCGGTAGTGCACCGTCCACACCTTACACCAAAAACCGCAAGAGCGGCTACGGCGTAACATGGGCAAACAGCCTGTTTGAAGACAACGCCGAGTACGGTTTCGGTATGCAGTTAGGCCAAAAGGCAATCCGCGACAAGCTTATCAATAAGGTAAAAGCTCTCGGTTGCAACTGCCCCGAAAAGGACGAGTATCTTGCAACGGTTGACGACGGCAACGCAAACCGCATTGCAACCGACAACCTTGTAAAGGCACTTGAAAACTGCACATGCGAATGCAAAGAGCAGGCAAAAGAAATCCTTGCTGAAAAAGAATACCTCGCAAAGAAATCCGTTTGGATATTCGGTGGCGACGG
>CAYJFU010000110.1:2696-3306 GCA_964369445.1 uncultured Oscillospiraceae bacterium | reverse complement strand
AGATCGTTTGTGCCTATGCTGAAAAAGTCCGCTTTTTTTGCAAGCACGTCTGCGCAAAGTGCCGCCGCCGGTGTCTCTATCATAACCCCAAACTTGACATCGCGTGCAAATGGTATCTGCTCGGCTTGCAGGTCGTGCTTTGCCTTTTGCACCACCTCCCTCGCCTCGTCAAAGTCGCTTGCCGTCGCCACCATTGGGAACATGACAGACAGCGGGCCGTGCAGTGCCGCCGTGAGCAGTGCCCTTATCTGGTCACGAAACAGGTCGCGCCGTAGCAGTGATAATCGTATTCCGCGCACACCGAGCGCCGGATTGGGTTGGTCGCCTATCGCAAGACTGCGCACAATTTTATCTGCGCCTATATCTGCTGTCCTTATGGTGATGGGGTGACCCTGCGCCGCTTTGATGAACTCTATATAAAAGTTGCGTTGCTGTTCAAAGTCCGGTATGCCTTTATCCATATACAGCATCTCACTGCGCAAAAGACCGATGCCGTCAGCACCCTGTGCGAGGGATGTCTTTATGTCGGACGGGGTTGAGCAGTTGGCAAAAAGCTTGATGGGTATGCCGTGTTTTGAGACGCAGGACTTGTTTTTAAGCCCTAAAAGGT
>CAYJFU010000110.1:0-2686 GCA_964369445.1 uncultured Oscillospiraceae bacterium | reverse complement strand
CGCCGCAGATTTTCTTTCATGCGGTGGGTAAAGCGCGCGCGCACACCGTCACTGGGGTAAAGAAACACCTCGCCGGTTGTGCCGTCGACAGCTATTGTATCCCCCTCGCGTATGCTGTCGAGGTTGAGACCGGCGCGAACTATCGCCGGTATGCCCATTGTGCGCGCCATAATAGAGGCGTGCCCCTGCTTTGAGCCTTTGACCGTTACAATGCCCAGTAGCATTTGCCTGTCCACCGCCACAAGGTCACTGGGCGTTATCTCCTCTGCCACTATGATGGACGGATATTTTAGCTGTATGCGCTCGCGCGGTGCATCGTCCAGTATGTTGACAACACGCTGACAGGCATCCTTTATGTCGATTGAGCGCTCACTGAAATACTCATCACCGATATCACGCATCTTTTTTTCGTATATACTGCTGGCACGCTCGACGGCGGCGGCGGCACCTGCGCCGGCATCAATGTAGCTGTACACCTCCTGTAGGTAGCCCGCATCACCGAGCAATGCGCTTTGAAATTCCAGTATATCCTTGTCGTCATCCGCCGCGGCATCTTTGAGCATTAGTATCTCGTCCTTTGCAAGGAGATTAGCGGCATCAAAACGCCGTTTTTCCTGATCCGGCTCCTTCATCTGTCGCAGTATTTTGACAGTACTGCGTCCGGGTAGCACTACCCGACCTATGGCCATACCGGCGGCGGCGGCAATTCCCGTTATAAGTTGCATAAGACCTCCTTGTGTGTAACTAGACTAAAAACTAAGGACTAAAATCATTACTTGTGCTCTAAATTTATCACTTCAACGGCACCTAAACTTTTCATTTTTCACTGTGCCTTTACCATCTTTTATTTTGACTGATTTGTGTGTGCGGTTAACCTTTAAAACAGCGCTTCTATCTCTTTGGATCCGGCATCAAGACGTAACATTTTGGAGACACCGTCCTCCTGCATCGTCACGCCGTAAAGCACATCCGCTTCCTCCATTGTACCGCGACGGTGGGTTATGACAACAAACTGTGTGTTGTGGGTGATTTTTCTGAGGTAGCTTGCAAAGCGCAGAACGTTGACATCATCCAGTGCCGCGTCTATCTCGTCCAGCACACAAAACGGTGCAGGGTTGACGGCAAGTATGGCAAAATAAATTGCAATGGCGACAAGTGACTGCTCACCTCCTGACAGGCTTTGCAGATTTTTTATTATTTTGCCGGGTGGCTCGACCGCTATCTCGATGCCGCTTTCCAGTACATCGTCGGGATCAGTGAGGGTCAGCGTGGCACTGCCGCCACCGAACAACTGTTTGAATATTGAGAGAAAATGGGTGTTGATCTGTGCGAAACTCTTTGCGAAAATGCTCTTCATGTCGGAAGATAGCTCGTCGATAAGACGTAGCAGTTCGTCGCGCGCTTGCACTATGTCATCCACCTGCTTTTTCATAAAGTCGTGGCGCACCGACACCTCGGCGTACTCCTCTATCGAAGCGACATTGACGTTGCCGAGTGCCCTTATATCGGCACGAACTTCCGCCACGGCGCGTTTCAATGCAGAAAGGCTCTCGTACTCGACGGCAAATTCACGCGCGTCGGTCATGCCCAGCTCATACTCCTCCCACAGTTTGGATATAGTCGTATCGTACTCCGTTTGCAGTGCGTACTCGCGCTCGGACAGGCGCGCCTTTTCCTTTGACAGTTCCTCCTGTCGTCCGTAGTAGTCCTTTAGCGCGTTGTTGTTCGCCGTCAGCTCACCCTCTCCGTCAAGGCGCTTTGCCGCAAGAGACTCTATGTCGGTCTGTAGCCGGCGTGCGCTCTGTTTGAGTTGCTCCGACTCCGCTATAAGGCGAAGTATCTCCGCTTCGTTTTTGCGGATGTTTTCGTCCAGTTCCGCTATGTAGCGCTCGCGTTGCAACCGCCCCTGCTCGCTCTGTTCGCTCTGCTCTTGCAGTACCGCCAGTGTCTGCTGTACCTGCTGTAAATCCTTTTCCGTCGCAAGCGCCTCCAGTTGAGCATGTGTCAAATTTTGTTGCAACAACTGCCTTGCATCGTCCTGCTCTTTGTTGTCGCCGTCAAAACCGCTCAGTTCCTTGTCAACCTCTGCCAGTTGCTCAGCTGTGCGCGCGATGTTCTCGGAGTGTAACTCTATGCTCTGCAACAGCTCCTTTTCACGTGCCTGCGCCGCCTGTGCCACCGTCAATGACAGCTCATACGCCTCGCGTGCTACCTCGTAAAACTGCGCCGCCGCCGCTGTGGAGGTCTTTACCCTTACACACTCCTCCGAGGCGCGTTGCAGTTCCGCCTGTGTCGCCTGAACGTCGGCGGCTATCGTGCGGTGTTCCGCCTTGGCGCGCTCCACGTCGTCGGACAGTTTGGCGAGCTCTCCCTGCTTGCTTGCTATGTCCTGCTTTAAGCGCTCCATCTCGGTCTGACGGGTAAATGTGCCGGTACCCCTTGCCACCGAGCCGCCGGTAAAGGATCCGCCGGCGTTGATAACCTGCCCGTCAAGCGTCACTATTCTGTAGCGGTAGGACAACTTTTTCGCAAAGTCGCCCGCCTCGTTTATGTCCTGCGCAAGTATTATCCTGCCTAAAAGGTTGGACAGTATGACCCCATACCGTTTGTCGGTCGTGACGACGGTGTCAGCCGTGACGGCACCGGGTGGTAACCTGTCGTTGATGCTCGAGGCGCGCATTGTGTC
>CAYJFU010000109.1:0-3386 GCA_964369445.1 uncultured Oscillospiraceae bacterium | reverse complement strand
CCAACGTGGCGGAAAATCACCAATACTATAACGCAAAACAGTTATCCGATGAAGGTGCGGCGATACTTATACTTGAAAAGGATTTGACCTCAGAGCTTCTCTATGAGCACGTAAAGCGTTTGAACGAGGACAGGGGCGCGCTAAAAGAAATGGCGGTGGCGGCTAAGAGTTGTTGGGTTCAGGGTGCACTGCACAAAATCTATATTCACATGGAAAAGCTACTGGTAGAGTAGCAAATTGATGGCATTAGGTTAGGAAGATATTCTCCATCCTACCCCCCGCCGAGGGTTAGTGAACGCAAAAGTATTCGTGCACTATTTAATGTTGAGTAGCAAATATGTCTTTTTCTGCATAATCTAAAACAAATGGCAGAAAAAGAGGTGTAGTTTTGGAGAAAATTTTAGTTGCCGGTAAAAAACCGCTTTATGGAAGTGTAAATGTCCAGGGTGCCAAAAACAGCATACTGCCGATACTCGCGGCGACATTGCTGATAGAGGGCGGTTGCAATATATCCAATGCACCGGTATTGTCCGATGTTTCCAACTGTGCACTGATACTAAAACAGCTCGGAGCGCACGTCGAACAATGCGGCAACACGCTTTCCGTCAAGCGTTACCGCCAGCTGGAGAGTTGTATCGATAAAGAGCTGATGAACACTATGCGATCCTCGATATTTTTCCTTGCACCGTTGCTTGCCACGACAAAACTTGCTATCATCTATCCGCCCGGCGGTTGCAAACTCGGCGCACGACCGATAGATTTGCACCTTGAGGGGCTTGCCAAGATGGGTGTGAATATTCGAGAGATCGACGACAAGATACTATGTTATGCTGAAAACGGGCTGTTTGGTGCGGATATACTGTTGAGGTTTCCAAGTGTTGGGGCGACCGAGACGCTTATGATGGCGGCGGTCACGGCGACAGGGCGAACCATTCTGCGTGGAGCGGCGCGTGAACCGGAAGTGGCGGATTTGGCAGGTTTCCTCTGTGCGGCAGGTGCACAGATCTCAGGTGCCGGCAGTGACACGATAACTATTGACGGTGTTGCACATCTGCACAGTTGCGATTATAGCATCATCCCCGACAGGATAGAGACGGCGACGTTCCTTTGTGCTGTGGCGGCGGCAGGTGGGGCGGTCGAGATAGGCAACACGCGTCCTGCGCTTGTGATACCACTACTGGAACTGCTGACAAAGGGCGGTGCCACGGTAAACAGCACACAGCAAAGCATACATATTAGCTGTGAGCGCCCTTTGAGCGGTCTGGGCTACGTCAAAACAGAGGTGTACCCCGGCTTTGCCACCGATGCCGCACCGCTACTTGCGGCCGCGATGCTAGTGTCGGAGGGGAGTACCGTCATCGACGACACGATATTCAGCGACAGGTTTCGCTGTGCCGAGGAATTTTCAAAGTTCGGTGCAAAGGCAGGGCGCAAAGGCAGTTGTGTGTACATAGAGGGTATGACACAGTTGTACGGCGCACAGGTTAAAGCGTGTGATCTGCGTGGCGGCGCGGCACTGCTTGTGGCGGCACTTGCCGCACAGGGTGACAGTGTTATTAAAAATATAAACTTTATAAAGCGCGGTTACGAAAATGTCGTAAGCAGTTACCAAAAACTCGGCGCATGTATAAACTATTGTTGAACAATATAGTTATTTAACTCAAACACCACCACACTTTCCTGACAGAAATTGAGTCTATCTTCGCTATGGTCATCCGGAATACGACAAGTATGCTTTAATTCTCCACATTGATAAGCGAAATTTTTACTCGGCAAGCATTTGTCGTTTTTTAAGGTGAACAACTACATTTTTGTCTTTTTTTGAGAGTGCTCCTAGTCGGAGGTGGGGAAAGCTATCAAAAGTACAGCATATATTGCATAAAACATTGCCGGTTTAAACTGTAACCCAACAAACAAAACGGAAGTGAGCATGTCTGACAAAAGAAAGCAAAAGGACGAATTTGAGAATTATACCATTATAGGCACTTCGCCGGTTGGGCAAACCGACGAAGTGCCTGAGCGCGCCGCAATGCCCTCTAAAAGCGCGCGTAACGGCACACACCCGTCCCGTATCAAGTTGACCAACAGGATAGCGCGCAGACGCCGTGCAAGGCGCAAAGCGTTGCTGATACTGTTTATGACGTTTTTAGCAGTGTTCGGGACGGTGTTTACCGTACTGCTCATATTCCGAGTGGAGGGTTTTCGCGTGGAGGGTGAGACCATCTACACCGACAGCCAGATAACATCGCACGTTCCCATTTTGCCGGAGGAAAATATTTTTACCTTTAGCACCGCAGAGGCTGAAAGAGCAATAGAAAGCAGTTTTGTCTATATAGAGGACGCCACGGTGCGTCGCAGTTTGCCCTCTACGGTTGTCGTGACACTGGTGCCGTCGATTGAGAGCTATTCGGTGCAGTTATCACAGGGACGCTACCTGCTCTCGCAAAACCTGCGCATACTGCGCCCGGTCGAGGAGGGTGAGGTGTTTTGCTCTATTATAGGTGTCGACTCAACGACAGAGGCGCCGGGCGGGTATCTTGCCCCAAGCGATGCACAAAAACTGGAACTGCTCACAAAGCTGCTTGATTATTTAAAACAACAGGGTATCCACGACAGAGTTACGGAAATTAATTTAAGCGATCCGCTAAACATAAGCTTTAACTATGACGGCAGGGTTAATGTTTTGCTTGGCAGTGATCTTGCCCTTGACTATAAGATAGAGCTTGTAACCGCAATACTGCAGGATGAAATTCAAAGCGGCGAGTACGGAACACTTGATGCAACCTCGCAGGGGCGTGCTGTTTTTAGCGCGGGGAAATAGTTTCTTTTGTTTTTTTTAAATGGAGATGTCGATAGGTCAATCGGTCCTAATCGTTTGACTATATTATACAAAATTCACTCGTTTTAAAGTTAAATTTACAAATAAAGTGATAAATTGAAAAAAACCGGTTGACAAATGCTTGAATATGGTGTAATATATATTTCGCACCACACGGGAGTTTAGCTCAGCTGGGAGAGCACCTGCCTTACAAGCAGGGGGTCACAGGTTCGAGCCCTGTTGTTCCCACCATTAATGTGGCCCAGTAGTTCAGTTGGTTAGAACGCTAGCCTGTCACGCTAGAGGTCGTGGGTTCGAGTCCCATCTGGGTCGCCATTAAACAATTATGTAGCACTTGCCTCTGTAGCTCAGTCGGTAGAGCAGGGGATTGAAAATCCCCGTGTCGGCGGTTCGATTCCGTCCGGAGGCACCAATGCGGATGTAGCTCATCTGGTAGAGCGCCACCTTGCCAAGGTGGAGGTAGCGAGTTCGAGCCTCGTAATCCGCTCCAATGCCTCTGTAGCTCAGTCGGTAGAGCAGAGGACTGAAAATCCTCGTGTCGATGGTT
>CAYJFU010000108.1:0-3515 GCA_964369445.1 uncultured Oscillospiraceae bacterium | reverse complement strand
GACCGTGCTCTTCTATGTCAAGACCGGCGATCTCTTCTGTTTTGGAAACGCGCAGACCAACTGTCTTTTTGAGCACGATAAATACTATAGACATTGTTATGGCAACCCATGCGATAACTGCCGCTACACCGATTACCTGTACTATGAGGTAATCAAAACCACCACCGTAAAGCAGTCCGCCGTCAAGTGCAAACACACCAACTAAAATTGTGCCGACCGCACCGGACATACCGTGCACGCCAACCGCACCAACGGGATCGTCTATCTTAAGGATTTTGTCGACAAACTCAATGCCGAATACCACGACAAACGCGGAGATAACACCGATAAAGAAAGCGCCCACCGGGGAGACAACGTCACATCCGGCCGTAATGGCAACAAGTCCTGCAAGCGCGCCATTGAGTGTCATGGACACATCGGGCTTTTTGTAGCGTATCCAGGTTATTACCATGACGACTACCGCCGCCGCTGCTGCTGCAATGTTGGTTGTTACAAAAATGTTAGCCGCTGTTTCGATAGAGCCGTCGGTCATTGAAACGGTTGAGCCACCGTTGAAACCGAACCAGCAGAACCAAAGTATAAACACGCCTAATGCGCCAAGCGTAAGGCTGTGACCGGGTATAGCTCTTGACTTTCCGGATTTTGAGTATTTGCCGATACGCGGGCCGAGAACTTTAGCGCCGACAAGAGCGGCAACACCACCGACCATATGAACCGCAGTGGAGCCTGCAAAGTCATGAAAGCCCATCTGTGAAAGCCAGCCGCCACCCCAGATCCAGTGACCGGAAATCGGGTAGACCACAGCACTGATTATAACGCTGTATATACAGTAGGTTGAGAATTTGGTGCGTTCTGCCATAGCACCCGACACAATTGTCGAGGCGGTTGCACAGAACACCGTCTGAAAGATGATAAACGCCGCTGTAGGTATTGAGGAGCTGTAATCGCCCTGTATAAACGGATCAAAACCGCCTATAAACAGTCCGCTACCTCCGAACATGAGTCCAAAGCCCAAAAGCCAAAACATAAGCGTGCCGAGGGAGAAGTCCATAAGGTTTTTCATGATGATGTTACCGGCGTTTTTTGCCCTCGTAAATCCGGTTTCTACCATCGCAAAACCTGCTTGCATAAAAAATACAAGCACCGCTCCCAAGAGCGTCCATATTGTGTCTACTGCTGAAAACATATTGCCTCCTTTTCTGTATAAAAAACAGGCGTGTATTCTCCGTTAAACCGGAAAATACACGCCATTGTGTACGATATTTTATTTGACTAGTTTACGCTGTAAAGTAGCTCGGCATAGCTTGGGAACGCCCAGTATTTTTTGGCTATGCAGGTTTCAAGCTCATCCACCGTCATGCGCAGTTTGTTCATATTTGCAAATATTGTGCCGCGGTAGTATTTTGCAAGCTCTAAGCTGTCTTCGATGGTCTTCGCGGTCACGACAGCTGTTTCGAGTGACTCAACACTGTTTGCCAGCTCCTCAGTGAGATGGGACAGCTTTTTTGTCAGCTTTTCTTCAACATTAGCGTCAATGCCAACATCCTTTTTGCCACACAGCAACTGCATTATCTCATTTTGATAGGCGAAAGAAGATGCCATTATCTCCTTTTTGACCATATCAATCATCGTGAGTGCTTCGATATGCATTGTCTTGCAGTAGCTTTCAAGCATAATTTCGTAGCGCGACTCCACCTCTGTTTTGGTAAACACGCCGTGTTTTACAAAAAGGTCGATGTTTTTTTGTAAAACATAGGTCGGAAGCGCGTCAACGGTGGTCATGAGATTTAAAAGACCACGCTTTTTAGCCTCGTCCACCCACTCTTGTGAGTAGTTGTTGCCGTTAAAGATAATGCGGTTGTGATTTCTGATGGTTTCCTTAATAAGTGCAGGCAGTGCCTTGTCAAAGTCGGGCTGTGCTTCAAGGGTGTCGGCAAAACCGCTCAGCACCTCTGCGACAGCGCTATTAAGTACTATATTGGGACCTGAAATGGAGAAGGTCGAACCGAGCATTCTAAATTCAAATTTGTTGCCGGTAAAGGCAAACGGAGAGGTTCTGTTGCGGTCGGTCGTGTCTTTTGGGAAATGCGGTAGCACTGTAGCGCCTATCTCCATCTGTATACGCTCTTTGCCGATATACTCAGACTCGTCCATAAGCGCTTGAAAACATCGAGACGATAGCGGGAGGTGCCTCGTTAGCGCCCAGACGGTGGGCGTTGCCTGCGCTTGCCACCGACACGCGCAGCATATCCTGATAGTCGTCAACAGCCTTGACAACGGCCGCTAAAAACAGTAAAAATTGAGCATTTTCGTGGGGGGTGTCGCCCGGCTCCAACAGGTTTGCACCGTAATCGGTGGACAGTGACCAGTTGTTGTGCTTACCGCTACCGTTAACGCCGGCAAACGGTTTTTCATGCAACACGCACACAAGACCATGCCTTGATGCTACACTTTTCATAAGCTCCATCGTCAGCTGGTTGTGATCCGTTGCAACGTTGGTAGTGGTAAATATCGGTGCAAGTTCGTGCTGTGAAGGTGCAACCTCGTTGTGCTTTGTCTTAGCCAGTATGCCAAGGCTCCACAGCTCCTCTTCCAGATCCTTCATGTATGCGGATACACGTGGCTTTAGTGCACCGAAGTAATGGTCGTCCATCTCCTGACCCTTAGGCGGTCTTGCACCGAAAAGTGTTCTGCCACAGGTCACAAGGTCGGGGCGCTTGTTGAACAGTTGCTCGTCAATTAAAAAGTATTCCTGCTCAGGGCCGACGGTGGTAAGTACACGCTTTGCCTTTGTGTTGCCAAACAGTCGCAGTATACGCATCGCCTGCTTGTCTATCGCCTCCATCGAGCGCAAAAGTGGGGTTTTCTTATCCAAAGCCTCACCGCTGTAGGAGCAAAACGCAGTGGGGATGCAAAGGCTGTTATCCTTTATAAAAGCGAAGGAGGTTGTGTCCCAAACAGTGTAACCGCGTGCTTCAAATGTGGCGCGCAGACCGCCGGACGGAAAGCTAGAGGCATCTGGTTCGCCACGCACAAGCTCTTTGCCGGAAAATTCCATTATGACGCCGTCATCGCCGTAAGGAGATATAAAGCTGTCGTGGTTTTCCGCTGTTATGCCTGTCATCGGCTGGAACCAATGAGTATAGTGTGTAGCACCGTTTTCCGTCGCCCAGTCTTTCATGGCTGTTGCAACAACATTTGCAACCTCAAGCTGTAGGTGTTTTCCCTCAGACACTGTTCTTTTAAGCGCCTTGTAGACATCTTTGGGCAACCGCTGACGCATAACGGTGTCATTGAATACCTTGCTTCCGAAAATGCTCGGAACATTTTTATTGGGACTGTTATTCATTTACCTTTCTCTCCTTTATAAAAGATTGATGCCATTTGCTTTTGCGGCTGAGACTGTTTCGCCGTCCCATACCGACACCTGAACCTCACCGATATGTGCTTTTTGCAATAGTAGCATGCACATTCTGGACTGACCTATGCCACCACCCATTGTGAGCGGTAACTCA
>CAYJFU010000107.1:307-3771 GCA_964369445.1 uncultured Oscillospiraceae bacterium | reverse complement strand
TAACTTGTGTTTCCACGAACAAAATAGCAGTAGAAATTTTTATCAATTTCATAACCTTTAATGCGTCCATCAGCGAAGTTGTATCCAAATACTGTTGTATTTCCACCTAAAGTTGTTGAACCGTAGATTGTAGAAGTTAGGATTTGTGAATCTATAAAGCGTGACTCGCCAGCAGCATCACCATATTCGAATACAAAATAATCTGTGTCAATATATGGTGTGGATGCAGATGAACTTGTCCCTGTGTTTCCTGAAAAATCAACTAAAGAATAAAGCTCTTTCATTGATGGAATTCTCCAGTCAGAGTAGCCCAAGTAATTGCTGTCGTTTAATTCTTCAAGTAGTTCGATTGCCTCAGGCCATGTTAACTTTTCTCCTGGGTCTTGAACCCACATAAGCCCTGTTACATTGTCGGTTATAGTACCATCGCCATTGTCTGTGTAGTTAGGTGAGTTGCCTGCAAACTGGGCATCTTGACCATAAAACGTATCTCCTTCAGCCGGCTCATCGATAATAGCATCGTTGGAGAAAAATGTTGTCTGATTGGTATCAACAATAGGATAACCATCAACACTTGCCTCATAGCCTACAGTTGCCACAAGGTCAGCTTCTATCGCTTCAGCTTCTTCAACTGTATAAGTGCTTGTCACCGTTTGCACATCGCCCGGAGGGGGTCCGGAACCTTCTGCATCTCCTCCCGAAGGAGGTCCACTTGGCTCATCTGCGGTTGCTTCTGTGCTATTGTTTTCAATGACCTGACTTTCTTGTGTTTGATTTGTGTCACTTGTAGAAACCTCAGTGTCTTGACTTTGACACGCCACAAGGCTTGCACATATAACTATCGCTAAAAAAAGCGCCGTAATTTTTTTCATAAATAATCCTCCGATTTAATTGTTGTAATTTTTGCTATGTTTAGAGTATACCTTATAAACCTTAAACATACTTTAATTTTCAATACCTAATTGAATGTGTCGCTGGTAAATCAGGTTTTAATGGTTATTGCTACTATATAGAGTGAGGTTTAAAAAGAGCTTTATCATGCCGCTGAGGGCACATTTAGCTTTGCAAGTGCGCCGAGCATAACAAACGTAGACACAAGTGAACAGCTTACAGTAATATTTACACCAATAGACACAGCAAAAGGCTGCTTTTGTTAAATTAACTGTGAAACTTTCATCGTAAAACTCATTAGCAAAATGCGCAAGCTCTCTTCAGGTGCAACCTATAAGGCGCAATCCAAGTGAGAGCGTGAGCTGCTGTTATTACTGGATGTTACAAAAAAACCTAATTTTGTTCAATGTTACTAGGTGTACCGGCGTAATTGTACTGACTTTAAAAAAGGCATGTTATAAAAAATGTTAGAAAAAGAAAAATCATGCAGTCTATATAACTGCATGATTTCTCTTTTTCTGGCGCGCCTTAAGAGATTCGAACTCCTGGCCTTGTGGTTCGTAGCCACACACTCTATCCAGCTGAGCTAAAGGCGCATATTTACAGTACAATCATCACTTTGTGTTTTTTGACTGCCTATATATATTAATATAAAATAATGCATTTGTCAAGTAAAAATGCAGGGTTTTTACAGTCTTTTTAGTTTTTTTATGCATCTTTGCCAAGCGGATGCACACCTGCGGCGATTTTGGGGGCGGGTACGCGCGAATACGTCGAATGCTAAAACGGCTGTCACTATTGCGCACAATATCGCAAAAAGAAGCATAATTATCACCCCCATTTGCACAGTTTTCTTGACCAAAGCTTCCGGAAGACAGCGGAACGCCGCCGTAGATTATCAGCGATGATACAGATTAAATTAGCAAAACGCTACGATCCTGATTTAAATAATTTTGATTGTGCGTACAATGTATGTAATTATATTACAAAAACACAATAAAAACAACAGTTATTCAAGCTAACGATTTACAAATATCATAAGTGATGACTTGATGTTTATTTTTTGCGTATCCATCCCCACCGCGTTGACAAGCAAAGCATTTCGTGATACAATTAACAATGTAGCTTTTAAAGCTGTTGGTCGGGGTGAAAAGTCGCTCCGATTGCAAGACTAGTATACCGGAAAGGAATTTAATTTTATGGGAAATGTAATTGTAGGTCAGTCCGGAGGTCCCTCCTCCGTTATCAACTCCAGCCTTGCGGGCGTGTACAAAACGGCGCACGATGCCGGTCTTACCGTTTATGGCATGTTAAACGGTATACAGGGTTTGCTTGAAGAGAGATATGTCGACATGTCCACACAGGTTAAAACCGACCTTGATCTCGAGCTTTTAAAGCGTACACCGTCTGCATTTTTAGGCTCCTGCCGTTACAAACTGCCCGACGAAGATAAAGCACCCGAGACATTTGAAAAGCTGTTTGCTATATTAAAGAAAATGGATATCAGCTACTTCTTCTACAACGGCGGCAACGACAGCATGGACACGACCAAGAAACTTGCTGCTTATGGCGCAAAAATCGGCAGTGACATCCGTTTTGTCGGTGTTCCCAAAACTATCGACAATGACCTTGCCGTTACCGACCACACACCGGGCTTTGGCTCCGCCGCGAAATACATAGCAACATCGGTACGTGAGCTCATCCGCGACGGTCGCGTTTACGACCAGAAGATGGTCACCATCGTTGAGGTTATGGGACGTAACGCCGGCTGGCTGACAGCGGCATCCGCACTCGCTGCAGGCGAGGGTTGCGATGGCCCCGATCTCATCTTTCTACCGGAGACGGTTTTCGATATCGATGTGTTTATCAACGGCATTAAAAAGGTGCAAGAGAGCAAAAAGGCTGTGCTTGTTGCTGTGTCCGAGGGTTGCAAAACCAAAGACGGCAAATACATATTCGAGATGACAGAAACCTCCACCTCAGTTGATGCTTTCGGTCACAAGCAACTCGGCGGTACAGCTGATGTGCTCGCACGCATTATAGGCGATAAAATCGGTTGTAAAACACGTAAGGTAGAGCTGTCTGCTCTGCAACGTTGCGCCGCACATTGCGCATCGCTAACCGACGTAAATGAGGCTTTTGCTGTTGGTGCAGCTGCTGTTAATGCCGCTTTAGCTGGTAAGACAGGTTGCATGATTACCCTTGACCGCGTCAGCACAGCACCTTACCACTGCGTTACGGATGCCTTTGCCGTGTCCGAAATAGCAAACGTAGAAAAAACCATACCGCTTGAGTGGATTGACCTTGCAAACAACCACGTAACTCAGGAGTTTGTGGACTATGCACTTCCGCTTATTCAAGGCGAAATACAGCCAATCTATGTAAAGGGCTTGCCTGCACATTTGGTACTGAACGTATAATACTTTTTAGGTGAAATGCAACAACCCGAAAGACACGGTACCGTGTCGGAACACAAAAAAAAGTTAGATGCAATCAAACGGCGCAGGCGGTTTATGTCAATGCGCCGTTTTGCTGTTGCAATAGTTTTGGTTATACTGGGTGTACTGCTTGCT
>CAYJFU010000107.1:0-297 GCA_964369445.1 uncultured Oscillospiraceae bacterium | reverse complement strand
CGGCTTTTTTACGCCGCTTTTCGGCTATGCTTCACAGGCGGTCGATTTGGTGCGCCTTACGCTTATAAGGGGCGGCGGTTTTCCCGCGCCTTTAAACCTGCCGGATGTCGTCACCGCCACACCGATAGGCACAGGTGCCGCGGTTGCCGGCGAGCAGGAGGTTATTTTGATTTCCGACAGTGCAAAGCAGGTGCGCCGACTTGGGCACAGCTACGCCGACCCGTTACTTGTGCCCGGCAAGGACCGGATACTGCTGTACAGTGTGGGCGGCAGTGAGGTCAGGGTAGAGGGGTATTT
>CAYJFU010000106.1:0-3784 GCA_964369445.1 uncultured Oscillospiraceae bacterium | reverse complement strand
CGCTTTGCCTCGGAGCTTTCCTTGTCAAGTCCGGGGAAGATGTTGTCTATCTTTGCAAGAACCGCCTTGCGCCCTGCAACCTCGCTTATCAGCAGGCGGCGACGGTTGCCGACCACCTCGGGGTTTACATGCTCAAAACTGCTGGAAAGTTTGCCCACGCCGTCGATGTGCATACCGCCCTTGTGCGCAAATGCCGACGAGCCAACAAACGGGAAGTTACCCGGCAGATTCATGTTGGTGATGGCGGCCATCTGCTCCGCCACTTCTGTCATGGAGGACATGGCGGTATCGCTCAGGCACTCATAGCCTGCTTTAAGTTGCAACAGCGGCAACAGCGTCGACAGGTTGGTGTTGCCGGTACGCTCGCCGATACCGATAAAGGTGCCCTGAACATGGCACGCGCCGTTAACAACGGCGGTGTAGGAATTTGACACCGCAAGACCGCTGTCGTTGTGACAGTGGATGCCGACTTTAACGTCCTTAAATTCCTTGACCACGTGAGCCGTGATGCTCTGTATCTCCTCCGGCAGGCAACCGCCGTTAGTGTCGCACAGACACAGCACGTCAGCACCACCCTTTACAGCTGCACCGAGCGTCTGCATGGCGTAGTCGGCATTAAGTTTATAGCCGTCGTAAAAGTGCTCGGCGTCGTAGATGACCTTTTTACCTCTCTGCACGAAAAATGCAACGGTGTCGCAGATCATGTCGAGGTTTTCCGGCAATGTGGCATTTATAACGTTTTCGACATGCAGTGTCGAGCTTTTGCCGAATATCGCCACAACGTCGGTGTTTGCCTTTAGAAGCGACTGCACATTTGCGTCCTGCTCGGCGGTGATGCCTTTGCGACGTGTCGAGCCGAACGCGACTATCTGTGCGGTTTTAAGTTTAAGTTCCGCGACTCTTTCGAAAAAGTCGAGGTCTTTTGGGTTGGAGCCGGGGTTGCCCGCCTCTATGTAGTGAAAACCAAGCTCGTCCAGTAGTTCAACCACCTTAAGCTTATCGCCGACGGTGAAGGAAACACCCTCGCCCTGAGCGCCGTCACGCAGTGTCGAGTCAAACAACTCTATTTTTTTTGACATGTTGTTCTCCGTTTACTTTGATTGCAGTACTTTATTTATGCCGCCGATGTAGGCAAGTATACTGGCTTCCACAACATCGGTGGAAACGCCGCGTGCAGTGTATATCTTATCGTTGTGCGACAGCTTGACGGTGACTTCGCCCTGTGCGTCCTCGCCCTCGGAAACGGCGTGGATTTGGTAGTCTTCAAGTGTCGGCACAAAGCCGGCAATCTTGTTTATGGCGTTGTATGCCGCCTCTATCTGACCACTGCCAAGTGCGGTGCGCACCTTGACTGCGCCATCATCGCGCGTGAGTTTAATGGTGGCGGTGGCATCAATGTGTGTGCCTGCGTTGACGACAAAGCTCTCAAGGGTGAATTTGGACTGTTCCTCGACAACGTGGTTGCCGACGATAGCCTCGATATCCCTGTCGGTGATGCTCTTTTTCTTATCGCACAGCATCTTGAACTTTTCAAATGCCGCATCCTGCTCCACTTTCGGCAGGTCAAAGCCAAGCTGCTTTAGCCTGTCGCTGAACGCGTGGCGGCCGGAATGTTTGCCAAGCACCATCTTGTTACTGGAGTAGCCGACGCTCTCGGGTGTCATAATCTCGTAGGTTTTGCGGTTGGCAAGCACGCCGTGCTGATGAATACCGGACTCATGCGCAAAGGCATTTGCGCCGACGATAGCCTTGTTTGGCACAACGTTGACACCGATAATCTGCGACAGCAGGCGGCTGGTGCGGTAAAGTTGCGTCGTGTCGAGGTTGGTTGTGGCACCGTAAAACTCACTGCGGGTGGCTATGGCCATGACTATCTCTTCCAGTGCCGCGTTACCGGCGCGCTCGCCGATGCCGTTTACGGTACACTCTATCTGAGTTGCACCACCCATCATCGCCGCCAGTGAGTTTGCGACACCCAGACCGAGGTCGTTGTGCCCGTGTGCGGAAAGGGTGACTTTGTCTATGTCCTTAACCCCTTTGCTAACCGCGGAAAACAGCTCGAACATCTCACCGGGTGTCGAGTAGCCGACGGTGTCGGGTAGGTTGATAACGGTAGCACCGGCTTTGATGGCACGGCTGACCGCTTCGCACAAAAATGCTATGTCACTGCGCGAGGCATCCTCGGCGGAAAACTCAACGTCGTCACAGTGGCGCTTTGCAAGGGCAACCATCTCGTCGATGGTGTCCAGCACCTTGTTGTGCGACATTTTAAGCTTGTGCTCCAAATGCAGGTCGCTTGTGGCGATAAAGGTGTGTATACGCGGATTGGCGGCAACCTTTACCGCTTCCGCCGCACGCAAAATATCCGCCTCGACCATGCGCGAAAGGCTACAGACGACGGGTGTCTTGACCGCGAGCGCAACAGCGCGCACCGCCTCAAAATCACCGGGCGAAGCTATGGCAAAACCTGCTTCGATAACGTCGACCTTTAAGCGTTCGAGTTGACGTGCTATTTCTATCTTTTCCGGCAGATTCATGGAACAGCCGGGGGATTGCTCTCCGTCACGTAACGTCGTGTCAAATATCTTTATATTTTTATGCATGTTATTCCTCACTGTGTTATTCCAGTACAGCTCCCTGCGCGGCACTGCTTACCATGCGCGCATAACGGGATAGTACGCCCGTCTTTATCTTTGCTTCAAGAAGCGTTGTCTCACTTTTTCGGCGCTGTAGCTCCTCATCCGTCAGTTGCACGGCAATGGTGCCTTTGGGTATATCAATCTCTATGATGTCACCGTCGTTTATGTACGCTATAGGACCACCTGCCGCGGCTTCCGGCGAAACATGTCCTATCGCCGCACCTCGTGTGGCACCGGAGAAACGTCCGTCGGTTATAAGCGCGACACTGCTGTCAAGTCCCATGCCGGCAAGCGTTGCGGTAGGGGAGAGCATCTCACGCATACCGGGGCCGCCTCGTGGTCCCTCATAACGTATGACGACACAGTCGCCGGCCACGATGCTTTGTGCGTTGATGGCGGCTATTGCCTCCTCTTCGCTGTTGAAAACACGCGCGTTGCAGGTCACTTTGAGCATGTTTTGTGCCACTGCACTGCGCTTTACAACACAGCCGTCCGGCGCAAGGTTGCCTTTGAGCACCGCGATACCGCCTGTGTTGCTGTACGGCTGTTCGGTGGTGCGGATAACGTCGTTGTCCAGTACCTCACAGCGGCTAAACAGCTCGGCAAATGTCATGCCGGTGACGGTTTTTGTGTTGCCGTCGACAAGTCCGGCTTTCAAAAGCCTGTTTATGACGGCCGGTATACCGCCGGCGGCGTGCAGATCCTCAATAAAGTGGCGACCTGCCGGTGCAAGGCGACATAGATTAGGTGTGACGGCGCTGACATCGTTTGCAAGCGCCAGGTCAAGCTTTATGCCGGCCTCGTGCGCGATGGCGGGAAGATGTAACATAGAGTTTGTGGAGCATCCGAGTGCCATGTCGACGGCAAGGGCATTTTTAAACGCTTGCTGTGTCAAAATGTCACGCGGCAGAATGTTTTCGGCGACGAGAGCAACCGAGCGCCGGCCTGTCTCTCGCGCCAAAATAAGTCGCTCGGAATAAACGGCAGGAATAGTGCCGTTGTAGGGCAGGGCAAGACCCAGCACCTCCGACAGGCAGTTCATGGAGTTGGCGGTAAACATGCCGCTACACGAACCCACGCCGGGACAGGCACAACACTCCAGTGCATCAACGTGCTCCTGAGTGGTCTTTCCTGCAATCTGTTGA
>CAYJFU010000105.1:1671-3833 GCA_964369445.1 uncultured Oscillospiraceae bacterium | reverse complement strand
TAGGTTATACGGTCATATTCAAGTGCCGGTGCATAGGCACCGATGGGTTTCATGGTAGAACCTGTCTGGCGCAGGCTGTCCGCTGCCCTGTTTAGTATGCGATCGCCGGTTTTTTCGCCAAGACCGCCTATGATACCCAGTATCTCACCGTTATAACCGACTGTAACCATCGCCGCCTGCGGTATAACGGTTGTCGTTTCGCCATTTTCGTCCAAAATCGGCTCGCCGTTGCCGTCGATAGCCGTCGCTTCAATTTCGGGGTAGTATTCATTATATACGGCAGGATCGTAATAAAAATCCTCCATAGCCTGTTGCAAGTCTAGGTCAATGGGAAGATAAATTCTAAGCCCGCTGTTGTAGAGATAGTAAGAGGCCTCTTCCTTTGTGTAACCCTTTTGCTCCACCAGATCATCTATAACATCGTCGATAACCATGTCGGTGTACCAGCTGTTGACCTCTTTGGTGCGCACAAGCGTGCCGTCTTCGTCAACGGAAACATCACCGGCTACTTCAGCCAGTTCCTCAGAGTCAACCTGTTCACCGGTCTCGTCGATAAGCTCGCCGTCCTCACCCTCGATGACGATACGCGCCGGCACAGGCTCGGTTTCAGAGATAAGTCCAAGCGGCTCGTCCCAATACATTTCCAGTTCTTCTTGCGTGATGTATCCCACACGGTTCATGTGATAAAGTACGGTGTTGCGACGCTCAAGACAGTTTTCGGGGTTGTCATAAGGATCGTACTGTACCGGTGACTGCGTAATACCAGCTATCATTGCCGCCTCGGGTATAGTCAGCTGACCTGCGGATTTGCCAAAATAGACGTTAGCCGCTGTCTCAACACCTGCAATGTTGTCGGACAGTCGGAATGTGTTGAGGTATGCCTCCATGATAACCTCTTTAGAGTAGCGGTTTTCAAGGGCAATGGCGCGGAAAATCTCGCGCACTTTACGCATCCTGTCGATGGAGTCATCGCCGGTAATGTTTTTGACAAGCTGCTGTGTTATGGTCGAGGCACCATCACCCTCGTCCAAAAGGCTGATTGAGGTAATATCGGTGATGGTCGCTGCCAATGTACGCGCATAGTTGATACCGTCATGCTCCCAGAATATCGAGTCCTCAACCGCCACGACTGCGTTTACCATGTGCTCGGATATGTTTTGATAGTCCGTCCAGATGCGGTTTTCATCACCTATCAGACGCTGATATTCTTCATACTCACCGGTATCGGGGTTCTTGGCATAAAGTATCGTTGTAAAGCTGAGTTTATAGTTGTTCAGATCAAGCAGTTGATCGTCGTTTGCTGTCTCTTCTACAATATAAAGACTGACCCAAACCGCAGCAAGAGAGCCTGCTATAACCGCCAGACACCCAACAACCACCAGTGAACGCATTAAAAACAGCGCGGTATTCTTTAGCACGCTCAATATAATCCATCCGATAGGCTGTTTGCGTTTTTTGTTGTAATTTTGATTGCTCGACATACAGTTTTGCTCCATTGTAATATGTATAGACAAGTGCAGTGCGCACTTGCGGCTAATGGCCAAAGAATAATGTTGTTTTTAGAAAATTAATTGTTTTAAGTTGCAAAAAATATCAAGTAATTGCACATCAAATCAAAAATAGCCATTCGCTATCAACCTTTAGTCATTAGCTCACGTGTTTTGCACGTGGCTAATATGTACGATAGATATTATACCACACTGCGCATATAATTGACTACCTCTTTTGCAAATTTTCACAATTTTGTTATAACTCGGGTTGTCACGAGGTGATTCCAATGAATTAACAAGCATTATACTTTGTTTCATTTTGGGTTGCACAAAGATTTGCTGTATTTTTTGCGTTCTCCCACAATGACTGGGGGAAACGCAAAATGAATGCGAGAGTAACTTTGAAAACTCACGGTTGGCATAATTTATTGAAAATATTGTGCTGTAGCGATTGATTTTTTTTTCTTTTTGCGTTATAATCTACTTAATAAGGAATAAATTAGGAGAATAGACTATGCTCGTAAACTTAAAGGACATGCTAAAAAAAGCACACGAAGGCCACTATGCAGTAGGTCACATCAACATTAACAATATGGAATGGGCAAAAGCGGCACTTTTGGCTGCACAGGAAATGAACTCCCCCATTATTCTCGGTGTTTCTGAGGGTGCCGG
>CAYJFU010000105.1:0-1661 GCA_964369445.1 uncultured Oscillospiraceae bacterium | reverse complement strand
CATGTGTGGCTATAAAACCATCACCGCTATGGTGGAGTCGATGGTAAGTGAGTTAAAGATAACCGTTCCGGTTGCTCTTCACCTTGACCACGGTAGCTTTGACGGTGCAAAAGCATGTATCGAAGCCGGCTTTTCCAGTGTTATGTTTGACGGTTCGCACTACTCCATCGAAGAAAATATTGCAAAGACAAAGGAAATTGTCGAGTATGCACACAGCAAAGGCATAACCGTTGAAGGCGAGGTTGGCTCTATCGGCGGCGAGGAAGACGGTGTTGTAGGCCGTGGCGACATAGCAAGCCCCGAGGAATGTGCATCCCTTTCATCGCTCGGCATCGACCTTTTGGCAGCCGGCATCGGCAACATCCACGGTAAGTATCCGGCAAACTGGGCAGGTCTTGACTTTGATGCACTTGCCGCTATACAAAAAGCCGTACCGGGCATGCCGCTCGTTCTGCACGGCGGTACAGGCATACCGGAAGAGATGATTAAAAAAGCAATATCGCTCGGCGTATGCAAAATCAACGTCAACACCGAGTGCCAGCTGAGCTTTGCAGCCGCTACACGTGAATACATTGAGGCAGGCAAGGATCAAGAGGGCAAAGGCTTTGACCCGCGCAAACTGCTTGCACCCGGCACCGAAGCCATCAAAAAGACTGTCATTGAAAAAATGGAGCTGTTCGGTTCTGTAGGCAAGGCATAAATAAAATAACCTACCGTTAAAAACTGATGTCTGAAAAGGCATCGGTTTTTTTGTTTCGTGCTTTTAATGCGACATAGCCGACCATTTATATAAATAATCTTTTCTATACTATAGAAAACAAACCGTCAACTTAAAACCGACACATCTCGTCAAAATAGGTTATCTGCGCCGGGTCATATAAAATGCTCGAAGAGCTATACTATTTTAGTCTTTAGGGTGATACCGTTAAATACTCTAACATCACCAAAAGTGAATTTTTTTGTAACATTGCACATATAGAAGCATCTTAAGATGTGCAATGTGTACCAAAAACCAAAGTTGTTAATTTATCATTGACATTAGTGTTGTCTTGTGTTAAAGTATAATCACTATAAAAATAGTAATTTTAGGAGGAGAAACATGAAGAAATTAGCATTACTTATGGCGCTTATCATGAGCGTCGTGCTGTTCGCATCTTGCGGCGGCGAAGAAGCACCGGCAGCATCCGAAGCACCGGCAGCATCCGAAGCACCGGCAGCAGAAGCACCGGCAGCAGAGGCACCGGCAGCAGAAGCACCGGCAGCAGAAGCACCGGCAGAAGAAGCACCGGCAGAAGAACTGTACACACCGAACTTCACACTTATCAACAACACTGGCGCTGACCTCACATACATCGGCCTGTCCTTACAGACAGATACTGAGCACGGTGAGAACATGCTTCCGACTGACTACGTTCTTGTTGATGGCGGCGAAGTACCCATCGAGTTTGCTGAGAGCTATCCGGCAGGCACACTGTTCGACCTCTACACAGAGGACACAGACGGTGATGCTTTCCACACAATGGGTCTTGACCTAACAGCTTACAGCGCTGTACAGCTTGACTGGTACCAGGAAGATGACGGTTCTTTCGGCATCACATTCACACAGCTTTCCTAATCAAGACTTAATAGTTTTGTAACAAACCCCATCGGACATTTTGTTC
>CAYJFU010000104.1:0-3835 GCA_964369445.1 uncultured Oscillospiraceae bacterium | reverse complement strand
ACCTTTGTGATAGCAGCTGTAAGAGATGTTTTTCCGTGGTCAACGTGGCCGATGGTGCCGATGTTGATATGGGGTTTGTTACGTTCAAATTTAGCTTTGCCCATTTCTTTTAGTCTCCTTTACTTAAATCATTCATTTATTATTTAAGGTTATTGTACTTGATTTCTGTGAAAAAATCAAGTGTTTTTAATCTTTTTTGGCGCGACCGCTCATAATTCCCTCTGCAATGCTCTTGGGAACTTCGATATAGTGCGATGGCTCCATAGAATACTGACCGCGACCTTGTGTTCTGGAACGCAGGTCGGTGGCGTAACCGAACATGCCCGAAAGCGGTACAAAAGCGTTAACCTGTGTTGCACCGTTGCGCGGATCCATACCCTGTATCTGACCGCGACGGGAGTTGATATCACCGATAACATCGCCCATGTAGTCGTCCGGCACGATGACGGCAACCTTCATGATAGGCTCCAGTATAACGGGGTCTGCCTTGCGCATAGCCTCTTTGAATGCCATAGAACCGGCAATCTTAAACGCCATTTCGGAGGAGTCAACGTCATGGTAACTGCCATCGTAAAGTGTAACCTTTACGTCAACAACGGGGTAACCGGCAAGCACACCTGCTGCCATAGCACCCTGTATACCTTGATCGACCGGTCCAATATACTCTTTCGGTATAGAACCGCCGACGATGGCGTTAACAAACTCGTAACCTTTACCGCTCTCCTGCGGCTCGGCTTTGATTTTAACATGGCCGTACTGACCGCGACCGCCGGACTGACGTGCATATTTTGTATCCACATCGGCAAGACGACGAATGGTCTCACGGTAGGCAACCTGCGGTGCACCAACATTTGCCTCAACCTTAAACTCACGGAGCATACGGTCGACGATGATTTCAAGGTGCAACTCACCCATACCGGCAATAATTGTCTGTCCGGTCTCTTCATCGGTGTAGGTTTTAAATGTCGGATCCTCCTCAGCCAGTTTGGACAGGGCAATACCCATCTTTTCCTGACCGGCTTTGGTCTTCGGCTCAATGGCAACGCGGATAACCGGCTCGGGGAACTCCATACTCTCAAGGATGATGGGGTGTTTCTCGTCGCACAGTGTGTCGCCTGTTGTTGTGTTTTTAAGTCCTACAGCCGCCGCGATGTCACCGGAGTAGATCATTTCGATGTCCTGACGGTGGTTTGCGTGCATCTGCAGAATACGTCCGATACGCTCGTTGTTGTCCTTGACGGAGTTGTAAACGCCGCTACCGGATTTGAGTGTGCCGGAGTAAACACGGAAAAAGCAAAGTTTACCCACAAACGGGTCGGTCGCAATCTTAAACGCAAGCGCCGAGAACGGTGCATCGTCGCTGGACGGACGCGATTCCTCTTTTTCTGTGTCGGGATTGACGCCTTTGATGTCCTCAATGTCGGTCGGTGCCGGCATATAGTCGAGAACGGCATCAAGCAGTTTTTGAACGCCCTTGTTTTTGTAGGACGTACCGCAGATAACCGGTACAACGATGTTGTCGATTGTAGCTTTACGCAGTGCAACCTTAATCTCGTCGATGGACAGCTCTTCGCCCTCCAAAAACTTTTCCATAAGGGTGTCGTCTGTCTCGGCTACAGCCTCTAACAGCTCTGCGCGGTACTGCTCTGCTTTGTCTTTAAGATCTGCGGGGATATCCTCCTCGCGGATGTCTTTACCGAGGTCATCGTAGTAGACATAAGCTCTCATCTCCACAAGGTCGACAAGTCCTTTAAAGTCACTCTCTTGACCAATTGGCAATTGAATCGGCACAGCGTTACACTTTAAGCGGTCACGCATCATGTCAACGACTCTGTAAAAGTCCGCACCCATAATGTCCATCTTGTTGACATAGGCCATACGCGGTACTTTGTACTTGTTTGCCTGGTGCCACACCGTCTCACTTTGCGGCTCAACGCCACCTTTAGCACAGAACACGGTGACACTTCCATCAAGCACACGCAGACTGCGCTCAACCTCAACAGTGAAGTCAACGTGTCCCGGTGTGTCAATGATGTTTACACGATGGTCTTTCCAAAATGCGGTTGTCGCGGCGGAGGTGATGGTAATACCACGCTCCTGCTCCTGCTCCATCCAGTCCATTGTGGCGGCACCCTCGTGCACCTCACCAATCTTGTGCGTTCTGCCTGTGTAGAACAGTATACGCTCGGATGTGGTGGTTTTACCGGCATCAATATGAGCCATGATGCCGATATTCCTGGTTTTTTCCAGGGATACTTCTCTTGGCATAAAATCAGTCCTTCTTTAATATCTGTAATGTGCAAATGCCTTGTTTGCATCCGCCATTTTGTGCGTGTCTTCACGCTTTTTGACTGCTGCGCCGGTTCCATTGCAAGCATCCATAATTTCGCCTGCAAGACGGTCATGCATTCTGCGCTCGCCGCGCTTTCTTGCATAGAGTGTCAACCAACGAAGACCGAGTGTGCGACGGCGTTCCGGACGAACCTCCATCGGCACCTGATAAGTCGAACCACCAACGCGGCGCGCCTTAACTTCTAATGTCGGCATGATGTTTTCCATAGCTTTTTCAAACATCTCGAGCGGATCGTTGCCGGTTTTTTCCGCAACCTTTTCAAATGCATTGTAAACAATGTTTTGAGCAACGCCCTTTTTGCCGTCATACATGATGCTGTTGATTAAGCGTGTCACCATCGGTGAGGTGTACAGCGGATCCGGCAGTACTTCACGCTTTGATATATTGCCTCTTCTGGGCATGTGTTCTTCCCTCCTTCACATGTAGTGAATTCACCGGTACTCAAAGGAAAATGAGTCTTCCCTTGTACGCACTCCCTAAAAATAGAGGCGTACACAGAGCTATAAAGCTCCGATAAGTTCCGTTAATTACTTCGCGGCGCCGGCTTTAGGCCTTTTTGCACCGTACTTAGAGCGGCTTTGCATTCTCTTAGCAACGCCTTGTGTGTCAAGTGTACCGCGGATAGTATGGTAACGCACACCGGGGAGGTCCTTAACACGACCGCCGCGAATGAGTACAACACTATGCTCTTGCAGGTTGTGTCCTATACCGGGAATGTAGGATGTAACTTCGATTCCGTTGGAAAGACGCACACGACAAACTTTACGCAGTGCAGAGTTAGGTTTTTTCGGTGTCATGGTACGGACGGATGTGCAAACGCCACGTTTTTGCGGACTGTTTGTGTCGGTGTACTTTTTCTCTAAAGAGTTGTAGTTTTTACCGAGCGCCGGAGCCGTGGATTTCTTTACCATAACCTCCCTGCCCTTGCGAACGAGCTGGTTAAATGTCGGCATTCTGTTCTCCTTTCATTTTATTTTTTTATCGGAACGCACCTTTGCAAAAGCATCGGTGCGATACCTATAACGCATTGTGCCAAAACATATTACGACACAACAAACTAGATTTTAACACAAAAGTGTCAATTTGTCAATGGTAGGTTTTGCTGGTCGGTGTGCTAATTTTCAAGACCGGTACCTGCCGGTATAATCTTACCGATGATGACATTTTCTTTAAGGCCTACAAGCGGGTCGATTTTACCGCGGATAGCAGCATCGGTCAGAACCTTTGTCGTCTCCTGGAACGAGGCCGCAGACAGGAAACTGTCGGTTGCAAGGCTTGCCTTGGTGATACCGAGAAGTGTCGGTGCACCTACGGCACACGCCTGCTCGTGCTCACTCTCTGAGGTGTGCTGTCTGACAAATGCGTTTTGCAGTTCAAATTCGCTTCTGTCGATGGTGGAGCCGACTATCAATGTTGTCTTGCCACTCTGCTCTACCCTTATGCGACGCATCATCTGACGGACGATAACCTCGATGTGCTTGT
>CAYJFU010000103.1:0-4121 GCA_964369445.1 uncultured Oscillospiraceae bacterium | reverse complement strand
TTCGATAACCAGTGTTTTGGAGGTTTTAACGCCGGTTATTGTCTCGTTGTAGATGCCGGTTATCTGTGAGTTTATTTTGCGCACCATACGGTTTACTTTCAGTATTTTGTTTTGGAAAAGAAAGGTCACTATCGCTATCATCGGAAAAACCACGATGACAATTAGCGCAAGTTCGGTGTTAATTATCAGCATCGCAACAAATACCCCGACTACATAGGCAAGCGCCCACAGCAGGTCGACAAGTCCCCACGATATCATGGTGGCTATGCGCAACGTGTCGCTCATGACACGTGAGAGCATGTAACCCACCGGTGTCGTGTTGTAATAGTACAGCGAAAGGCGTTGCAGGTGTACAAATTGCGCGCGTTTTAGGTCTTTGCCGAGGTTCATCTCCACTATTGTAGCATTGCGCACAAACACAAAAACGCCGGCGGTCTGGATAAGCACAAGCGCTACCCCAATGGCGGCAAAGGGCAACACGCCCTGCGTTGTACCCTGCGTTATAAAATTGTCGATGGCATAGCTTTGCATTATCGGTAGCAATATGTCAATAAGCGCGGTTATCATCATAAAGATGACGGCAAAGGTCAGGTTTAGCCTGTAAGGGCGGATAAACGGCAACAGCTTTGCCCACACCGCCGGGCTGAACGGTTTGTTGTATTCCTTATCGGTATAGCCGGCCATTACGCATCACCTCCGCTCGGTGCATCCTTGTGCAGCTGTATGTCATGAATTTCTTTATAAACGCCATCGCGGCCGGACAACTGCTCATGTGTGCCAATGTCGACCACCTCGCCGCCAACTAGTACCATGATTTTATCCGCTTGCATTAGCGTCGTTATCCTGTGTGAGATGATGATGACGGTAGCCTCTTCCAGTTTGCTTTTCAGTGCCGCCCGTATCTTGTAATCCGTCTGCGAATCCACCGCTGACAGCGAATCGTCAAATATCATTGCCGGTGCACCGGTCAACAACATTCGCGCTATTGCAACGCGTTGTTTTTGTCCGCCCGACAGCGTTACGCCCTTTTCGCCGACCATAGTGTCGTACCCCTTTGCAAAGCCCATTATGGACTCATCAATACAGGCAGTGTCCGCCACCTCGCGGACATGTGGAAGTTCACTGCTCGGCGCGGCGGCCTTTATGTTTTCCTCGATGGTGCGCGAGAACAAGAAAGGCTCCTGTAACACCAAGGCTATATTTTTGCGAAGCCACTCTATTTTTATGTTGTTTATGTCAATGCCGTTAACGGTTATGCGCCCACTGTCCGGCGGCAGGTCGTAAAGCCGTGTGAGCAATGCCGCAAGCGTCGATTTGCCGGAACCGGTAAGGCCGAGCACGGCAAATGTCTCGCCTGCTCTGATGGTAAAGCTGACATTTTTGAGCACCTGTTCGCCGCCGGCATAGCTGAAACTTACGTTGTCAAAGGTAATACTCTCAAGTTTTGTCGGCTCTTTTGCGTTTGGCTCGTCGGTTTCCTCCGGCTGATGCAAAATGTAATGTACCCTGTCCAGTGAAACACCGGCTTTGCTCATCTCCGACACTATGCGTCCAAGGCTTCTGAGCGGCCAAATAAGGCTTTGGTTGTAGGTGAGAAACGAAATGAATTCGCCGACGGTAAGATTGCCGCTTGTCGCCTCAAATACGCCGACAAGCATGACGGTAAGTATCTGCAACCCCGTTATAAGGTCACCCACCGACCAGTAGACACCACTTATCGTACCGAGTTTTATCCAAAGCTTGGCAAAGTGGTTGTTTTTATTGTCAAACTTTTCAAGTTCATATTTTTGGCGACCGAAAGCCCTGACCACCCGCACACCGGACAGATTTTCCTGAACCGCTGAGGACAGCTCACCCTCCGCCTCGTCCGCAACTTTAAAGTTTTTGGCTATAAGGTTGTAGAAAATGCCGGAGTAAAACACAATTATGGGGGTAAAACATAGTGCGATTATTGATAGTTTTATGTTCATGGAAAACATAATGCTGACGGAAAAAATAATTAAAAACAGCGTGCGGAACACCTCCAGCAGTTGTTCCGAAATAAAGTTGCGGATAACCTCGGTGTCGGAGGTGCAACGTTGAATTATATCGCCTGTCTGGTGTCCTACGTGAAAGGACATCGGCAGGCGCTGCACATGCAGATAAAGAGCGTCTTTGAGACGTTTGATAAAACTCTCGGATGTCTTTGCTGCAAATGTCTTGGAGGTGAATGTTGCTAAGCCGGAAAGCACAGCAGTAACAATGACCAGTGCCGACATTAGTATAAGGTTAAAACCGAGGGTGTTGCCTGTAACTACAGCCGCAAGCCTCGAAAAGACACTAGGTAACGTCAAAACCTCATCGCCGATAATGCTGTCGACGGTTATTCTAATAAGTTGTGGTGATACCGTGCCCAAAGCCGTCGCGACAATTGAGAAAAATATAGTAAACAAAAAATACCGTCGCAGACCGCGCAGATATGTGTTTATAACATTAAGTCTTTGTAGAGGTTGCTTTAACATACAACTCCTTGTTTTTTGTTTTTTATGTTATAGTACTGAATCAAAGGTGTGCAATTCTTGTTCTGTGGTGGATTACTGTCTCTGCCGACAGTAGTAATAACTGGCATATTACGAAACAAAATATTAGTGTGACAATACTATAATCTATTTTAAACCATTTGCAGAGTAAAGTAAAGTGTTGCTTTATAATAGATAATCTCTTGCGTGGGTATGTCAAACATTGCTGGAAAAGGTACTATGTTGCTACATTAAGACTCAATTAAAGGAAGAAAAGCTGCAAGACCAATTGGTGCTGAATGGTTGTGAAGCTTATTTAGGTGAAGAGTAACAATCTTTTGGAAATGTTATACCGTCATGCGTAAAAAAAGTAATTTACTGTTTCAATATTATTAAATCTTTTTTTGGCAATAATATTTACCGATCCTTAAACTTAAAGGTAGGTATTTATGTCAAAACGTGTATCGGGATTTATTGTACTGACTTTGTGTATTGTAGCGGCGGCATCGCTATCGGTTTTTTTACTGAGCAGATATATCGCAAGTGAATTGCCGGACCACTTCAAGACCACTCAAGACGAGCTAACTATCGCAAACATGCCATATGTCACGACAAAGGCCACAGAGCCGGATGCTGTCGCGGTAGCTTCCGACGATGTCACTTCCTACAATATGGAACTCACCCTGTTAGGCACAATACCACTAAAAACGGTGCGTGTTGAGCATGTGGAGCCACAGTGGGTATCGGTACTGGGGGACGCATTTGGTATTAAAATTTTTTCTGATGGAGTAATGATTGTTGGTTTTTCTGATATACCATCCTCCACAGGATACAAAAATCCGGCAAAAACAGCAGGGCTGCAGATGGGAGACGTGATATTAACAATAGGCGGCACGCAAATGGTAGATAATAGTGATGTCAATACCGCTATTAACTCTTCCAAAGGCGAGCCGGTAGCCGTCACCTACACGCGAGAAGGAGAAGAACGGCAGTGCATTTTGACAGCGGTGCGCGACACCTCAACCGGCAACTACCGCAGTGGCATGTGGGTCAGGGATTCCTCTGCCGGAATCGGAACGCTCACCTACGCGGACAACGAGACTGGCACGTTTGCCGGTCTTGGGCACCCTGTCAGTGACAGCGACACCGGGCAGACGATACAGGTGCTGGAGGGTGAGGTCTCGCCGGTGAAAATTACCGGTGCAGAGCCTGGCACCGCCGGACAAGCCGGAGTTTTGCGCGGTGAGTTTTTACAAGAGGCACCGTTTGGCGCAATACTTCACAACGACTACACCGGCGTTTACGGTCGCCTGACACAGGAACTTTACGGTCTTAACATGTACACTGCCACACCCGCAGAGGTTGTAACAGGGCCTGCAACTATAATGTCCACTGTCAGCGAAGATGGCCCCAACCCGTATAAAATAGAGATAGAGCGCATATTTCTGGCTACCGACAACTTCACAAAAAACATGCTGATACGAGTCACTGACAAAGAGCTTTTAAGCATAACCGGCGGCATAGTTCAGGGCATGTCGGGAAGCCCGATAATACAAAACGGCAAACTCGTAGGCGCTGTCACTCATGTACTGGTGGATGACCCTACAAAGGGGTACGGAATTT
>CAYJFU010000102.1:0-4217 GCA_964369445.1 uncultured Oscillospiraceae bacterium | reverse complement strand
CTAACAAAGCCACTTTTCGGTTTCCACAACTTAATCAGACAAATATTTTCCTGCTACATACGGAGAAATCAAGCCTAAAAAGTCTTTCACCATTAGTATTCAGCCGGCTAACCCCCAAGTGCCGCGATAATCGTGCTGTTGTCAATCGGTCGCAGGTTCATGTTGCCGGCAAAATAATCATCTTGCGTAACTATCGCCATGTTGCGGATTGCGTTTGTGGGATAATCATACTCCCCTGTATACTCGTTGTATATCTCAAACTGCAATAGCGTTTCACCCGATTCCACTATAAGCTCATCCCCGAGATCCGCCACAATGTTCATGCGCACGTTATAAGAGCCGCCCTTTTCTCCACTCTCATAGGTAAACTCGTTGGTTGTCACCTCGCCGGTCTCGACGTTCATGTGGGTGAGATAGTTGCGCCTGTTTGCCTCATCCCCCACAACCACCGTGAGATAGCCGTCGATATAACCTACAACCGTGCTTCCTATAAACTCGTTCGGCACACCGAAATCCCCTACCGGCACCGTTTCACCGGTCTCGTAGTCCAGCTTTTCCACTACCGCCCTGTTTTCGTAGGAGCTAAAATAGTACTCCCCTTTGTACATCTCCCCCTCAGCGTACTCATCGGCGGCAAGGGTCGTTGTGTAAAGTTTTGTCACTTCACCGCTTTGCAGATTTAGACGTTCGATGGTGAACTCACGACTGTCCGGCGTCTGCATCGGGTCGGTGGGGTCGTACACACCCTCCCCTACTGCATCATACATAAAGTATATACTGTCGCCGTACACGTGGTGTCGCAACATAAGCATTGTCGTGATATCCGTTTCATAAAGCTTTGTAAGCTCGCCGCTTGCTATATTCAGCGCGAAAACTCCGCCTTTAAAATCCTGTGTGTCATCGCCCATCATGACATATAGGTTGTTTTGACCGACACCGATTATCTCAATGTAGCTGTTCTCCTTTTGGAATATCGTTTTTGGGTCCGCACCCGACAGCTGTGCAATGTCCACAGAGACGTCAAAGGACATGCCGTCGTTTACGCTTGTCTGCATAATGAGCGCGCTGTCGTCGTAGGTGGTGAAAACGCTGTTAATCCGTTTGCCCTCACCATTTTGGAAAAACGCAGGGCAACTGTCGTCGCTGTGGGTACAGTTGGGCGCCGAGCACAAAAACACCTGTTGCATCGTGTCAAAGTCGGTATAGGTGAGGTAGGTATTGATGCTGAAACTTATCTTTTTGTACATGCCGTCTTTTGTGAAGCTCGGGAAGTTGTAGGTGTCGATGACAGGTCTGACATCGCTGTCGTACGGTGCGCCTTCTGTCGGTGTGCTCACGGCAGGTGTACCGTCCATGCTTTGCTCCTGTGTCGGTACGCTACGGGCGCAGGCTGTAAGCAGTAAGATCGTTATTAATGTAATCAGTATTAGTTTTTTCATAATTCTCCTGTTGTGTCGTGCAAATCAAATAATTAACATGCGTTTTTTTCATGCTCACTTCCACTGCATTGGAAAGAGTGTACGTAATATTCTATAATGTGTTACCAAGTGCGCTGTCGCATTGATTTTTATACGGTTTACTGTGTAAAAATTAAACTTTCCACCTGTGTGCGGTCTATCGGCGTGTATTTTTCCACATTATTTACATAGTCCGAGATAGACATAAACGCCGTCTGCTCAAACGAAAACCGTGCAAATTCATCATAGCCCACATAGTTGTTAGTGGTGAATATCGTTGCCGGTGCCATGTCATTTACAACTGCAACATGTTCGCCACTTTTCACCATCACCCTTATCGGAGATTCGTACTCATCGTACATCGGCTCTTGATTCCTATAGGTCAGATCGACGGCATTAACCGTCAATACTTGCAGATTTACAAGTAGTGTCATGCCGGCCTCGCCGTCATAGTAGTAGCTTTGAAACAGCTCATCACCAATATTAGTGAGATAGTCGATGGGGTATTCACTTGCCAGTTGCCCCACCTGTGCCACCTCTCCGGGCCAAAGGTTCAGGCATGTGACTTTCAGGTGTTTTGACACGTGATAACAAGCATCGTTGTAAAAGTCCGAGTAGATGGTTTCTTCTCGTCCTGGCAAGGTGGCGATCTCGGTCAAACTGCCGTCCTGTTCCAACTTTGACACCACGACGCCTTGCTGTGTCGGCAAAAATGCGTAAAACGTCTGCTGTACCGGTCGTATCTCGTATGTCGCTATATCATGCCCTAATATGCCCTCATCGGTGGATAGTGATGCAAGTTCCGTTGCGTTACCGTCGGCATCGCACTGTATGATCTTTTGGGTATTTTCGTTGTACATAAGCACAGATAGGTAGACAAACTCACCGTCGTATGCCAGCGGCCACACCGATGCCATGTCCTCGCGGTGCAGTACGGTCGCCTGTCCCGATTTCTTATCCACCTGTTCCACCCACATGCCCTCAGCGGTGGAGTAGATGTAGAGAAAGGTGTCCTCAAGCGGGATTATTTTTGAGGGTATAACGGAATGTTCAAAATCGGCTATCTCAAACACAAGCGGCTCTCCGCCCACAGTCACTATCTCTTCTGTTGCCGTGGCAAGGTCGGTATAGGTGTAAATGTTAAGTCCGGGCAGGTATTGCATACTGTAAAATCCGTTTTCGTCGGCATAGCGGTCAAATGTTCTTATTGATACGAGGTTTTTAGAGTCCTCGCTTGGAATAGCGTCCGTCACCGTCTGCGGTAAAATGTCGGAACAGCCGGTAAGAAATATTGCAAGCAAAACTATAAAAATCTTTTTCATGTTACCTCCTCCGTTTCGTAGGGTGCATTGTGGTGTCCATTCTCGTTTTGGTTTGTTTTTATCCGTTCAAATTATTAACGATTGTTGAGTTATTAAACGGTTGAAAGTTTGGGTTGTTCGCAAAATAGTCCTCTTCGGTTATAAGCGCCGTGTTCATAAAAGTGTTAAGCTGGGTGTACTGCCCGTCCGGCGCGGTGTAGTTGGACATGTACTCGTGCTGAGATATGCCCACGATAAGCTGTTCGCCGAGATCCGCTATTATCGGTAGTGCTGAGGTGTAGGTGTATGTTACGTCGATGGTCGCCTCGTAGGTCAGTGTAGACTTAATCGTCTCGCCGGTTGCAATGTTTTGGTGGTAGTAAAGCTCCGAGGGGTATTCGCTATTAGAGGCGATATATGTGATGTAGCCGTCGATAAAATACATCGGCATCACCGTGTATACCGAGTCGCCCGGCTGAGTTACGACCGGCGGCAGAGCGGTGAGGGTGCCGTCTTGAAGATTGTAAACCCTGTTGCCGCTTGAATGTGTGATGATCAGCGTATTGTTGTAAAATGTGTAGGCCGGCATGTCAAACGTACTCACCGTTTCGCTGTACATTTCGCTGATAAGTCCTGTGTTGACATCGACACGGTAGAGGGTTGCAACTGCCTCCTCCGGCAGATCTTCATAGCTGTTGGCATCGCCGTCAATCTGCCCCACAGGTTTTTTCTTTACAACGTAAATGCTGTCGCCGATCATGTGCGATGAGGAATAAAAGCTCAGTGACAGATTCGTCGCCTGTGTGTATTGATAATCGCTGAACAGCTGTGTCTTGTTGCCCGTTTGCACATCCACCGACAGGTATCTCTCGTTGCTTTCGCAGACATAAATCCTATCGGCACTGCTACCCATAATGTTTATGCTGTAATTAAAGGTTGCCAGCTCCCTTATAAAGCGGTTGGTTGCATCATAGAGTTCCAGTTTAAAGTATGGTGTGCCGTCCTGTTCTGAGCCGGTGCGATAGTAGATAAGCTCTCCCGTATCGCCTGCCGAGACTATCTGCATGATATCGTAGCCCATAAATGCGGAACAGGTCTCGTCGCCGTGCGTACAGTTGGGGGAGGAACAGACGGCAATGTGTTGCATCGTTGCAAAGTCGTAATAGGACAGGTTGATGGTCGTAGGCATACTCAACTTTTGATAGTATCCCTGATCTGTTGCAATGCCGTCTTTTGTCGGGACAATGTCATGCTCCGGCTTTGGTGCTCGGCGCTCGAGTAGGCTTGTCTCGGTGGGAGCCTCCTGCGCCGGTCTTGCATCAAATGCATCTGTACAGCCGGAAAATAATATGGACGCTATCAATAAAATAAGTAATTTCATGTTGTTGCCTCCCTGTGTGGTTATTCGTATTGTTAAGTTAAATGAAAATTGAGACACAAACCATTTTGTGATAAAATG
>CAYJFU010000101.1:0-4256 GCA_964369445.1 uncultured Oscillospiraceae bacterium | reverse complement strand
TCTTTGTCTGGGTGTGCAAAGTTTCGACGACGACACGCTGAAAATAATGGGGCGCAGACACACCTCAAAGCAGGCTCAAAGCGCCATAAAATTAGCACACCAAAGCGGTTTTAACAATATAAGCTTTGACATAATGCTCGGTCTGCCAAAGGCTGAGGACATAGATGTCATCGCGCAGTTTGCCGACAGCGCAGGTGTTACACACCTGTCATGTTATATGCTCAAACTGGAGCAGGGCACAAAACTTGAGCGGCTTTATACCGAGGGCGGACTGCAACTTCCCGATGATGATGAGGTGGCAGAGAGCTACACGCGTGCCGTTGATGGATTGTCAAAATACGGCTACGAGCGGTACGAAATTTCCAACTTTGCAAAAAGCGGTATGCACAGCCGCCACAACATGTGCTATTGGGACTGCAACGACTACATAGGTATAGGCCCGGGCGCGCACGGCTGTGTTGACGGTGAGCGCTTTTGCTTCCTGCCGGACACGGCGGCTTTTGTCGGCGGCGCGCAGGCAATAGCGGATGGCAACTGCACCGCCGAGGATTACATCATCCTTCAAACACGGCTTGCGAGCGGTCTTTCGCTAAAGGCGCTGCGCCACCGCTTCGGTGTGGAATTTAACGCGCGACAAAAAAAGTTGTTGGCACAGCTTGCAAAACTAGGGCTGTTAACGTTTGACGGTGACACCGTCATGCTGACGACAGAGGGGATGCTGATACAAAATGCGGTACTTACTGCGTTGCTGTAGTCGTTTTGTCTGCAAATTGCACAATTCACGCTATTTATATTCTTCCGCCACAGTAGGGGAGTAAGCCGAAATTTATGCAAGTTAACTGTCTGTAAAACTACAAAAAAAGTGTCACATTGCAACTTTTATCGCAGTGTGACACTTTTTGTATTAACATATTGCTAATGCTGAATTAGTCGTTGGTGTAAGGCATCAATGCTACCTGACGGCTACGCTTGATGGCAACGGCGAGCATACGCTGATGCTCAGCACAGGTGCCTGTAACGCGACGCGGTATGATTTTGGAACGCTCGGTGATGAATTTGCGAAGCTTTACAAGATCCTTATAGTCGATGCTTGTTGCTTTTTCAGCGCAAAATGCGCACATTTTTTTACGGGGACGACGTGCGGCACGTACCGACGCGCTTGTGCTCTCTTTATTAAAAGCCATGTTAAACTCTCCTTATTATACATGCAAAATTGCTGTTTGTTAAACGTTAAAACGGTAGGTCTTCACTGCTGTCTATCACGGTGAAATCATCGTTGCCGCCTGCTGAGTAGGACGGTGCCGGTGCACTTGTCATAGGCATTGCAGTGGGTATCGGTGCAGGCGCAGATGCGGTGTTTCCTTGCGTATTTTTGCTCTCAGCAAAGTATACGTTATCTGCAAGTATCTCGACTACATAGCGGTTTTTGCCCTCTTTGTCGGTGTAGGTTCTTGTTTGAAGAGAACCCGAAATGCCGACGTTGTTACCTTTTTTAAAGTATTTTGAAACAAACTCCGCTGTCTGCCGCCATGCGACTATATCGATGAAATCGGCTTTGCGTTCCTCGCCCTGTTTTACAAAACTGCGGTTGACCGCAATTCTAAACTGCACCACGGAAGTGCCTTGCGGTGTCTGGCGCAACTCGGGGTCGGCCACCATTCTGCCAAGTAATGCAACTACGTTCATAATGCATCTCCGTTTATGTTATCAGTCTTCTTTTTTGATGGTCATGGTGCGCAGAACACCGTCGGTTATGTGGTAAACACGCTCCAGCTCTTTGGGGAAATCCGGCTCGCTCTCAAATATGCAAAGAATGTAGTAGCCGTCGTTTTCGTAGTTGATGGGGTATGCAAGTCTGCGCTTGCCCCACTCGTCAAAGGACTCTATCGTGCCGCCCTTTTCAATAAGGGTGCGGAACTTTGCGATAAGCTCCTTTTGTGCCTCCTCGTCCATCTTGCAGGAGAGGACTATCATTGTCTCATACTTAATCATTATACCTCCTTACGGTCTTAGCGGCGGATTTTTCCGCCGAAGGAGCCGTCGCGCAACCTCTGCGCAACCGACTTACAAGCCTGTGATTAGTCAGACCTGTGAATAGAAATTTTAACATAAATTCGTGCGGTTGTCAAGTGTCGGGGTTTTGCTTTTCTTCGTTATTATCTTCGTGCTCACCACGCTGCTTTTCCTCGACATCCTCGACGTTGATTTTGACAAGCTGATAGATGACCGACAGTGTCGGCAGGGCTAGTATCATGCCCACAGCACCGAACAAACCACCGCCGATAAGCACACCCGACAGTACAAATGGGCCGGGCAACCCGACGGAACCGCCGACAACGCGTGGATAGATGACATTGCTCTCAATCTGTTGCAGGACGATGATAAACACCAAAAACCACACCGCTGACATGGGGTCAACGACAAGCAGTATAAACGCCGATGGAATAGCACCAACGATAGGGCCGATTATCGGTATGATGTTAGTGACGCCTATGATAACGCTTATGAGCATGGCGTACTCAAAACGGAATATCGACATGCCGATGTAGCACAGACAGCCGAGGATAAATGCCTCTGTCAGCTGTCCGACGACATATTTTGAAAACACAAACTCCGATACACGCGATATTTTGAGTATTCGCTCCCCGATTTTTTTGGGGAGATATGCGTTTATAAGGCGCTTAACCTGTGTTTTGAGATGGTCGGCATCGGCGAGGATGTATATCGACAGTATCAAACCGAAGAAAATGTTGCTGACCGTTGAGCCTATCGAGATTGTAACATCAAGTAGCTCAGGGACAAAGCCGGTTATAAGTGTCTGCAACAATTCCGCAACACCGGTTAAAAGCTGTTGCAGATAACCGGAATTGAAAATTTCTATCATATCGGGCGTTATGGGTATAGAGCTTACAAGCGCCTCAAGGTTGTCGACATAAGTTCCTATATTAGAGGTGAGGTCGCTGACACTGCGCGCAAGGCTCGGCACGACAAGTCCGAACAGCAGGCTGATAAGCGCGAGCAGCAAAAGATAAATGATAAGTATCGAAAGCCCGAGCGACAGTTTTGTGTGTTTGCCCTTGAACGCTTTGTTCAAAAGTCCTTTAAAAAAGTTAACGGGCTTTGTCAAAATAAACGCAACCGCAAGACCGATAAACACCGGTTGCAGTATGCCGCCGAAATTTGCCATTATTCCGGAAATGTAATCAAAACGGAATATGAGAATGAGCAGTACAAATGTATACGTTATTGACAACAATACAATTTTTAATATTTTATTGTGCATATAAAACCTTTTTTAACAATAATATTGACGTTGGTTGACTATTTAATTCTATGATAACGCACAGCGGTAATATTTGCAACTATAATTTGAAAAAAGATGTGCATAATGGTAATGACGCGTTTTGAGCACTTCCCCCAAAATGAAACAAAAAAGTTGAAAAATCGCACAACCTTAAAAAAATACTGGAATTTTCACCTTTGAAATGATATAATTGTTAATACCTAAATCTCAAACATGTGATTTTGTAAGACTTGGATTTGTTAACCCAACATGAAAAAATTTCGGTTGCCTGACTTTGCAACCTGCGTGGGCGGGGAGCAAAAACCGAAAAAGTAGTTGTATTTTCGATTTATTTGGGAGTTTTCATATATGACAAAAAGATTAGCGAGTTTGCTTTTATCATTATTTCTATTGTCCGGATTTACCGTTTTTGCAACCGACAATGTCGCAGGCGGCGCGGAAAAGGTTTACACAATTGACACGCTCGACATACAAGCGTCGGTTACAGAGGGCGGTGACATCGACGTGGTTGCAACCTACGAGGGCTATTTTAACACGCTTACGAAGGGGCTTGAGGTGCGCATACCGACCGCAGTCGCACTTGTGGTGGAGACAAGCGGCGGCACGGCGACCCAGCATTACGGTGCGCGTGTCAGCGGCGCGGATGTCTCAGAGGGGAATTTTAGTGCTTATGCCGACGGCGATTATTACGTCATCGAGACGGGTGACGACGATGTGGAGATCGAGGGTGCGTACAACTATGTCATCTCCTACACCTACGAGATGGATGCCGACAACGTTGAGGGTGCCGATGAGCTCTACTTTACGCTGTTGCCCGAAACGGATGCCACTGTGGGCGAATTGACATTCAGTTTAACCATGCCCAAAGAGTTTAGCGGCGATGGGGTGGTTGTGTTCTCCGGCGAGGCGGGAACAACCGACAACACCATAATGGACTACAGTGTCGACGGCC
>CAYJFU010000100.1:0-4307 GCA_964369445.1 uncultured Oscillospiraceae bacterium | reverse complement strand
CCGAACAGCATTTCCATTGCCGGCGGTGCGCCCAACATAAACTCGGCAAAGCTGTTTATACGTTGGCTTCTCGGCGAAACGGACGGCACAGGCGAGGGGCTAAAACCCTATCTACTTGAGGGCACGTGGCCGGTGCGCACCGACACACAGACAGGCTCCCCCGTGTCCATATCCGAGGGCAATTTTTGGATAAACGACAAGGCGCAGGTCTACGATATGTACGGCGAGGTGCAGGAGTTTTGGAGCAGTCTTGATAGCTCCCTACCGTCTGAGGTGGCGCAATGATTAAAAGCACGCTGACAATAAAACAAAAGGTCTATAATAACCTCTTGATTATAGCGGTTATTATAGTGGTGTTTTTTGTCGTCGTGCTCGTTCAGCTCGTGTCCTTTTTCAGGTCGATGACAGACGATTTCGGTGAGCAGATATCGCATCAGATTATCGGCACACTGGAGAACACGTTTTTGAATCTGGAACATGTCGCGATAGCCATGTCCTCGCGTGAGGAGGTGCAGGAACTGTTGCGCGAGCAGGACGTGCTCGCCTACCACGAAAAGACACAGACGGTAAGAGATCACCTCGACTCCCTCTATCAGCAAAGCGGCGTTGTCGATGACATATTGCTCTATGATACCGATGGGCGCTACTGCCGACTGCGCGGAGAACTCGGCAACACTGCCGCCGACAGGATAGCTCACCTTGTCGAGCCGAACATAGCACCACAGCACATAGCACTGACACTGGAGCAGGAAAACTACATTGGCTATGTGACCTCCGTCATCGACGGTGGGGACATAAATGGCTTTTTTGTGTTTTTGTTGCGCGAGAGCAACCTGCAAGCGTTGATAAATGACTACGACACCACCAACAGCCTTGACATTTGCCTTGTTGCGGACGGCAGTATAATAACATCCAACAATACCGAAATTATCGGCACAGCGGTGGAAGATATGGACAATATGGGCTTGCTGTACAGTGATGCCACCGTCAGGCAGATAGGCTCCACCCCTTTTGAGATGGCTGTTTTTTACGACACCTACATGTCGGGAGGGCTGGTCGGTGGTTATATGGTGGCGGCGGTTGTAACGCTTATCCTGCTTTTGTCGCTACTTATCTGGTTTTATCGCATATTTAAACAGCAGTTTTTTGACCCGATGCTACTTATCATCGACAGCACAAAGCAGGACGATGACAAAATAGCTTTGACGGGACAGCCGGACTTTGACCTGTTGGTACAGCGTGTCAACACAACGACGGAAAAATTGAAATCCAGTCATCGCAACGTGTTTGACATGCGAAACAGGATACAGACCGCGGAAATCGAACGGCAAAAGGCAATAATTGTATCGCTTAAAAAGCAGATAAACGCGCATTTTACCGTCAACACGCTCAACGTCATAAAGCGCCTGCACGAACTTGGCGAAAACGACAAAGCCGGCGAGATGTCCGACGGACTTGCATTTATACTGCGCTACGCCAACGGTGCAGAGGATTCCATTAGTTGTTTTGACGAACTTATGGTGCTGGAAAAATACGTGGACATTATGCACATGAGGTTCCCCGACAGGTTCACCTCGAACTTTGACGTTGACGAAGAGCTTTACGACCTTTATCTGCCGCGTATGCTGTTGCAACCGATTATAGAAAACAGCATAACACACGGTATGCCCTCAACCGGCGACGGTCAGCTGAGTGTCGAGGCGTACCTAAACGGCGACAGGCTTATCTTTAACGTTATCGACAACGGCAGGGGCTTAACCCCCGAGCGTCTGTGGGAGATACGCGAAAAAATCCGCACGGCACACCTCTACCCCATAGACGATGACGGTATCGAGCACATAGCACTGCAAAACATTCAAAAGCGCGTGGTGTCATTTTTCGGCACAGCATTCGGTCTTGACGTCTCCTCTACATACGGGCGCGGCACGCAGGTGACATTGACACTGCCGGCAAGACGGCAGGGCGGTATATACATTTTTGGGGAGTAGTAAGCCGACAGAAAGTAAAACCAACTAAACCAACACCCAACAAGGAGAAAATATGGACAAAATAATTCTTATCCCCGATTCCTTCAAAGGTACGATGTCATCGGTAGAGGTGTGCGACATACTAAAAAGCACGATAAACAGGTTTTCAACCGCCGAGGTTATCAGCGTACCTGTGGCGGACGGTGGCGAGGGAAGTGTCGATGCTTTTTTAAGCGCACTCAACGGTGAAAAGCGATTTGTGACGGTCAAAAACCCATACTTTGAAGAGATGGAAGGTTTTTACGGTGTGATACACGACGGCAAAACCGCCATTGTCGAGATGGCGGCGTGTGCCGGCCTTCCGCTTGTCGAGGATAGGAAAAACCCATGCAAAACAACAACTTACGGTGTGGGCGAACTTATACTGCACGCGGTGCAAAGCGGTTGTGAAAACATCATAGTCGGTCTTGGGGGCAGTAGCACAAACGACGGTGGTGCCGGATGCGCGGCGGCACTGGGTATAAAGTTTACAAACGCCGACGGCAGCGAGTTTGTGCCGACAGGCGACACGCTGTATGATATTGTCGGCATTGATGTGTCGGGGATTTCGCCACTTGTGGGGCAGGCAAACATCACCATCATGTGTGATATAGACAATCCGCTTTACGGTGAAAATGGCGCGGCTTACATATTCGCGCCGCAAAAGGGCGCAGATGAGCAGACGGTCAAACTTTTGGACGACAACCTGCGACACTTTGCCGCGACTATTAAGAGCAACCTCGACATTGATGTCAGTGAACTTGCCGGAGGCGGTGCGGCAGGCGGCATGGGTGCCGGGCTCTGTGCACTGCTCGGCGGCAAACTTAACATGGGCATAGATACCGTGCTGGACACGGTGGGCTTTGACAACCTGCTAAAAGGCGCCGACCTTGTCATCAGCGGCGAGGGCAGAATAGACGGACAGAGCGCAAGGGGCAAGGTGGTAGCAGGTGTCGCAAAAAGGACATCGGCGCATGGTATACCGACCGTCGCAATAGTCGGCGATGTCGGCGCAGGCGCACAGCAGCTTTACGACATGGGTCTTACGGCGATATTTAGCATCAACCGCGTCGCGGTTCTCTACCCTGAGGCGAAAAAAAGGGCAAAGCAGGATTTGGCGGACGTGTGTGAGGATATTTTCCGCCTGTTGAGCGCGATGGAATCGTAAGGGTAAGCGGACGTTTCAATGCCAACACCTTAAGTGCACTAAAGATTGGGGTGTTGCACTAAAGTTGACTTGCACAATTTTCGTGCACGCTGACAATGGTTTTCACAAATGTGATAACCCCATTTGCCTACCCTATAACATTTTAAAGTTAAACCACTATAAATAGCAGTCATACCCCCGCCGCAGGCGGAGGTATGACTGCTAAAAAACACATCAGCCGCTAGCTATAGTCAATTAACTTGAAATCCACCATATCTTGGCGGCAGAAATTCCTCCTATCTTCGTTGCCTTCAATCTCAATATACAAAGCACTGCTCAATCTTCTACCTTACAGGTGAAATTTTGCACGGCAATTTTATAGCGTTTTATAATTAAATGACTATAAGGGGCAACCGAACGTCCCAATGTCAACACATTAAGTACACCAAAAATATTTCGCCTACTTACCCCCGCCCTCGGCAGGGTAAGCAGGCGGAATATTTTCCTAACGTATGACATTGCCGGCAATCTTGTGGCATTTTTCAAGTTAACAAAACATTAAAGGACTGTATTATATCGTTTTATAGTAGTGCTCTATAATATAACGCTGTGCAAAATCCTCATCAACAATAAACTCCTCGCCAACTTTGGTGCCGGGCAATGTTTCCATGACTACATCCGACAGTAAAAACGCGTTGCCGATAAACACCATCTCGTGCAGATTCATGTCGGTGGCAAGGTGTGGCATTATAGCGCTGTAAAGATTAAAAGGTGTGAGCGGATCGCTTAGCAACTCTGCGATAAGCGTGTCGATAAACGCCGATATAAACTGCTGTTGTCGCCTCATTCTGTCGGTATTTTCGCCGGACATGCCGTCAAAACTGCGAAGGCGCAGATAAAGTTCCGCTGTTTCGCCGTCCAAAACGTGCTTGTCGCCCGGCTCGACCTGAGCTATGTGAGCAAAATCGCGCCCTATCTTGACCTCAACACCGCCCAGAGCATCGACCACCGACGTTATGACCTCCATGTTGACACCGGCAAATCGGTTTATCGGCGCGTTGTACAGCCGCTCGCTCAGTGAGGCAGTCGTGAAAAGCCCACCGTCAAGCGGGCGTTGTGTAATTTCCGGCGCACCGGCATAAGCGTAAGCGTTG
>CAYJFU010000099.1:0-4311 GCA_964369445.1 uncultured Oscillospiraceae bacterium | reverse complement strand
GTATCGAGGCGTTGCCGCTTGCCGCTACCTCGCTGACCGTTATAGCGCCCGCCCTTGCGATGACGATATCTGCCACAGCAAGCATGGACGGCATATCGTCGATGTACTCTTTTATGTGGATGTTTTTGTTTTCACTAAAACCATATTGTTCCGACATGCGTTTAAACTCTTTTTTTCCGTAACGTCCCGTCGCGTGGTAGTGGATAAATTCATCACCGTTTTGCGTGTACCGCTTCATTAGTCCTGCCACGGCATCGTTCATGCACCGCGCACCAAGTGAGCCGCCAAAGGACAGTATGACTAGCGCATCGGCAGGTATGCCGCGCCCGTTGCGTGTTGCACAACGCTCTTTTAGCAATATCTCCTGCCGCACAGGGTTGCCGCTGACTATCGTCTTGTGTGGCACACCCAGACCCTTTGTGGCGGCCTCGCTGACGACAAAAACTATATCCGCTCTGCGTGCAAGCAGTTTGTTGGTCACACCGGCAAAGGCATTTGACTCATGTATCGCCGTCTTTATCTTCATATCCTGCGCCGCCCACAGTAACGGACCGCACATGTAGCCGCCCGTACCGAACACAATGTCCGGCTTAAAGCGCCGCAGTATTCGCCGACAGGTCGGCAATGCCTTTGCAAGGCAAACCGCCGCTTTGGCGTTGCGACGAACGTTGGTGAGCGAAACTTTACGCTGAAATCCATGCACCTCAACCGCTTGGAAGTTATAGCCCGCCTTCGCCACAAGCCCAGCTTCCATGCCGTCACTTCTACCGACAAACAGTATAGTGCAGTCTGGACAGTGCTCCTTTATATAGTCCGCCACAGCTATGGCAGGGTTGATATGACCGGCTGTACCGCCGGCGGCGATTAGTATGCGCAACTTCTTTTTCATAACTGCTCCGATTGTCAACCTTTTGTAATCCTACTCTGCCGCGACACCGACAGCACAACACCCATCTCACCGAGTAGCATGAGTAACGAGGTGCCGCCATCGGAAAAAAACGGCAGCGATATGCCGGTGTTTGGTATTGTGTTTGTCACAACACCGATGTTAAGCAGTGCCTGTAGTGTCACCTGTGCCATTATGCCCACGACGAGCAACGAGCCGAACATGTCGCGCGCTTTTACAGCGATGTATATTCCACGCACAAGCAACAGCACAAACAGCATCATGACGAGTATCGCGCCGACAAAGCCAAGCTCTTCGCACAGCACCGAGAAAATAAAATCATTTTGCGGTTCCGGCAGGTATAGATGTTTTTGACGCGACTGCCCAAGCCCCATGCCAAACAGACCGCCCGATCCGATGGCAAGCATACTCTGTATCGTCTGAAAGCCGTCACCTTGAGGAAACGCAAAGGGATCCTGCCACAGTTCTATGCGCGCCGTGGCGTAATCGGTGGAGAATATCATAAAAACCATACCCGCAATAGCCACACCTGCCGCCGTTATAAAATAAACAAGCTTTGTGCCACCGACAAACATTAGCACCGCGCCGATGGATAGCACCAGTACCGTACCGGACAGGTGCGGTTCAAGCAGTAGCAGTGCCGCAACCACCGTAAGTGTTCCGATGTACGGCACAACACCGTACTTTAAGGTGTGCATCCGTGAGCGGTTAAGGCTTATCCAGTGCGCAAAAAGCAATATGACGGCAAACTTTGCTATTTCGCTCGGCTGTATCGTCATAAACGGCAAAACTATCCACCGCTTTGAGTTGTTTAGCGGCACTATAACAAGCAGTGCAACCGTCACCCCCATCAGCGGAAGTGCAAATTTGTGCAGTATGTGATAGTCGACACGCGACACAACAAACATGATGATTATGCCGACAACGGCAAACACTATCTGGTCGCTGATATAATATGCCGCATCTCCCATGCGGTAGTACCCCACAGCATAGCTTGCAGAGTAGAGCATGACAAGACCAAAGCAGACAAGTATTAAAACCAGCACTAAAAACGGTAGATCAATACCGCTAACCCTTGACTTTATTTTAGCATTGGATTGTTTCAAAAAAACGCCTCTCTCAATAAACCATAATGTACAGTATTGCCGCTAAAACACCTGTTAAAGCCAAAAAGCAAAACAAAATGACAATGCGTATTTCCGAAAGTCCTACCATCTCGAAATGGTGGTGTATTGGTGACATTTTAAATACGCGCCGACCCTCGCCGTATATGCGTTTGGTGATTTTAAACCACGTGACCTGAATTATAACCGATGCGGCTTCGAGCATATACACAATGCCGAGCAAAAACAGCACCTCCGGTCGACCGATGCAAAACGCAAGCGTCGCTACGGCTCCGCCCAAAAACATACTGCCGGTGTCGCCCATAAACACCTTTGCCGGATAAAAGTTCCATAGCAAAAAGCCGACAAGCGCACCTGCCACAGCTGATGCTACAATGCCGGTGGCAAACTGCTGTACCACTATGGCGAGCGCCACATAGCCGAGCATGACCAGCACCGTCACCGATGTTGCAAGACCGTCAAGACCGTCGGTTAGATTGACCGCATTGACGATGCCGATTATAAGCAAAAACGCAAAGATGTAAAAGAAATAGGAGAGCTCCACATAACCGACAAACGGCATAAAAAGCGCCGTCGACAGGCTTCCGTTAACATAAAGCGCGTATAAAAACAGACCTGTCACGACAAACTGCAACAGTATTTTAAAGCGCGCCATCAAACCGAGGTTGCGTTTGAGCGCCACCTTTATGTAGTCGTCGATAAAGCCTATTGCGCCGAAAGCGACTGTCGCCGCCATCGCTATGGCAACGTCGATGATATTTGGCATCGACAGTTCCACAAACAGGCTGTCCGCGCCGAACTGCACGGTGAAATATGCGCTTAAAACGGCAACGACTATGCCCACCACAAACATAAGACCGCCGATTGTCGGTGTCCCCTGTTTTCCGCTGTGCCATGTCGGGCCTATGTCGTTTATCGTCTGACCGTATTTTATGCGGCGCAAAAACGGCACAAAAAAGTAGCCGGAAAGTGCCGTCGCCACCAGTGCCACCACCGCGGTGAGTGCGAACAAAAATCTCATTATCATGCGCTGTTATCCCCTTTGCCTGTAAAAAAGTTCCATGACCTCCTCAAGCCTTACGCTTCTGCTTGCCTTGAAAAGCACCGCGGCACCACTGCCGCAAAATTCCGTTAAATAGTCCATCGCCGTCAGTCTGTCCTCGGCGAATGCCGCATTTGTCATACCGCATGCCTTTGCCTCATCGGCGATAAAATGCGCTGTGTCGCCGTAGGCTACGACTCCGTCAAGTCCGAGCGTCGCACATAGCCTGCCTATATCCCTGTGCGCCTGCTCCGTGATATCCCCCAGCTCTCGCATGTCGCCGAGCACGGCAACCCTTGCCGTCACATCCGGCACACTCATAAGTGTTTCCAGTGCCGCCTTGACCGAGTCGGGGTTTGCGTTGTAGCAGTCCTCTATGACGACAACACTGTCGAGGGTTATTATCTTTTGGCGCATACCCACGCTCTGATATTCCCCCATCGCCTGCACCGCCGTTTGACCGTCAAGCTCCAGACAAAATGCCACCGCGTATGCCGACAGCGCGTTGTAGACATTGTGCCGCCCAAGGGTCGGTATCTCCGCCGCATAGCTCTCGCCGTTTAGGCTGTTTTTTATGTCAAAGGTCGTCGTATAGTCGTTAAAACTTATGTTCTCCGCCTTTATATCGGCATCGGTGCTGTCTATCGCTACTCGAACAAGTCGCAGGTGCTGTGGGTACTGCGCCGTGTGCAGTAGGTCGTTGTCGTCATTTACGACTAAAAAACCTCCCTGCTGTATGCCGAGGGTGAGTTCCAACTTAGCCGCAAGTATATTCTCTCGTGTTTTAAGATGCTCAAGGTGTGCCACACCGACGTTTGTTATAACACCGCCGCACGGCTTTGTCGCAAGCGACAGCTTTTCTATATCGCCAAGCCCGGTCATGCCCATCTCGATAACGCCGATGTCATGCTCATCACTCAGCGCGAACAGTGTGTTGGGCACACCGAGTTCGTTGTTTTGGTTGCCCTCGGTTTTCAGTATGCGCCCAAACGGCTCTAGGGCACAGGCGACAAACTCCTTTGTCGTCGTCTTGCCGACACTGCCGGTAATACCGACAAGTTTTGTGTCAAAAAGCGCACGGTAGTTTTTCCCCATGCATATCATAGCGTCAAGCGAGCTTTGTACCACAAGTTGGCGGCTCTGCTCTGCCTGCTCCACCGGTCGCTCAACTACTGCAAGCACTGCGCCGTCTTTAAGCGCCGCCGCAACAAAGTCGTGGCCGTCAAAGTGCTCGCCGG
>CAYJFU010000098.1:0-4516 GCA_964369445.1 uncultured Oscillospiraceae bacterium | reverse complement strand
TGTTTTGTGATCATGTTGCGGCCTTCGATGATGACCTTGCCCTCCTCGGGGCTTGTTGCGAGTATTTTACCGGTCTGACCCTTGTCTTTGCCGACTAGTATCTTTACATTGTCACCGGTCTTTACATGAAGCTTATTCATTTTCTCCCCCTTACAAAGATTCCGGTGCGAGGCTTAGGATTTTAAGGTAGCCGTACTCACGCAGTTCACGTGCGACCGGTCCAAAAATACGTGTACCTCTCGGGTTTTTGTCTTCTCTGATGATAACGGCGGCGTTTTCGTCAAAACGAATGTACGAACCGTCATCGCGGCGAAGAGCATGTTTTGTGCGGACGATAACCGCTTTTACTACCTCACCTTTTTTTGTTACACCACCGGGTGAAATTTTCTTTACCGACGCGACGATAACATCGCCTACACCGGCATATCTCTTGCGGGAACCTCCCAGCACACGGATGCACATGAGCTCCTTAGCACCGGTGTTGTCCGCAACTTTAAGATACGATTGCATCTGTACCACAGCTGCATCCCCCTTTCAATTATAAACGCACTTCTTTGTAAATTATCTTGTGTCCTATTTTGCTTTTTCGACAATCCGCACAAGCCGCCAGCGTTTATCTTTGGAAAGCGGGCGAGTTTCCATGATTTGAACGCGATCGCCAATAGCGCACTCGTTCTTTTCGTCATGGGCTTTAAACTTTACGGTTCTCTTAATAATTTTCTTATAAAGAGGATGTTGCACGTTGTCCGCTATTGCCACAACGATGGTTTTATCCATCTTGTCGGATACAACGGTGCCTATCCTTGTTTTGCGAAGTGAATCTCTCTGCTCCATCTTTTCTCCTCTTCCTATTCCGCCTTCGAAAGCTCTATGCCGCGAAGCGTTGTCAGTACACGCGCAATGTCACGCTTAACATCTTTTAAACGCTGAGGGTTTTCAAGCTGGTTTATAGCGTGTTGAAAGCGCAGATTTCGCAGTTCTTCCTTTAGCTCTTTAAGCTTAGTCTCGAGCTCCGGCACAGATAAGTTTTGCATTTCTTTTGCTTTCATTATACCGCACCTTCTTCCTTCTTCTCTCTTACTAAAAATTTGGTTTTTACCGGCAGTTTGTGGCTGGCAAGACGCATCGCCTCACGTGCAACCTCTTCCGGTACGCCGGCTATCTCAAACATAACTCTGCCCGGCTTTACGACGGCTACCCAGTACTCCGGGCTACCTTTACCGCTACCCATGCGGGTCTCGGCGGGTTTTTCCGTTACAGGCTTGTCGGGGAAAATCTTTATCCAAACCTGACCGCCACGCTTGATGTAACGTGTCATGGCGATACGAGCGGCCTCTATCTGATTAGAGGTTATCCATGCCGGCTCTGTTGCCTGCAAACCGAACTCGCCCTGATTTACAACGTTGCCGCGTGTTGCGACACCTTTCATGCGTCCACGGTGGACACGACGGTGTTTAACTCTTTTTGGCAGTAACATTTATCTCACCGATCCTTCCCGGCGTCCTTCCCTGCGGGGACGACGCTCACGTGGCGGAGGAGCAATCTCGGTGTGACCTCTTTTGGCTCCCTTTAATACTTCGCCTTTGTAAATCCAAACTTTAACGCCGATACGGCCGTATGTTGTGGCTGCTTCCGCAAAACCGTAGTCGATGTCGGCGCGCAGTGTCTGCAGCGGAATTGTACCCTCGTGGTAGTGCTCGCTACGAGCGATGTCAGCACCGCCAAGACGTCCGGAAACGTTGGTTTTGATGCCCTTAGCGCCCATACGCATTGCCCTGCCCATGCATTGTTTCATTGCACGGCGGAAAGAAATTCTGCGCTCAAGCTGTGAGGCAATGTTTTCCGCAACGAGCTGTGCATTTGTATCGGGATTTTTGATGTCTGTGATGCTGATAACTACCGGTTTGCCGATAAGCTTTTCAACAGCAAGTTTTATCTTGTCGATGTCAGCACCGCCGCGACCAATAACCATACCCGGCTTTGCACAGTGGATGTTAACCTTAACTTTGTCCTGTGTGCGCTCTATCTCTATGCGCGGTATACCGGCGGCATAAAGCATTTTCTTGAGCATTGTGCGGATTTTTTGGTCTTCTACGATGTAGCCCGCAAAATCCTTCTTTGAAGCATACCAACGGCTGTCCCAGTCTTTAATTACGCCAACGCGTAAGCCGTGTGGATTAACTTTTTGTCCCATGTCTCACTTCTCCTTACGCATCTTTTTCCTGAACAGCTACTGTTATGTGACTTGTTCTCTTTAAAATTCTGAACGCACGACCCTGTGCACGGGGCATAACTCTTTTGAGTGTCGGGCCCGGTGCGACAAAGCACTCGCTTACATAAAGAAAGTTTCTGTCCATATTGTGGTTGTTCTCGGCATTTGCCGCCGCGCTGTTGAGTACACCCAGTATGAGCTCGGCCGCCGCCTTGTTTGTAAATTTCAATATCGCCTGTGCATCCTCGACGCTTTTACCTCTGATAAGGTCAAGCACGATTTTTACCTTGCGCGGAGATATGCGTGCATATTTTAAATGCGCTTTTGCTACCATTCGTACTTCCCCCCTTATCTTCCGGTTTTGCCGCCGGCGTGACCGCGATATGTGCGTGTCGGGGCAAACTCACCGAGTTTGTGTCCGACCATATCCTCCGTCACATAAACCGGGACATGCTTTTTGCCGTCGTGTACTGCAAATGTATGTCCGACAAAGTCCGGGAAAATTGTAGAGGCGCGACTCCAAGTTTTCAAAACGCGCTTTTCTCCGGCTTTGTTCATCTCGACAACTCGTTTTAGTAAAACGGGCTGAACGAAAGGTCCTTTTTTAACACTTCTTCCCATCTATGCTACCCCCTTAACCGTTGCGACGCTTAACAATTAAGCTGTCGCTGCGATGCTTCTTGTTGCGGGTCTTGTAACCGAGTGTCGGCTTACCCCAAGGGGTAACGGGACCCGGACGGCCGATGGGGCTTTTGCCCTCACCACCACCGTGGGGATGATCACACGGGTTCATGACGCTACCGCGGACTGTCGGTCTCCAACCCATGTGGCGAACTCTACCGGCTTTACCGAGGTTTACGTTCTCGTGGTCGATGTTGCCGACCTGGCCGATGGTTGCCATACAGTTTTGCGGAACCTTGCGAAGCTCACCGGACGGCAGACGAAGCAGTGCATATTTGCCCTCTTTTGCCATCAGCTGTGCGCCGACGCCTGCACCACGTACAAGCTGTGCGCCCTTGCCGGGGTAGAGCTCGATGTTGTGAACAAATGTACCAACCGGTATGTTTGTAAACATCAGTGCGTTGCCGGGCTTGATGTCCGAGCCGGCGCCGGAAGAGATTACATCGCCGACTTTAAGGCCGTTAGGTGCGATGATGTAGCGCTTTTCGCCGTCCTCATACTGCACAAGTGCAATGTGAGCGCTGCGGTTGGGATCGTACTCAAGGGTCATGACCGTTGCCGGCATGTCAAGCTTGTTGCGCTTGAAGTCGATGATACGATATTTAACCCTGTTGCCACCGCCGTGGTGACGAACCATTATCTTGCCGGTGTTGTTGCGGCCGCTGTGCTTTTTAAGAGGCACAAGCAGGCTACGCTCCGGCTTTACCTTTGACAGAACGCTGTAGTCCGTGACGGTCATGCCGCGTCTGCCCGGGGTAGTCGGTTTGTATTTTTTTATTGCCATAATGCTTTCCTACTCCTCATTTGTTGTGAGTGGACGTTTTGCCCACCATTAAACTAAATGCTTTAAACTAGTGTCGTTAGTTCATCGACTCAAAGAACTCGATGCCCTTGCTATCCTTTTTAAGAGTTACGATAGCCTTTTTGCTCTTGGCTGTGTAACCGCCAAAGCGACCCTGACGACGAAAACGTCCGCGCACGTTGATGGTGTTGACCTTTTCGACCTTGACGCCGAATATCTCTTCAACAGCCTGTGCTATCTGGATTTTACCGGCAGAGGTGTGTACCTTAAAGGTGTACTTCTTGTCGGCGATACCTGCCATAGAGCGCTCGGTGATAACCGGCTTTATTATGATATCGTTGTTTAGCATGAGGCAAATACCTCCTCTATCTTCTTTGCGGCGTCGACGCTGAGCACCAGTGTGTTCGCGTTTACGATATCGTAGACGTTGAGTGTCGATGCCATTGTGGTTTTGACTGTCGGTATGTTTGCAGCACTCTTTACAACGGTTTTTTCAAGTTCCGGTGTAACGATAAGGCTTTTTTTCTTTGCGCCGATACCGCTTAAAAGTTCTACAACAGCCTTTGTCTTGTAGTCCGGCAGATTGTAACCGTCCACAACTATGATGCCGCCGTTTTGTGCCTTTTGTGACAGTGCTGAGCACAGTGCAAGCCTTTTGAGCTTTTTGTTAAGCGAGTAGCTGTAGTCGCGCGGCTTGGGTCCGAGCGCCACACCACCGTGTGTCCACTGCGGGCTACGTATACTACCCTGACGTGCACGACCTGTGCCCTTTTGTCTCCAAGGCTTTCTGCCGCCGCCGGCAACCTCTGCCCTTGTTTTGG
>CAYJFU010000097.1:0-4518 GCA_964369445.1 uncultured Oscillospiraceae bacterium | reverse complement strand
TGCCCATACAAATAAAGCTAAAACAACAAAACATAAAGTCGGGGAGCCATTGATTAAAACATTAGAAACCCTGCTCGCACAGGGTATAAAAAAGTATAAAAGCCTCGCCAATTCAAACGATACGGAATGGCATTCTTAAAGTGGGCAACAAATTTTTAAAAAAACATACCTTCAGAATATGCATCGACAAAAACAGGATTGGCGGCGAGGTCGACCGTCTTTGCCGCGGCGGTGATGTCGCGCCCCATTTGCCGAAACTGCGGATTCAACAGCATCATTGCACTGCCGCATAGTGCCGAGTTACCGAGCACATTTGCCCTGCCGACAAGCTGTGGCGGTATAAGTCCTATTGCCGCCGCGTTTTGCATATCGACGTAACTGCCAAAACCGCCGCATATGTACAGCGTTTCTATGTCTTCAAAAGACAGTCCAGCTACCTGCAACAGCGTTGTTATGCCGGCACTTATGGCACTTTTTGCAAGCTGTATCTGACGTACGTCCTTTTGTGTGAATGTCACCTCGTCAAGCGTGTAGGTTTCCTCTAAATATCCGGTTTCGTCTATGATTTCCGTTTTTACAAGCGCCGCCACTAGGTCGATAACGCCGCTTCCGCATATGCCAAGTGGCTTACCGCCGCCTATAACGCTGTATTTAAGTTTGCCGTCTTGCACATACACACTGTCGATAGCACCGGGTTTGCCGGCCATGCCCGATGACAGATGAGCGCCCTCAAATGCAGGCCCTGCCGCTGTGGAACAGCAGGTGTACTGCTCGCCATTTTTGAGCAATAGTTCGCCATTGGTGCCTATGTCAACAAGCAGTGCTGTGCCGTGTTTGTCAATCCCTGCCGCCACCGCCGCCGTTGTTATGTCCGCGCCGACAAACGCCGAAAAACATCGGGGCAGATAAACTGACGCGTCAGGGCAGATAAGGTTGAGGCCTGCGCCGCTTTGCTGTTCGTCAAACAGCCTGTCCGCTTCAAAAGGTGCGGCGGAAAGCGCACTCGGGTCAGCGGCCGTCAGCAGATAAAGCATAGCGGTATTGCCGGTTATAACGCCGCTGTCTATGTCGGTAGGTAGAATGTCAGCCGCGGCACACATGTCCGTGATCAGCTCGTTTATGCCGTTGCGTATCGTTGTGGCAAGCGCCACCGCATTACCCCCCATCGAAGATCCGATGCGGCTTATCACATCGGCGCCGAATGATGCCTGCGGATTTGCCATGCCGCTGTGTGCCAGCAGACCGTCGTGACCGTACAGGTGTGCCGCCACTGTTGTCGTACCGATGTCCACCGCAAAGCCGTACTTTTTAAAGGTAGGTGCGTTTTTAAAGTGCGGCATGTAACCACCGGAGCTGATGACAAGCTCGGTGCTGTCGGCAGTGAGTATCTCGGCGTCTCTTTCCACCGTAGCACAACAGGCTAGTCGCAGACCGCTGTCACGTTCCTTTTTGGTGAGATACAACAGCTCCTCTTCGCTGTACGCCGATATGTCACCACGCACATGTACAACGCATTTCCCGCACCGCCTGTGACCACCGCATGGCAGATGCAGTTGTTCGTGCAGTTTTATAACGTCACTGAGCAGTGCGCCCTGCTCGCAACTTATGATGCTGCTATTTGAAAGTGTAATATTGGGCATTTATTGCTCCCTTTGAACGAGTTGAAATGAGCAGATTTTGAGTGCTTTTCTGACGCAGTTGTGCGGAAACGCGCCAAAATCTGCCGGCTGAACATTTGTGTCAACACTATCTAATCCGTTTCGGCTCTGTTATAGTCTAAAACACAACTGTTTTTCTTTCTATTTACTCCTCCCTCCGTTGGCGGAGAGGATTGAATGGGTGACAATATTTTTAAATATTAATTTGACGAAGCCGCCGTTTCAACCGACAAAAGTGTTGGATACCATGACAGTGCTTCTTTGACCGCTTTACGAAGTGGCATACCCTTGCCGGCAAGCAGAACAAGTCGCCCGGTGACGTTGCCGTTCCAGTCGCTAATCTCCACCGCTGAGCCGGTGCAATCGACAAATTTATCCCCCTGCGCTGTCGTCACGAACCCCTTAATTCGGTAACAGCTGTCGCTCAGCATGTTGACACAGTGCGTCAGCTGTTGCAGTGTCATATCGGCACTTATGCACAGCGTCTGCTTTTGCAGTGTGATGTCCTTTGCGGCGAGCACCTCGTCGATATCGGTAACCGGCCTCACGTACTGTAGCCACTCGGACGGCATGTCGCCGTAGGTGGTCTGCTTGACAACCGCACCGGGGTTTGCCTCGGCTATGAGCTGCTGTGACGTTTGCAGTTGCTCAGGTGTTGCGCTGTCGGTTTTGTTGAGCAGCACCAGTGAAGCGACGTTTAACTGTCGGCGGCTGACCTGCGCCGTGTGGAACACCTTTTGCAGGCGAACAGCATCGGCAAGGCAGATACTGCCGCGATAGTTTATGTCGGCAAAGTCACTGAGAACTTTTTGCACATTTGTCGGGTCGGCAAGGCCGCTCGCCTCCGCGATGATGACGTCGGGAGACTGCGCCACCGCCTTTTTCAGTTCCTCTTCAAACTTGTCAAGGCGACAGGCGCAGAAGATAGAGCCGTTATTTATTTCCGCCATTGCAATGCCGAGTTGTCGTACAAGCTCGCCGTCGACACCCTCACTGCCAAACTCGTTGATGATGACATGCATACGCGCCGGTGCTATAAGCTTTACAAATTTTTTCAAAAAGGTCGTTTTGCCGGCACCCAAAAAGCCGGTGATAAGATAAAAATCCATAATGTTGTACCTTATAGTTTAATTTGGATTTGAACTGTCGCATTTGTGGTAAATATTTTCAGATCACAAAGGGTCTGTTGAGTTTAACACTATTTTGAGTATTTCCCCCGCCTGTGGCGGGGGAAATACTCAAAATAAAACAAGATTTGTACAATTTGGCTGTAGTTCTACAGCACCGCGTCTATTGCCGCGTTCAGCTCCTCTTTGGAGGGGATTATGGAGGAGAATTTCAGCTCGCCGTTGATATAGATACTCGGCAGGTTTTTAACACCTACCTTTTTACAACGCGCGATATTTTCCTTTATAGTAAACTTGTACTCGACAACATCGATGCTGTCACCGTATTGAGCCTTTGCTGTATCCGCCGCACCCATCATATATGTGCAGGCGGCGCAGGTCAGGCTGTCCAGTGTGAATACTTCAACAAGCGGTTTTGACAGGTTTGTGTAGTCGGGAAGCTCTACGTCGATGTCGTCGTCCGCCGCGACATAGTTTTCCACCATACGTGCGGTTGCCTCTGTCTCCAAAACAGCTTGCGCCGCGCCGATGGTGTTGTCCACCGGAACATCGTAAGGCATGTCACAACCGGGCGCAACGATGAAGTTGCGGTACTCATCAAGCTGGGCAAGCATGTCGATGACATACTTCATATTGTCCTGCTGTGTGCCGTGGAGCATGATGGAGGTGAGCGGTATATTGCCGCCGATGGCAACGTTGTATTTGTCGGTAATCTGTTTTGCCGCCATGATGTCGACGTTTTCGTCAACGCTGATGGAGTCGGGGTTGGTTTGGCACATTACCTCGATGTTTCTTGTGGCGTTGCCGCAGACAAAGAAGGAGGAAAATTTCTTTTTATCTTCACGTAGATAGCGGAAAATCTCGGTGTAAGGCTCGCTCAAAAACTCTTCAAAGTGGTCGGAGGATATCTGCGACACGAGCGGATCGACAACGGCGATGACCTCCATACCGGCATCAATGTAGAGGTCGGACATGACCTTTGCGCATTTGGTGCAGAACGCAAGCAGGTCCTTAACATAATCTTCGTCGTCGAACATATCCATAAAGATATCGTTGCCGCGCAGATGGCTTGCAAGGGTGAACGGGCCGCAGATGATGCCGTAAAGTGCTGTCTCGTCGCCGATTTGTGCGCTTATCTGGCGCATGGCGGAAAGTATCATCGGCAGGCGCGCGCTGTCCTTTGTGGGCAGGGTGCACTCACACGGAACGGTCATGGTATCGGCAAGCGGATGCGAGGCGACACTTGGGGGACCGTCGTCCGCCCAGCGCAGTTCGCAGCCGAGTATCTCCGCCTCAATTTGCAGGTCAAACATTACGGGCATACCGTCCGGCTTGTACAGTTTGTTAACCTCAAGCAGTGAGTCGACAAGCGCTTTTTCGTCCGTTAAAAACGTTCTTGCGTTGACACCGGTCAGCACTCCTGCGTGCACTCCGGCAAAGGGAATCCAGGGCGCGCGCTCGGTTACTTCGTGACGTAGCGCCGCCAACATTAATTGTTTTCTATTCATTTTTAGTTTTTCCTATATAAAATATTTACTTATATATTAACTATTTAGATAGAGTGTGCACGAGTTGAAAGGAGCAGATAGGTGCGGAAAAAGCGCCAAAATCTGCCATAGTAACACATGTGTCTACACTACTTACTTGCTTTTGCAAATTTCCACTGCGGCATCGGCGGCTGTGGCGGCATCCGGGGTGTACTTGTCTGCGCCTATCTGCTCGCAGTAGGAATC
>CAYJFU010000096.1:0-4585 GCA_964369445.1 uncultured Oscillospiraceae bacterium | reverse complement strand
GCACCCGACCGACTCATCGCTTTCCGGCACGTGGGAGATTCAAGACCCGCCCGCAGGTCAGGAGCAGACAACATTCCGCTACGGTGCACCGTTCCTGCTTAACTCCACCGACCCTGTTACGACACTGTACACCTACGCGGTCAGCACCAACAACTCAAAACAGGCGATTAGCAATCAGTTCCAGTTGAACGTCACACCACTTCCGCAGGCGGAATCACCGACACCGGTGCTTGCCTCGGGTGCAACGGTCGTCAGCGGACAGCAACTGCGCTTTACGACAACGCTCGTCAGCGGTGATATCTACTACACAATCGACGGCGGCACCCCCGATATTGCTGCATATAAACAGTGGTTTATCGACAACCCGACGCAGAATGTCGCGCCAAACAACAACGTCAACGGTACCTATAAATATAGCTCCAGCCTGGGTATCACAGCCGAGTTCCAGGACGGCGAATCGGTGTTTACCATCATCGCAGTCGCTGAGGACACCGGCACACCAAAGGAATACTCCACAAGTCCGCCGGTAAGGGTTGACTACATCATCCAAGCGGCACAGACCCCGACAAGTATCCCCGAAAGCGCGGTGGACAACATTCCTGTTGTGGAACCGGGCACGACGATACGTCTTTTGAGCAGTACACCCAATGCACAGATATTCTTTACCACCGACAGCACCGAGCCGAGCATAACAGCAACCACCACCACCGACCCTGCCACCGGCAACGTCAGCGTCACATACTCACCGACAGCCGGCACGACAACACGACGTTACACGGCGGACGATTTCCCGGTTATGCCAAGCGGTACACAGTCCTTTTACACGGTACGCGCCATAGCGGTCGCCGAGGACTATGTCGAGAGTGCTGAGGCACTGCTCATGTTCCAACCACCGGCAGAGGTTTACCCCGTTTCACCCAACGTAAGCCACCTGCAACCGATAGCACAAAATACGGCGGTATCGCTTACGACGGCAACACCCGATGCGCGCATTATATTTAAACTGTACGACACACTTGAAGCGGCACAGGCGGACACAGCACAGCTCAGCGACACCAACGGTACATTGTATAACGAGTCCGCACCGATTGTCATCAGCGAAAACACCGTCATAAGAGCAGTCGCGGAAAAGAGCAACGTACAAAGTGCAGAGGCATTTTACAGCTACACCGTTGCACCACAACTGGCGATGCCGCAACTGTCTCTTGCAACAAGCAGTATAGTCTACCCCGGCGCGGTCATCAACATCAACGGCGATGCAAACGGCGATATCAGCTACACCGTCAACGGGGACGACCCCAAAACCGCTGATCCCGCAAATCTACTGTACGGCAACACCTACACCGTGACAGCGGAGTACGGCGAGACGGTTTCGATAAAGGTTTACTCCTCAGGAGATGGCTACACACCGAGCGCGACGGCACTTTACAGCTACACCGTCTGCGAACAGGAAGAGTACATCATGTCGATACCGAGCACCGACGAGGTGCTGACAAGCGGCGAGACGGTTACACTCTCATCGTCGGTGACAAACGCACGGATCTACTACACCACCGACGGCTCTAACCCCACGACGAGCAGTGCAGGCGGTAGCGCAACGGCAAACATCACCGCAAACGGTGACCCCGGCGATGTATACACCATCAAAGCACTGGTTGCCACCGACGGCGCAACGCCGGGCAACGTGCAGGTTGTGACCTACACAATGGCGGAAAAAACGCCTGCCCCGACAGCACAGATACCGAACAACGCAACGCTGTTGCTGGGTGCCGCAGTGGAACTGACCGCCATAGAGGGCGACATTTTCTACACAACCGACGGCTCCGACCCCACCACCTCCAGTGCTGTTTACAGCGGCCCGATAGCGGTGACAAGCTCCATACAGCTCAAGGCAATGGCGCTTGCAGAGGGAAAAGAACCCAGTGAAATAGTTTCCTACAACTACAGCATGGCAGGTTTCGCGGATGTTCCGAGGTTTAGCAAACCCTCCGGCACGGTAGAGCAAAACAGCAGTATCACGCTGAGCGTATCGACCGAGGGCACAACAATCTACTACTCCACCGATGGCACCGACCCGTCGAGTGATAACCTTGACAATCTAACACTCTACTCGACACCGATAGTCATCGGACGCGCCGTCACCATCAAGGCGATAGCGGTCGGCGACAGGGTGCACGCAAGCGGCATAGCCTCAGCTACGTACACCGTCGTAGAACCGCCCGCACCGGTAACGGATAACGGCGACGACGATGTGCCGCGCACCACAGGCTCGGGTATGCTGGAAAGCCGCAGAACCTTTACAAACGAGGACGGCGGCCCACAGTTTGACAACGTCCTTTCCGATGTGGCAAACAACGTTGTGATATCCTCCGAGGACGGCGTTATCGATCAAGAGGCACAGCTAAAGGTCACGTCACTGCAACCCTCACAGGCGCAAAAGGATCTGGCAAAGGCGCAGGGTTACGATGTCGACACACTCTATGAGTTGGCGCTTGAAAAGGACACTGTCAACATACTCCCCGACGGCAGGTTTGAGATAGGGTTGCCTATTGATTCTGCCTACCAAAACAGCGAGGTTGTCATATTGCGCTACGCGGACGACGGCACCGTTGAACAGATACCGGTAAGGCGCTCCGGCGGCATAGCTTACGCCATAGTGGACGGTATGGGCACCTACGCGGTGGGCGTTCCGTCACAGACAAGCGACAACGGCTTTATCGCATGGATAAGAGGTATCATTGAGTGGCTGGAACTGTTGCTGTAAACATTAATTAATAGGCGCCGCACCGCGCGGCACTCTAGACTGTCGAAAAAGTCGACAGCCTCCGAGAGGGGGCACTTGCCCCCTCTCGGTCTCACCCACCCACACAAATGGTCTTGCGAAGCCATTTGTCGAAGGCAAAATTTGCCGCACATGTCGCCGAATTTTGCATTTTAAGGGGTTTGCACGGTTTTTTTGACACTCTGAAGCGCCGCACCGCGCGGCGCTCTCCCCAACAGAATATAAGCAAGCAAAAAGAAAGTAGGTTGTGACAATGCTAAACAGAAAGTACTTCCCCTATGAGCGAAACAACTATTATTTCGGCAAACTTTTAACGGCAAAGGACTTTGAAGCGGAGCAGAGCTATTTTAACGACAAAAGACGTTTTATGAACCGCCTTTGCGGTGCCAACGGCATCGTTTCGGGTCTTGGAGTTATCATGGCGGACGACACGTCTATCATACTGCAAGCCGGCTGTGCTACGGATGCTTCCGGCCGTGAGATAGTCGTGCCGGAGACGACGGTGGTTAAACTGCCGACAATTGATGGTTACAGCAATTTAAGCTCCAACGTCGCGTACCTCGGTATCGCTTACAGCGAAAAACCGGCGGACGAGGTTTACTCCGTAATGAGCGGCGAGGACGACACACTTAAACACAACAAGATTAAAGAGCACTACACGCTGACACTGACCGACGAGAATCTCGTCGCCGGCGTGACCTCCCCGATGGACGAGTTTGTAACAAAATCCATCATCTACTCCGACAACGAGGTGGAGGTGGCACAGTACACCCCCAAGTTTGTACCGGCAGGCTGTAACATCTGCGTTAAAACGGTACTCAAGCGCAACGAGCCGGGCACAGGGGAGTACAGCTACAGCTACGCACTGTCGACACCGAGCTTTGTAAACGGCGCAAACGAGGGTATGACGGAAATATCGCTCAACAACAAAAGGTTGGCATACGGCGAGCAGAGTGTCATCGAGACACAGCTGATACCGGAAAGTCACCTGAGTGCTATAGGCGGCACGGTGGCGTTTAAAATAGAAAACTTCACGGTGCAAAAAAACGACGAAGTGTTTAACCTCAAAAAAGAGATAGTGGTGCAACTAAAGCCGGTCAGCAAAGGTCTGCGCGAACACTATCTACAGACATACTACGAAAAGGCGATGGACAAGGTGCTTGCGGAAAGTTTTGACGAGCGCCTGTGGATAGCAAAGATAAGCCTTATCCGTCAAAAGTCCTCCGTCATCATCGACAGCATATCACCTGCACCGTTTGACCAGTACAGCTACAACTCACAGCAACTTATGATGCTTGAAAAGTTGTCGATGTACTACCCCGATCAAAGCGTGCAAACCTCCGTCGTGTCGACAGGCGCCGACATACGCGCCGCCTCACTTATGACGGATCAGGGAGAGGCGATGCGACAAAGCTCCTGCGGCGTGTACGATTTTCCGCTCGGACTTAACTACGACACTAAAGAGGTGCTGTTCTCGGACGAGATTATGCACGGTCTGGGCAAAGGCTCCGTCTACATCGACTTCGGCGTGGAGTTTGTCACACTCGACAGCAAGTCCGGCAACTCCAGTGAGATAGTCGTCGGCGACACCTACCTGTTTGAGGGCGATATCTCCGGCGAGGAGAGACTTTATGACATAGAAAAGGCGGTAAAGGTACTGCCCGAGCGCGGAACATTCGTCTTAGCGGTAAGACCGGGCAAGGCAACGGGACTTATCAGCATAAGGATAAGATGGTTTGCGTTTAAGCTGACAGAGCTTAACAAGATGGCGGTCACCAAGGGCACCGACGAAAAGATGATAGT
>CAYJFU010000095.1:0-4888 GCA_964369445.1 uncultured Oscillospiraceae bacterium | reverse complement strand
GTTCTGACGGTAATGTTGGTAATGCTGGAGCGTACGGCATTGACGGAACATCTTTACCTCACCGCTGGCGGTGTAGTTGGGGTAGAAATAGTCGCCAAAGCCGCTGATAAAGCCCTGTGTGAAAAAGTCGACGATGAATATCGCAATATAAAGTACATAGACGAGTTTTAAGCCGGCAAGATACCTTGTAAACAACACTTTCAGCCTTGTGCGCGGACGTATCATCAGCAGACGCACGGTGCCGCTTTGAAACTCCGTCGCCATGACCCAACCGCCGACAAGCACCGCAAAGATGGCGATAAGCATCATGGTGTTAAGGGTGCCGTAAAGTCCTGTGCGCGCGCCGTCACGGACATAGCGCATGTCCGGCTCGCCGGAATCGAGGGAGCTTTGCGCCACAAACACCTCGCGCTCCGCCTTTTGGCGCTCCTCAACAAGCGAGTTTTCGTAGGCGGCATAGGTGACATACTGCTCAACCTGCCACTGATCTTCGTAAAATTCTTCCTCTGTGAGCTTGTAAAGCTCGGAGTTTTGTATACGACGCTGTGCACTGGTGCGCTCGCTCAGCGCTTCGTCCTGCCAACTGCCATCGTTCGGCACGATGCTGTGCTGCTCACGGTAATGCAGTTCGGGGATATATGACTGCTCAATATTGACGATATCCGCCTCTATGGATTCTATCTCGTTGGAAATAAACTGCTCCTGCGACGGCTCGTCGATAAGCTGTTGTTCCAGCGTCTCAATACGCTCGAGGTTTTGCTCTATCTGCTGTTCGTAGCTTCTTTCCATTATGTCAACATATTTGGAAAAGTCGTTGTTCTGCATAAGGTCGTCAAAGTCTGCAAGCAGTGTGGTGTAGTTTTCGACACGCTCTGCCTTTTCCTCCTCCGACAGGTCAGCCAGCACCTCAACGCTATCGAGCAAGTATCCGATGAAGTTTGTGGCATTGATCATTGCCGTCTCGTCAAGCTCCTCCTGCTCCAGCACGTACAGCGTGGTGACATAGCCACTCATCTCATAGACAAGGCTCATTCGATAGTCGTTATCGTCCTCGACAATAAGCGCATATTCCGAGTACATGTCGATAAGCCGATCAATCAGTTCCTGCGCATAACGAAGCTCCGTTGAAGTAAACCCCATGTCGGTTATATAGCCTTGCATGTCCATCAAGTGGGACAGCTCCCACGTAAGCTGGTTGTTGTTTTCCATCTCGACACCGCCGACAACAACGGTATCTTGGTAGCCGTAGTAGTAATAGTTGTCCTCCTGTTGCTCGGAAATATAGGAGATGACAGGTATACCTATGGCAACAAAAGCGAAGATAAGTATGCCGGTTATTAAAATAAATTTAGAGCGGAGCATTTTTGCCATTTCCGCCATAATCTGTTTTGGAAAATTCATGCTACCCCCTTACGATATCTGTGTTTTAGAGCCGGTCGTCATGGTGATGAAGTCGTGCTCCAGCGAACGTTGCTCTCGGTTGACAGCGTATATGCCAATGCCTGCGTTGACAAGGCCGGAAATAATGCCCGGTATCTCGCTGTTTTTCATGACGATGTTTACACCCTCCGGCAACATGTCGCAGTTGGCGCCCAGCTCTTTAAAGCGCGCATGTACAGCGTCGTTGTTGTCGGTGATAAATGTGTACTGGTAAATGTCGCTGTCGTCCTCCTGCGTCATGGACTTTTCGCCGATGATAACACCGTTGTCGATGACGTATATCCTGTCACACATCAGCTCCATCTCTGACAGCAGATGCGAGGAGATGAAAACGCCTGTGCCGGCATTTTTCGCGAGGTGTTTGAGCAGTTCGCGCAGTTCTTTAATACCGATGGGGTCAAGGCCGTTTGTCGGCTCGTCAAGTATCAGTAGCGGCGGCATGTGAAGCAGTGCCTGTGCAAGTCCAACCCTCTGTCGCATACCGAGCGAGTAGGTTTTTATCTTACTGTCTATCCTGTCTTTCATCTTGACAAGCTCGATGCAGGAGTCGATATTTGCCACCGCCTCTTGTCCGTAAAACTGAGCAAAGTATTTTAAGTTCTGTCGGCCTGTCATGTGCTTGTACAGGTCAGGGTTTTCTACAATACCACCGACGTTTTGCATAGCACTCTCGAAGTCGTTGACAACATTGTGTCCACACACACTGATATTGCCGCTTGTAATAGAAAATAATCCCATTATCATCTTGATGGTTGTCGTCTTGCCGGCACCGTTTGGTCCCAAAAAACCAACAATCTCACCGCTGTTAACGGTCAAGTTTATGTTGTCGACAATGGTCTTTTTCTTGATTTTTTTGCTTAGACCTTCAATTTTTAAAAGCTCCATTTACATCTCCCGGATAAAATCGGTTTATACACCTTTAGTCAATAAAGTTAAAAAGCTACACAGAACGATAACATGGAAATTTGCCTATCAAGACTCGTTGAATTTTAAGTTGACCGACTAATATTATTATGCACAAAACAAACAGGGTTTTGCTGTCATAACACAACTAATATGATATAGTCTAATTGTTTGTTTGTCAACAGTATTAATCATTTCGTAAGAATTATGAAATATATTCAGCGTATTGTATAAATTTGTAACATTATGGTACATGAGTTAAGGCTTTTCGGATGGACAAATTATCCATTATGTAGTTGTCATACCAAAGTAAATTTATGCAATGTTGGCTCCTATTGGAATGCCTCCCCGGCCGGTGGCGAGGGAGGCATTCCAAGGGTCATATTATTTTGCAAGTTTACAACAAAAAACTTAAAGTGACAATACCATACAGCAATTTGCCTTATAGCCGGTGAAAGATTAGTACAATAAAATTCACACCGACAAAACGTGCCGGTTTTTGGGTTAACCGCTTTATCCTCAATCCAATTTGAGTACGGCAGTAAACGCTTCGCTCGGCACTTCCACACTGCCGAGTTGGCGCATCTTCTTTTTACCCTCTTTTTGCTTTTCAAGCAGTTTCTTCTTACGTGTTATGTCGCCGCCGTAGCACTTGGCAAGCACGTCTTTACGCATGGCACTGACCGTTTCACGTGCGATAATCTTGCCGCCGATAGCCGCTTGAATAGGCACTTCAAACATCTGTCGCGGTATAGAACCTTTCAGTTTTTCCGCTATCTTGCGACCGCGTTCATAGGCTTTGTCGGCGTGCACTATCAAGGAAAATGCATCGACAATGTCGCCGTTGAGCAGTATGTCAAGACGGCAAAGTTTTGAATTTTCGTAGCCGTGCAATTCGTACTCGTAGCTTGCATATCCGCGTGAGCGGCTTTTGATGGCATCAAAAAAGTCATATACAATCTCGCCCAGTGGGAGGAGGTAGTGCAGATCCACCCTGTCGGCATCGAGATACTTCATATCTTTAAACACGCCGCGCCTGTCCTGACACAAGTCCATAAGCGCACCGACATACTCCGATGGCGTGTAGATATGTGCATTGACAAACGGCTCTTCACTTTTTGCAATTTTCGTGACTTCGGGATAGTTGGTCGGGTTGTCGATAAGCATGACGGTATCGTCGGTCAGTGTCAGTTTGTACTCAACAGACGGTGCTGTAGTGACAAGATCCATATCAAACTCACGTTCAAGACGCTCAATGACAACTTCTAGGTGCAACAGCCCCAAAAAGCCGCAACGAAAGCCAAAGCCGAGTGCAACGGAGGTCTCCGCCACGTAGGACAGTGAGGCATCGTTCAGAATAAGCTTTTCCAGTGCGTCGCGCAGGTCGTTGTAACGGCTGCCGTCGGCAGGGTAGATACCACAGTAAACCATCGGCACAACGGGGCGGTAACCCTCAAGCGGCTCGGTGGCAGAATTTTCCGCCAGCGTAATGGTGTCGCCGACTTTGGTATCGCGCACATTTTTAATGGAGGCGCAGATATAGCCGACCTGACCGGCTTTTAACGCACCGCTCGGTGTCATGGCGATAGCGCCTGTGTGGCCGACTTCGGTGACATTATAAACCGCACCCGCCCGGAACATTTTTATATCATCACCAACTTTAACTTCACCGTCGACTACACGGACAAAGACGATAACTCCTTTGTAACTGTCGTAAAAGCTGTCAAAAATCAGTGCACGCAGCGGTGCTTCGGGGTCGCCGCTTGGGGGCGGTACGTCGTGCACGACGCGCTCAAGCACCTCGGCGATGCCGATACCCTGCTTTGCGGATACACGCGGTGCGTCGACACAAGGGATGCCGATGATGTCCTCCACCTCCTGTGCGACGCGGTCGGGGTCGGCGCTCGGCAGGTCGATTTTGTTGATGATGGGCACAATTTCAAGACCACCCTCAACAGCAAGGTAGGTGTTGGCAAGCGTCTGCGCCTCGACGCCCTGCGAGGCATCAACGACGAGTATGGCGCCTTCGCACGCGGCAAGTGAACGGCTGACTTCATAGTTGAAATCAACATGCCCGGGGGTGTCGATAAGGTTAAGCTCGTATGTTTCGCCGTCGTTTGCGACATAGTCGATGGTGACCGCGCGCGCTTTTATAGTGATGCCGCGCTCACGCTCAATGTCCATATTATCGAGCAGCTGATTTTCCATAAGACGTTTTTCAACCGCCTCAGTCTGTTCTAGTATCCTGTCGGCGAGCGTTGACTTGCCGTGGTCGATGTGGGCAATGATGCTAAAATTTCGTATGTTTTTACGGTTGTTCATTTTTCCTCGCTATGAAATCAATAGGGCATACCCGAAAACAAAGGATTTGACCCCGCTTTTTGCAGGGCCGACTTTTTGGGCCCCTTTAACAATTTATTATACCACAAACAGAAAAATAAGAAAAGGCTTGCCAAAGAAATAATTTTGTGATAAAATGTTAAAAGGCAATTTGATTGCGGTGTGATAAACCGCAAACAGTGTTGTAGTGTAAGGGCTACATACA
>CAYJFU010000094.1:0-4984 GCA_964369445.1 uncultured Oscillospiraceae bacterium | reverse complement strand
TTGTCGGTAAAAGTGGCTGTATCTAATAAAGAACACATTGCCCTTTTGAGTAGGCAAACTTAAACTTCGCACGGAAACTGCTATGGTGTATCAAACCGAGGGGGTGCACACGCAAAGAAGTGCTCTTTGACCGTTAGTCAGTTTATAAACCAATACGTCTTGCCAACACAGAATTAGCTTTGACAATTCTGTGTCATATTATAAATCAATTTGCTATAGATATTATTATAGCAGGTGTTTTAGCGGTTTTATTACTTTTTTGTCAGCGCCTGAACCTTTTATCATCTAATCAAATAAAAACTAATCCCCTCGCCAAAGCGAGGGGATTAGTTTTTAAATATTTAATTAATTAGTCAACAAGCGGATTGCCGTTTGCATCTGTTGTTGTTTTGCCTGTAAGGATCATGATACCGTCGATGATACCCCAGATAGCACCAAGGCCGAAGCACAGTGTGGCGAGTATGTGGAATATACCCATTTTGGTATCACCTAAGTAGAAGTTGTGTACGCCGAAGCCACCGAGGAAAATAGCAAGCAGGCCTGCGACCATTTTAGATTTTGGACTGTTCATTTGTGTGCACCTCCATTAATGCAATGTTTATTTTTAAATTTATACGTAACTTATAATTATAATATCACAACAACATTTTATTGTCAACCGGCTATAGAGAAAAATATCGTATATTAGCATAAATTGTGAACAAATTGTGCTACCAATTTAAAAGCACTGACAAAATAGTACCCCTCTCTCGGTACGACATTTTTTTTGGCTTGTGGCTGTTATAATTCAAAATATGAACACAATTATTTATCTGGACGTTTTAATAATAGAGGGCGTAATAATCAACTATCTGCTCTTGTTGTGCACCGCAACATTCACTGCGGCACCTAAAAACCGTGCGCGAATGTTTACCGCTGCATTGCTGGGTGGCGTAGCCTCGCTCATGATTCTTTTGCCTGAAAGGGGCTTTATAGCAGACTTTGCGGTAAAAACGCTTGTCACCCTCGTAATTTTGAAGGTCGCGTTTAAAGTGAATTACAAAGCGTTTGTAAAGTGTACACTTTGGTACATACTTTTTAACTGCCTGCTGTCGGGACTTTTATTACTTATCTATTACTTTGGTTATACCGATTTGCATGCCAAAAATTTCCAATTATACATAGACATATCTCCCCTATTGCTTGTCGGCACCACCGTCTTGCTCTATATTATAGTAAAGGTCTTATGCTATTTTCTAATAAAACCCGATTTAACGGTGTTGCAGTGCACGATAATCGGCGACACCCACCGTTTCTCGCTTGCCGGAGTTTATGACAGTGCTTTTGTCGCCACCGACATACTGCAAGAAGCGCCACTTGTACTGTTATCCTACCCTGCGGTTTCCAATATGTTGGCGCCTGAGCATCGTAGTGCGCTGAAAGCATATTTCACAAACTTTGAGCTGTGCGAGGGTTTCACACTGTTGCCGATAGATGGCATAGGCGGCAGTGAGCTACTACCGGCACTATATCCCGTCAGCGTTATGATAAACGGCAAAGAAGTGCAAAAAGTTAAGCTTTGCTTTACAAATCGTGATATAAACATCAAGGGGGCTGGCTGTCTTTTGTCAAAAGAATTTATGGAGGTATACAGCAATGTTCAGCAACATAGTTAACCGTGTCCGATCATTTACCGTCGGTCTGCTGCATCGTGTAGCAGGCAAAAAAAGCATATATTATATTAATGGGCCGGAAAAACTGTTGCCACCACTTGCCCCAACCGAAGAAAAGGCTATATTTGAAGGATTAAAGCGCGGTGACTCCGGCTGTCGCGAGCTGCTCATTGTGCACAATCTTCGGCTTGTTGTCTACCTTTCGAAAAAATTTGACCAGACCGGCTCTAATCTTGAAGACCTAATCTCGATAGGCACCATCGGACTTATAAAGGCGGTGGGCAGTTTTGACCCCGAAAAAAACATAAAGTTTGCTACTTACGCCACACGTTGCATCGAAAATGAAATACTTATGTACCTGCGAAAAAACACTAATCGCCGTCTGGAGACCTCAATCGACGAAGCGCTCAACATTGATGCCGACGGCAACGAACTTCTTCTGTCCGATGTGCTTGTGACGGAGCACGACGTGGTAGGTCAGCAGCTTGAAATATCTGACGAGCGCAACACATTGCTCATAGCCGTTAAAAAATTGCCGGAAAAGGAACGTATTATAATTGAGATGCGCTTTGGGCTTTTCGGGCAACCGGAGCGTACACAAAAGGATGTAGCCGCAATGCTCGGCATATCGCAAAGTTACATTTCAAGGCTGGAAAAGCGCATAATAAAGCAACTGCGATCGGAGCTTGAGCAGTTGGCATAATTTTGGCTGACGCCCCCACCGATGGCGGGGGCGTCAGCCAAAACATAACAGAGCAAAACAAATTCACATCGGTTAACCAACTACACTTGACACCCAATGAAAATCATAGTACAATGTATTTAACACATAAAGAGGAATATACAATTATGAGTGAAGAATACGGACCGGATATACTGACACTTGAAGATGAAGACGGTGTGGAACACGAGTTTGAGGTCGTGGATGCCGTGGAACATTCTGGAATAAATTACCTTGCTGTCATACCGTTTGATGGTGAGGACGCCCAGGACGCTGAGGATAGCGCAGAGCTACTTATTATGCGCGTCACTGTCGACAACGATGAGGAGTTTTTGGATATCGTAGAGGACGACAACGAGTTTGCGGAGCTTGCAGAGGTTTTCGGCAACCGACTCTCTGCTATGTACGATATAGAAGAGTCCGAAGAGGAATAAGTTTAAAACTTTTCCAAATAATAATGTTGTAAACTGCCATGTTCGAATGGATGTACCGATTATAATCCTACAAGTTACTAAAACGGGGGCTTTAGTCTTTTCACGGGTTTGCAGACCTCCCGCTTTTGCGGAAGAAGGGAGCGCGATGCGATAAGCTGGGCATACCCACCCTGCAGCACGCGGGTTGTAACGTCGGTATAGACGACATGGCGGTTTATGTTTTATTTTGTACGACCTCTAAAAATTTGTTTGCACCTTCCTGTTTTGCCTTTTCCGCAGTATTGCGCAATAATACTCATGAATGCACAAATAGGGCTATCGCACCAAAATCAAATTGTACAATCTGAATCATATTGAACCCTTGTGCAATCTGACAATAATTCCCATAAACGCGACACCCCCAAGGATTATATGAGCAGCTACGTTTTTACCGACAACGCTACATTTGACGATTGTCCGCAACTTGTAATAGAATATTTAAAGCATCTAAAGGTCATAAAGGATCGTTCATCACGCACGGTGAACGGTTACTATATTGACCTAAAATTATTTTTTAGGTTTGTGGTACAGTACCGCGCAAAGTCGTTGCAGGGCAGAGTGGATAACGACTGCGATATTTCGGGGCTTGATGTGGAGTTTTTTAAGCAGGTAACCAAGTCCGATATATATGAGTTTTTATATTTTATGGCGGAAAACCACCAAAACAGCGTCAGTGCCAGAGCGCGCAAGCTGTCTGCTATAAAGGGTTTTTACAAGTTTCTTGTTGTCGGCAAGGCGCTGATAACGCAAAATCCGGCAAAGGATATCGATACCCCTGCCGGCAAAAAAACCATACCTAAATATCTAACGCTTGAAGAAAGCCGCGAGCTGTTGACCGTCGGGGACAAGCAGGACGCGCGCCTTTTTTGTATACTTGTGTTGTTTTTAAACTGCGGTATGCGCCTATCAGAACTGTGCGGCATAAACATCTCCGCTATAGGCGATGAAAAGATACGCATTATTGGCAAAGGGCGTAAAGAGCGCTTTGTTTTCCTAAACAAAAGTTGCAAACAGGCGATAGACAATTACATAGAACACCGTGCCAAGACAAAAAAAATCATCGACGAGGACGCACTTTTCATCAGCGAGAGGACAGGCAAGCGTCTGACCGCACGCAGAGTCCAACAGCTTGTCGAGCAGGCATTGCAACAGGCGGGTCTTTCCGGCAAGGGGTTTTCCGCCCATAAACTGCGCCATACCGCCGCAACGCTTTTGTATCGTTACGGCGATGCTGATATGCTGGCATTAAAAGAAATACTGGGGCATGCGCACGTCTCCACAACGGAAATTTACACACATATCTCCGATGAACAGCTAAAAAAGGCGGCAACCTCTTCGCCGCTGTCGGATATATAATTTAATATACAGCTTAAAAACCTGCAACTCGTGCGGCAAAAGTGCCTCCTAACTGCGCCTTTGTCCTCGCAACCCACAAAGAATGTCGCGCTTTTGCCATCGGCAAAGTTACCGAGCCGCCGCATTGTTAAAGGAACTGCGTAAAGCACATATATTTTTCCCTTTGACAGACAAATTTAATGCGTGGCAATCTTGTGTCATTTTTCAAGTTGTGCGCTTATACAGTTTTGGCTTGCTTCTACCGCACATGGCGGAGAAGCAAGCCAAAACAAATTATTTTAACTAAACGAGCGCTATTTAAGGTCGCAGTTTTTGTCAGACTATTTAAAACACAGTGCGATGCTTTATGCGTTCGCAATTGTTTGGAGCCGATTTGACTTATAAAGACAACAACCGTAAAGCGTGCACAACATTTTCGAGGCCACCTTTATTGCGATAGCTCCTCATCTGCCATCAGCTCTTCCCACAGGGCAAATTCCTTATCAAGTTGCTGATGCGTCTCATCCATAAGCGCCGTTAATTCCGTTAGCTTGACATGGTCACTGCACACTGCCGGGTCGGTCAGCGCCGCTTCACCGTCCTTTATTATCTGCTCCAAACGATGAATATTTTCCTCATTTGCGCGCAACCGCTCACGATAGGCGGCGCGCATTTTTCTTTTTACCGCCTTATCCTTAACGTTGCCAAACGAAACCTCATCAGACGGTTGGTCAGCGCCATCCGCTACTTCAACCTGTTTTGGTTTGCGGTTACCTTCTTTTATCCCAAGCCACTCAAACAGT
>CAYJFU010000093.1:4271-5115 GCA_964369445.1 uncultured Oscillospiraceae bacterium | reverse complement strand
CCGTTGCAAACCAGGTTTGCGAGCGCAAAGATAACAAAGACGCGGAGTAATATGGTACATACATTTGAGCGGGGCGGTCTTATGCTCGCACTGGACACCGAGAGCGGTGCCGTGCATCTACTTGACCGGCTTGCTTTTTTGTTGCTGAAAGGCACTACGCGCAGTGAGCTGTCACAGTACACCGACGAGCAGGTGCAAAAGGCAACAGCTGAGCTTAACGAGTTAAAGCAAAAAAAGGAGCTTTTCACTCCAGCAAACACCACAGCACGTCAAAAGGCTGTGGCTGCAACACCTGTCATCAAGGCAGCCTGTCTGCACATAGCCCACGCTTGCAACCTCGAGTGCCGCTATTGTTTTGCTAAGGGCGGTAAGTTCGGTGGTGAGAGCGTTTTAATGAGCTTTGAGGTGGCAAAAAAGACGATAGACTTTTTAGTCAAGGTATCAAAACACCGAAAAAACATCGAAATTGACTTTTTTGGCGGCGAGCCCCTTATGAACTTTGAAGTCGTAAAACAGACGGTTTTGTACGCTAAAAGCATCGAAAAGCAAAGTGGCAAGTATTTTCGCTTTACACTTACCACCAACGGTGTTGCGTTAACTGAGGAGATAGAATCCTTTGTAAACGAACATATGTTCAACGTGGTGATTTCACTGGACGGCAGACCGAACGTCAACGACGAAAACCGTAAAACCTTAAACGGCAAAGGAAGTCACGACATCATTATGCCGAAGTACAAGTCGCTTATAGCCGGCAGAGGTGATAAAAGTTACTATATCCGTGGGACGTACACCGCGCAAAACCTTGACTTTTATAACGACGTCTTTTATATGAAGGAGCAGGGGT
>CAYJFU010000093.1:1437-4261 GCA_964369445.1 uncultured Oscillospiraceae bacterium | reverse complement strand
ATAACACGAGAGCATCTCGAGGAAATTGAGCGCTCCTATGAAAAGGTTTACGACTATCTTTGTGCAACCGACGACTTTACGTTTTTTCACTTTGAGGCGGATTTGGGCGGTGGTCCTTGTGCAATAAAGCGTATAAGAGGCTGCGGTGCCGGCTGTGAGTATATCGCAATAACACCGACAGGGGACATATATCCATGCCATCAATTTGTCGGCGAGGAACGCTACAGACTCGGTGATCTTGATGTTGGTATAGAGCGCAAAGATGTCGTCAAATCTTTTTTCGACACAACACTTTTGACAAAACCGGAGTGTGACGACTGCTTTGCAAAATACTTTTGCAGTGGTGGCTGTGCAGCGGCAAGTTATAAAGCAAGTGGGGACATTAAAGGCCAGGACAGTATGTACTGTGAACTGATGCGTATGCGCACCGAGTTTGCGCTGTGTCTTGCGGTGCAAAGGGCGTTGAGATAGCAATACAATTTGTATGAACAATTCCTGTTTTCTTCCTCCATCAACAGGGGGGAAGAAAACGAGAAATATTCGCTTACTTAAATAGTTTACATTGGGTATCAATATACATTTTCTACATATATTTAATTTATACTTTACATATCAAGCTGTTTGTTATAATATATTAATTACAAAGATTTGATGTTTTTTGGATTACTTCTTAAGCCATAGACAAGGGAAGCAATCCAAAGCTATTCACGAAACCGCTTGAAACTAAAGGAGAAAAAATGACACATCCAAAAAGAGTATTATTAAAACTGAGCGGTGAGTCGCTTGCAGGAGGTGATGGGTTTTCCATAAATGCCACGTGTCTTACCACTTCGGCAAAGATGATAGCTAAAGCCGTCTCGACAGGGGTACAGATAGGACTTGTCATCGGGGGCGGTAACTTTTGGCGCGGACGCACAAGCGGTGATATGACACGACAGGTGGCGGACGACATAGGTATGCTCGCGACGGTTATGAACGCGCTCGCCATGTGTGATGCACTACAGGTGCAGGGTGTCAAAGCATGCGTGCTTTCTTCACAGCATATGCCGCAACTGTGTGAAGTCTACACGCGTGAACATGCGATAAACCGTCTTGAAGAGGGATATGTCGTGCTGTTTGCCGGCGGTACGGGCAACGGCTTTTTCTCGACCGACAGCGCCGCGGCACTTCGTGCACTGCAAATAGATGCAGACCTGCTTTTAAAAGCAACGCTTGTCGATGGTGTCTACGACAAAGACCCGAAAAAACATGCAGATGCAAAACGTTACGATGTGTTGAGTTTTTCGGAGGTACTGCAAAAAAATCTTGCGGTGATGGACGGCACGGCTGCGTGTCTTTGCCGTGATTACGGTCTATCTATGCGCGTATTTGACAGCAGTGACGAGCAAAACGTTTTGGCGGCGATAAAGGGGGAGTCGGTTGGAACTCTCGTGACGGAAAAGTAACCAAGGAGCTGTCACATTTGATATGTTTTGGCTTACTTCATCGCCACAGTTGGAGGTGATAAATCCAACAAAAAATGATATCAGTGAGATAATTCCATAAAAAAAGTAATAATAACTAAGAGGTGCAAAATGAGTGACAGTACAAAAAAATACGAGGGTAAAATGGACGATGTCATTGTTCGGCTTCAAAAGGAGCTGGGCAACATCCGCGCCGGCAGAGCAAATCCGGCAGTGCTTGACAAGGTTCACATCGACTACTACGGTGTTGAGACGCCTTTAAATCAGGTGGCGGCGATAGCTGTTCCCGAGGCGAGAACGCTGACTATAACCCCGTGGGATTCCTCACTCTTTAACGTTATCGAAAAAGCAATACTAAAGTCCGATCTCGGCATAAACCCGACCAATGACGGCAAGGTCATGCGCCTTAATTTCCCCGCACCGACTGAGGAACGCAGAAAAAGTCTTGCAAAAGAGGTGCATGTCTACTGTGAGGAGGCAAAGGTTGCCGTGCGTAACGTCCGCCGCGATGCCATAGATAAGTTTAAGGCGATGAAAAAGGCAAGCGAAATAACCGAGGACGATTTAAAGGATCTGGAAAATGAAGTTCAAAAGATAACTGACAAAAAGGTCAAAGAGCTTGATAACATTTTCACATCAAAACAAAAAGAAATAATGGAGATATAATGCAAAAGGGTGCCGAGGGTCTTGACATAGGAATAATAATGGACGGCAACGGACGCTGGGCTAAAGAGCGCGGCGTACCGGTTACCGTCGGACACCGTAAAGGTGCCGAAGTGTTTACCGATATCGTCAAGCACTGTGTCACTCGACAGGTTAACTCGGTAACATTTTATGCTTTTTCCACCGAAAACTGGAAACGCTCAAAACAGGAGGTTGAGGGTCTTTTTAAGCTGTTTAAAACCTACCTTGACCGCTCACTTGAGTATGAAAAGGAAAATCACCGCGTATGCTTTCTCGGAGAGCGCGACGGTTTGCCGCAGGATATCGTAAAACATATGGACAACATCCAAAAAAAGTCCGCCGCAAACACGGGCTTAAAGCTGAATATCGCACTAAACTACGGTGGCAGACGAGAGATTGTCAGCGGTGTACAAAAGCTGTGCAGACAGGTGGTGGCAGGGGAGCTTTCGGTGGAGGACATCGACGAGCAGGCAATCGGCAAGTCGCTCTATCTGTCGGATCTGCCCGATGTCGACCTTGTTATACGACCGTCGGGGGAACAGCGCCTTTCTAACTTTTTAATATGGCAGTCTGCCTATGCCGAGTTTGTATCTATGGACGTGCTGTGGCCGGATTTCACATCGGAACAATTTGATATCGCCATTGATAAATACCACAAAAGAAACCTCAGATTCGGA
>CAYJFU010000093.1:0-1427 GCA_964369445.1 uncultured Oscillospiraceae bacterium | reverse complement strand
TAGTGAAACGCAGAGTGATGACATCTGTTGTCGGCCTTGCAGTACTTGCGGTCGCAATGATTTCAATAAATACACCGATTTTCAATCTGTTTGCGATGGCATTTGCCATTATTGCAATGCAGGAGCTTTGCATTTCGTTTAATTGTAAAAGCATTTTGTTGCGCTTTACCCTTATCGTTGCCGCTGTGTTTATTGCAATATACGAACTGCTGATAGCTCCGGCCTCTTTTTTGCCTTTTGCATTTTTGTTTGTAATTCTGCTCGCGCTGAGCGTACTGCACATCGTCAAAACCCACTCGCTGCACAATCAGGGCATAATGATGCTTTACGGCGTCGTTGTGCTGTTTTGCTGTTACTGCTATTTTCAGTTCAGCACCGTCGAGGCGTCCGCTGTCGATAAGGTTTATCTGTTCTTATTTTGCTCTGCCATCGCCTGGGGCGGCGATGTTTTTGCGTTTTTGTTCGGCTCGAAATTCGGCAAAGCAAAACTTATTCCCGACATAAGCCCCAACAAAACCATTGTTGGCGCGATTGCCGCACCGTTTGGCTCGGCATCATTCGTAATCGTTATGACACTGGTTTTTTATGCTCTGTGTAACGTGTTCGGTGCCCCGTCGCAGGTGGATTTGTCAATGGGGTTTTTGTTTAAACTGATTATCACCGCCGGCATCGGAAGCTTTGTCGGCATACTCGGTGACCTACTCGCCTCTGCCGTTAAGCGGGAGGGCAACATAAAGGACTTTGGCAAACTTTTCCCCGGACACGGCGGTTTGCTGGATCGTTTTGACAGCGTTTTGCTTTTAGCACCGTTTGTCGTTATAATTTCCACACAAATACTATATAATTAATATGAGAAATTTAATATTACTCGGCTCGACAGGGTCAATAGGTACTCAGACGTTAAAGGTGGCACAGTCCGCAGGGTGCAATGTGTTTGCGCTGTCCTGTAACAGCAGTATTGATGTTTTCAACGCACAAATCGAACATTATAAGCCGTCCTACGTAGCCGTCACCGACGAAAATTCCGCAAAGCTTGTAAAACCTCAACCGTTTTTACAGGAGGTTTTCAGCGGTAAAGATGCTTGTGTCAGGCTGGCTGAGTTGCCACAGGGAGACATCGTTCTCAACGCGGTGGTCGGCATTGCAGGGCTGCTTGCCACCCTCGCGGCACTGGAAAGCGGCAAGGACGTGGCGCTTGCCAACAAGGAGAGTCTTGTCACCGGTGGTAAACTCGTACTTGAAGCCGCACAGCGTACCGGTGCTAGTTTGATACCTGTCGACAGCGAGCACTCAGCTATTTTTCAGTGTCTGCAAAACAGCGCGGAAAAGAAAAATTTGAAAAAAATTTGGCTGACCGCCAGTGGAGGACCTTTTTTTGGCAAGACTAAAGATGAGCTTGCATCGGTCACCGTGGCACAGGCGCTAAA
>CAYJFU010000092.1:0-5131 GCA_964369445.1 uncultured Oscillospiraceae bacterium | reverse complement strand
CGTTCTGCTTCTTCTCTAATGCTATCGCCGGCTTGCTTTTTTGTACCCACAAACAGGATACTGCCTCCGTCGATGGCGATGTCTCTTGCCGCGCCGATTGCGGTTTCGAGCATTTTAACGGATTTTGAAAGATCTATGATATAGATTCCGTTGCGCTCACCGAAGATAAATTTCTTCATTTTGGGGTTCCAACGACGGGTCTGGTGTCCGAAGTGAACGCCCGCCTCAAGGAGCTGTTTCATTGATACTGTTGGCATTGTTTTTTCCTTTCTGTTGTACCACGGTGGGGCTAACCGCCATGCGGCACAAAAGCCGCCCCGCCTGCGTATTTGCGATAACAAAAAATACCGCCTGAATATTATATCACGTCACGAGGTGATTTTCAATAGTTTTTTTGCATTTTTTTATCGCAACCCTCTTCCCCCTGGGCAATTTTGACAAGCCGACTGGTACCAAGGCGTGTCGCACCCAACTCAAGCAGCTTTTGCGCGTCGTCAAAATCCTTTATGCCGCCTGCCGCTTTTATGCGCACGTGCGGTGCTACATGCTTTGCAAACAGCGCGATATCTTCCGGCGTTGCGCCGCCTGTCGAAAAACCGGTCGATGTCTTGATGAAATCCGCGCCACTCTCGCTCACGACACGACACATGGCGATTTTTTCCTCTTCATTTAAAAGGCAGGTCTCGATAATTACCTTTAAAATGTTGTCGCCGCACACCTTTTTCAGCGCCGATATCTCCGCGCCTATAGCCTTGAAATCGCCCTGCTTTGCATCGCCGATATTTATAACCATGTCTATTTCCGTCGCACCGTCCGACAGCGCTTTTTGTGTCTCGGCAAGTTTACTCTCGGTACAGCTGTAGCCGAGCGGAAAGCCCACAACGGTGCACAGTGTCAGCTTGTCGCCCACATACTCTTTAGCACGTTTAATAAAGCTCGGAGGTATGCACACCGAGGCGGTGCTGTACTTTATCGCCTCATCACACAACTTTTTTATGTCCTCAAAGGTGGTCTGCGGCGCTAAAACCGTGTGGTCGACATGCGTAAGTATAAATGATTTTTCCATGTTTTTTGTCCTTTCTTATTATATGTAAACTATTTTTGTACGTTTTAGGGTTTTTCCCCCGGCACGGGTGGGTAAGATAAAAAAATAAAGGCCGTTTGCACACCTGTGTATAATATTGTATTGCAAAATCTTCTTGATGGTTGTATTATAGTTATAGATGCCCCCCTCTGTTAAAATCTCTGACATAGTCATTCATCGTGACTGTCGCGCCCACCTTTAAGCTTATATGTTGTTTCCCCAGCCGAAGGTAATGAGAGAAATACAAAACACATCATATTTTTTACTCAACCATAACGGAGAATCGCCATGAGCATGATATTAACTTATTCCGGCGAGGAGTTTGACCCCATGCGCCCCGATCCTCGCAAGATACACATACGAGATATAGCGCACGCGCTGTCGATGACCTGCCGTGCAAACGGACATGTACTGCGCTTTTATTCGGTGGCGCAACACAGCGTCAACTGCTACCGTGAGAGCGCCGCACGCGGACACTCGATACATGTCAGCCTTGCCTGCCTGCTCCACGATGCGAGTGAGGCATTTATATCCGACATAACTCGTCCGGTAAAACCGCACCTTTCCAACTACGCCGAAATAGAACTGCGCCTACAAAACACCATATACAACAAGTATTTGCGCCGATTGCCCACACCGGGAGAACTTGCGCTTGTCACCGAGGTGGACAACGACATGCTGGCACTGGAATTTTCCACCCTCATGAAGCGCGATTCCATAAAAAAACCTGTCGACTTGCACGGTGCCGTTAACCTTGAAACGCGAAGTTTTCACATCGTCGAGCACGAATTTACCGACCTATTCTACCGCCTGCGCGAGCAACTCGCCGCGCTTTAAATGGAGTTTAAAAGCAAGGGGATTGCAAAAACAAGAGCAAAATCTATGTTAGTTTAAACAAAAAGCACAATCTATACATTGTGTATGGATGAACATTTTTGTGAACGAGCGAAAAATTTGCCTCACTTTTTGCGAAACCGACTGTCTCCACACCCATTTAAACAGAATAAAGCACAAACTCACCGTTTTCATACACATTGGTAAGCGCCGAAAAGCCGTGTGTGGGTGCGGTGCTTTTTTGCAACAACAGGTAGTCTATATCGTATCGCATCAGCGTGTCGCGTAGGTTTGGCGGTGGGGTTTCGTCAAATATTTCACCTACGCTGTCCGGCTCTGCTATCACGTCATAAAAGCGTCGGTCGGTCAGGGCAGGCGCGCTCACTGCGGCAGGGTGGTATTGACTGTCCAGAAGGTAGTTGGTCGCTATAATACTGTCAGGCAGGGTGTTCTCGCGCACAAACATAAAGCTGTTGAGTGTGTCGGCGCTCAAAGCGGGTTGTTCATATGCCGCGTCGATATAACCGAATCCGTACAACTGCCGCCCAACACCTTCAGCTATCGGAAAGCACAAGTTGACTACCGCCACCGCCGCCGCAAGTCCTACCGTCACCTTTAATGCAGTGCCGCTTTGCAGGAGTTGTTGCACCGTCACAACACAACCGAACAGCATCAAAAGTAGGTAGAAAAACCTATTGTCAATGTCAAGTGCTAGCACGGGCAGGAGCAGGACAAAAAACATAAAAAGCGCGTAAATGTGGTGTTTAGGAGAGGTGCGAATTTCCGGCAGAACACGCGCGGAACTCAAAAATATCGGAAAAAAGATGGAAGGCATCTGCAACAGCAACCCCAAAATGACAAACATGGGCAGTAGCGCATAGTAAAGGGGCACCGACTCGGTATAAATCTGCCGCAACTCCTGTGTGAGTGGGATGAGTTGTAAAAACGTCGGCTCGATGCTTGCTACAACTGCTGTAAAGCTTTCAAAGCACAGCAACAGGGCTATCGCGGTGTACAAACTTACATATATATATAGTATGACATTTGTGCGCGATGTCAGCAACAGCACTACAGCAAAAACAAACAGTCCAAACACAAAAAACGGCACAACCGAAGGTCGGCTCAGGCACAGCACAACAAACAGCACGACGTTTACCGCAAGGTTACGCGGTAGCAGTTGCCGCCGCTCTATATGGATGAGCGTTGTGACGGTGACGGTACAAAGTGCACACAGAGCGAAGAGATGTTCGGTGTTTAAAAAAAGTTCGGGCAGAACAAAGGTGTAACTATCATAATACGGCCGAAGCAGTAGCGGTGAGCAGACAAAAAACAACGCCGCGGCAACAGCGGCTTGAATACCGTTTTGCAAAAGGCGCTCACACAGCGAGTAGACCGCCACACACAGCAAAACCGTCAGGACGACTGGCAGGTAAAACGCGGTGAGATTGTATGACGAGATTCCGGTCAGTGCCACCACCGCACCGCCGAGCAGGTCGTAAGGGGTTACGTTTTCAAGCGTTCTGCCGTAGGTCAGCAGGTCGTGAAACTCCATGTCATGGGCAAGCGAGGCAAATCTAGTAGCTGTCTCGTAGATGTTAATCGGCGCAAACGGCTGTTCCTTATAAAAGGGCAGCGTCACCGCCGGAAGTGCCGTGAGCGAAAACACCGCCACCACCGCCGAAGCAATCAAAAAGAGCGGTCGTGTGTCGGCGCGACGCGGCATCGGCGCAGGGTATGTCACCGAGGATATCTCCAGCACCGAGAGCAGTGGGCAGACGGCATACAAGAGTGCCGGCACGGCAGTGAAAATTTGCAACAGGTAGGACAGCAAAAAGCAGATACCACCGAGCAAAAATGCCACCGGCAGTGCCGTGTGCAGGCACAACCCCTTTATGTTGAGCAGTCGCAACAGGTAAAATCCGGGTAGGACGATGTAAAACACCACCACCCCGACACAAAGCAAAAAAGCCGCCGCCGAACCGCCGCCGTACAGTATAAATGCAAAGAGCAAAACGGCGGACAATGCCGCCGCTAAGCCGTATTTACTCAATACCGCACCGCTCATGTCTATTCGTCCGTTATGCGGTCAAACACGTCAAACATCTCATCAAGGTCACCGCCAAACAGGTAGGCGAGCTTATCGCACTCGGCGCTGTTTGTCCAGCGCACATGATTGTCGGTAAGATAGGCATATGGCAATATATTTTGCAGATAGTCTTTGTTGTCGGCGCACAGCTTTTTTATGATATCAACGTCGGTATTTTCTATAAACTCCGCAAAGTTACGCAGTATCGGGTCGCACATCTCGGCATAACGCGAGCGGCGGTGCATCACCGATATCGCAACACCGACGACAAAACACAAAAGTGTCGCCGTAAAACTCTGCACCGAAGCACTGCGGAATATTAGCGTGTAGATAAGATATCCGGCGGCACCCAATGCGCCGACAGCACCAATAACCGTAAGTATAGTTTTGCTTTTTGTAATAACCGTCGACAGGTGAAGAACTAAAAGTGCGACGGCACAAGCACCGAACATCTGCGCCGCAAGCAAAAACTCACCGAACAGCACCTGCTCCGATGTTACGCTTGCCGTGGCGGCACACAGTGCGGCAAAAAATGATGACAACAGCATACCGGCATACTTGATGGCATTAAACCCTTTGCTAACCAGTACTCCCGAGGTCAACACGTCCCAATCCGCGACACGCTTGGACTCAGAGAGAATCTCCTTAAACTCTGCGTCGTCACAGGGGATTTTGACCTCTGCGCCGTCAGCGAAAAGGCGCTCATAAAAATAGCGTTCGCGATCGGCAAGCTGTGCCGGAGGGTCGGTCAGTCGACGTAGGTGCAATGTATTTTCGCTCAAACCTATCTGCAACCACCCGTTTTGCGCAAACATGAGCAGTAGTGCCATAAAATTGCGATCGCTCACCGGCTGTTCGGTGACATAGCCGTACAGCAGCGGTGTCATATCCTTTGGCAGTGGTTGGTTTGCGCCGATCGGTTTGCTCGGCTTTATCAACAGACGCAACAGCATAAGCGACAGAATTGCCACCACGGCAAATGCCGCCGCCGAGGTCAACAGGTGTGGCGGTAGGTCGATTTCAACCGTCGGCAACACACCGCCGAAGTACTCGTCGGGCAGTGATATGAATATCGCCGCCGTGTTGCCTTTTTCAAAACGCACATTGTTCACGCCGGACACCGTAAG
>CAYJFU010000091.1:0-5156 GCA_964369445.1 uncultured Oscillospiraceae bacterium | reverse complement strand
TGATAGTCGTCAACCCCGACACCATCGTACTGCCGCCAAAAGGCACGGCACACATATCACCGATATTCCTGAACATGCCCAGCGAGCCTTGCAACTTTACACTGCTGGAGGCTGAGGGCGGCGAGATTGACAACAGCGGCGTTTACACCGCACCGTCCAAAGAGGGCGCATACGAGATAAGGGTGGAAGCAATCAGCGACCCAACCGTCTACACACACGTATTCGCCATAGTTACACAGAAGAAAAAGGGTGACAAAGTATAGTCGGTAAACTTAAAGACCAACGCGTCTGCCGGAATAAATTCAGCCTATCTTCGCTCGCATCAATTTTGTTTTTCAAGTTAATGGACTATAGCAATCGTGGCGCATAAGGGTTTTAGTATATGGATTTAATAAATATGCAGCTTTTCACCGTTCGAACTGTCATTGTGAACGATGTCAACGACATCACCGTTTGCGAGGACAGGGCGCGCGACACCGGCTCTTTTTATACCGTCATATCAATTAAAGCGCCCGATGTGCGCCGTGAGGTTGCACACCATATCGCCACCGAGGGACTTTTCTCAACCAATGTGGACTTTAAGGGTTCTTACACTCAGGGCGACAGACTTAACCTTGTGTTTGACTACCGCAACGAAAACCGACTTTCGGTGCAACAAGCGGTACTTTGCACCAACGATAAACGCCGCGTGGCACTGGCGGAAAACATGCTGATAGCGACAGCGGAAACGCAGGTGACCCCCTCGGTGGGACTGCTGCTGTTGTCGGACAGAAACATTAATGCCACAAACAACCTTGACATATTTTTTAACTACTTTTTGGACTTCTCGGCGTGGAACAAGTCGGCGACACAGACGGACTACTACCGTGAGCTGGCAACGCGCATCTTCAACATTTTAGCGGAGGAGTACGAATTAAAGTACAGCGGCACCGTCAACCGCTACCCCAGTGAACTACAGGTGCTGTACCGCAAGGCACGCTCGGGTGGATTTAACTCCTACAGCAGTATGATAACCTTTGTAAAACTGCTGTCCGACGGCTACACAGTGCCGGCAACAGGATGGCGGCTGATATGGTCAAAGATAAAGGCTATGATGGCCTTTATCAAACGCAACTGGACAACGATACTTGCGATAGTATTGGTGGCGGTGACAATAATTTTTACCGTCTATCAAATCTATATAAGGGTACAGGCACAGCAACTTAACGAAGAAAACTTGGTTTATATCGGACTTGAACAGATAGGCGATGTATTTTTAGGCGACGAAGATTTATAAGAAAGTGGGCAAAGAGAGACGATTTAGCGGTATTACCGCTTATCCTATCCCCGCCGAAGGCGGGGATAGGATAAGCGAAAAAACTAATCAGTGTCATTAGCCACACTCGATTTATAACAACATGTTGACAGCGAGGTAACGTGAGCAGATTCAAGAGATTTTGTTTTATATTGGTAGCGGTTATCGCATTTGTGATAGTGCTTTTTAATGCGCTGTTTTTGACCGACAACCGCATATCCAACATCGCCGATATATACTATTCCTCGGCGGCGCAGAGCATAGTCACCGTCTACGAAGAGAGTGAAATCGTAATGCACAGGGTGGACGAATCCGGCAATGTCACATCGACAATATCCATGCCGCGAACCGAGGGCGGTCTGTACGTCACGATACTTGACACGCTGATAGACGATGACGGGTTTGCATACGTGCTCAAACAGACGACAAACACCGATGAAAATCCGACACAGACACTGGAGGTTTACAACCTTGAAAACTGGATGTTCAAACACGTCACAACCCACGAATTTACAGAGGCAAGCGACGTAAACTACAGATGGCTGTCAATGGATGGCTCGATATTCCTCAGCGGAACAAATGGCGCGCAAAACATCGTAACGCGTGAATCCTACGATGCAGAGCAGTTGAGAGCCAAACTACCGCTGGAGCCGAAATATACAAGAACTTACCAAATAGATGCCGACGAGGGTATATATGAAATAGAACCATACGGTGAAGACCTGCTGTTTATAGCAAAATCCGGCAAGCTTTTCCTAGCCACAGAGGGTGCACAGGAACCGACGGAAGTGTATCCGGCGCGAGAGCTTGACAGGGTCATGTATCCGATGTTTGTCGACGTGCAGGACGATACGGTCATCATCGGCGAGCAGGAGAGCGGCGACATACTGACGCTCGACCCGCAGACCACCGAAACCGCCGTTGTCAAAAGGGGCACGGAACCTTTCACCGGCAACATTAGCTACACACCGGTACACCTACTTGCCATGTCGATGGAGGATGTATCCAACTTTATGGCGGTCGCAAAGAACAACAGCAGCGGATTTTTTGAAATACTCGTCTCCACAGCAGGGCAGACAAAACTTGTAAGAACACTGGATGGTGGATTTTTTGAGATACTGATAGGCATCGTATTACAGCTTATCATCGCCGAAATAGTCGCGTTTCTTCTCGTAGCACTGCTGTTTGCTTTTGCAGGACTTGTAAAAAACAGCAAGACCATCATAGCAAAACTGACACTCACCTCACTGCCATTACTTATTGTAGCACTTGTACTGTTCGGCGTGTTCTCCTACTACTCCAACAAGCTGTCGGTACTACAGAGCAGTGAAAAACAGGTGCAGGACGAGGGCAATCTACTTGCCGCACTGTTCGGCGCAGAGATATTCAACGAGATGGAATATCCATACGACTACACCACCGATGCCTACGACTACCTCTTAGGTCAGATAGGCACAAGGACGACCTACACGCGCACCGCTTACTTTGAAAGGGAGACACTGTTCACCGGCGTTGACTTTGACGCACCGCTCTTCTACCCCTTTGAAATCGGCATGAACACCGACTCAACCGAGCTGTTTATGCGTGCGGTGGAGACGGGCGTGGCACAGACGGGTCTCATAAACGACGAAAACGGCATACGCTTTTCCTGCGTCACACCGATAGGCGGTATATCCGGCGGCACAATCTACCTTATAGAAACCGGCACACTTTACAGCGGCATCGAGGCCTCGGCAAATACATTCCTGCTTATCTACATCGGCGTTGCGGCACTGTTCCTACTGGCACTGATGCTGTCACTGCACAGGATATTTAAAGGAGTCATCGACCCAATAGGCAAAATTAAGGCGGCTCTTGAGGAGTTCTCACACGGCAACACCGCTGTAAGACTTGAAGTGGACAGCAGTGACGAGCTATCGGACATCGTAAAGGTGTTTAACAACATGGCCTCCGATATCGACCTCAAAATGTACGACCTACAAAAGGCAAGCAAAACCTACTACAGATTTATACCGCAAAAGGTATTTGCACTGCTCGGCAAACAAAGCCTTGACGATATAAAACTCGGCAACAGCACCGAGGCGGTTTACAACACACTTACCGTAAGCCTCAGCGTTAACGCCGCCGCCTCAACCTCGGCATTGCAGGACATCACAAACGAGTGCTTTAATATCATAAGCGAGACCTGCGAGCGACAAGGCGCGACACTCGTCGTTGACAGCGTAAACCTCAGACGATTGCAGATAGTTTGCCCCGAGGGCGCAAACAGTGCGGTGGATATAGCATTGTCCTCACTGTCACGCATTGACGGCGTAAACGCAAAGGTGCCGATGCAAAGCAGGGTGAAAGCACTATTTGTAGTGCACAAGACACGCGTTTACTACGGCATATGCGGCGATGAGGATCACTTTATCCCATCCATCATCTCAAAGGAACTGGACTACATCGCGGAGAACGAAGAGCTGTTCCGTGAGTTCGCAACAAGGCTGATAGTCACCTCAGCGGCGTTTGAGGGAGTGGAAAAGGACAACTACTTCTACCGCTTTATCGGAAACCTCGGCGACGATGCCAAGAGTGATTACGCTCTGTACGACTTTTACGATGCCTCTTCCACCGGCGAAACACACCTCATAAATGAGACAAAGGCGACGTTTGACAAGGCGATGCAACTGTATACCGACAAACGTTACTACGAGGCAAAAAGTCTGTTCGCGGTGGTGCTGAGAGAAAATCAATACGACAACGTGGCAAGATACTACATATTCAAGTGCGAGAGAAACATTTAGAGGTCGCGATGGGCATTGCAGACAGGTTTATAACGGCGCTGACAGCACCGCTTACCAAAAAAATTCAGCAGGTGGGGCGACAGACAAACCCCGACCGCATTGCACGCAAACTGACAGCACCGCTCACGAAAAAATCCTCACAGCTTAACATGAGGCAGGAGCGCAGAAACAGGCGCAAGTAGCCGGCAACAGTAAAAAATGACGAAAGGAGGGCATAAGCTTTGAATTTGTTTACAGCAGTATTTAAAAGAATAACGACAGCGGTAACAAGTCCGTTTAGGCGAATGCTCCTCACCGTTCAGCGGCTGTTTAACGTCAACATCTGGGCGAGCAAACTTGTAAAACCACTCACAAAGTTTGTGAGAGAAACGCTCAGCTTAAAACCCAAGAGCAAAGAGGACTATTACACCGTCGGCAAGTTTTTGGTGTTCAAAAAGGTGTTTTTGGCGGTAGTTCTACTGATTTGCGCAGGCATATTCCTCTACTTTACTATGTTTGCGGATCCGGTATCAACACCCGCCTCGACCGCCACGGCGGTGGTCACCAACCAAAACTTTAGCTTTGACGACATGGACGTAAAGGACTACACCGGAGTTGCAAACATAACCGCCGCAACCGGCGAAATCGTCTTTACCGGCGATATCGAAGCCGGCATCGTCTCGGGAAGCGGCACACTGCTCGACCGTGACGGAAACAAAGTTTATGAGGGCGCTTTTGCCGAAAACATGTACGAGGGCGAGGGTGTCAAGTACTACGAGAGCGGCTCGGTGGAGTATATAGGGCAGTTTTCGCAGAACCTGTTTAGCGGTGGCGGAAACCTGTACTACCCCGATGGCACACTTTGGTACTCCGGAGATTTTCAAAATGGTGAGTACTCCGGCGAGGGCGAGCTTTACAATCGCGACGGTCTGCTTACCTACTCCGGCAACTTTTTGGAAGGCAGCTACCACGGTGCGGGCATAAGCTACTTCACCGACGGCACAAAGGAGTACGAGGGTGAGTTCTTTGAAGGTCGTATGCAGGGACACGGCAAGCTGTACTCAAGGGCAGGCATACTGCTTTACACCGGCACGATG
>CAYJFU010000090.1:0-5283 GCA_964369445.1 uncultured Oscillospiraceae bacterium | reverse complement strand
AAATGTAATGTTACGACACACTGTCAGGTGCGGAAACAGATTAAAATGCTGAAAAACCATACCCATGCGCCTGCGCACAACATCGACATCACAAGCAGTATCGGTTATACATTCGCCCTCAAAATAAACCTCACCGGCAGATGGCTTTTCAAGTAGGTTTAAACAGCGCAAAAATGTACTTTTGCCGCTTCCCGAGGGGCCGATAACCGCTACTTTTTCACCTTGCTCTATAAACTGATCTATGCCGCGTAGTACGTGGTTGTCACCAAAATACTTTTCAAGTCCTTTAACGTCTATCACTTTGTGCAAGCCTCCTCTCAAGCGTGTACACACCTTTTTGTATTACAACAACCAGCACAAGATAAACGAGTGCCGCCGCAAGAAGCGGTGGGAAAGGGTCGTACGTCTGACTGCGAATTATATCTGCGCCTTTTGTTATATCACGAAGCGCAATGTAACCGACTATAGAGGTTTCTTTTAATAAGGTGATAAACTCATTGCCCAGCGAGGGCAGAACGTTTTTTATCGCCTGTGGTAACAATATCTTGCCCATTGTCGTGCGATAGGAAAGTCCAAGACTGCGCCCGGCTTCCATCTGGCCTGCGTCGATGCTCATTATACCGCCGCGGAATATCTCGGCAAGGTATGCGCCGGAATTGATACCGAATGTAATAACAGCCACGATGAACTTGCCGGGGTCGACAACAGTAAACACAACAAAATACATGATAAGCAGTTGAATCATTGCAGGTGTGCCGCGTACAACGGTCAGGTAAAATTTACATATGCCGTTAAGGATTTTTATGACTATACCGGGGTTGTCGGATTTATCGCGCGTGACGCGCACCATCGCGACAAATGCACCGATAAGTGTACCCATTATCAGCGCAAAAAACGTAATGCCTACCGTGTTTTGCAGACCGCTGATAATGTAAAGCCACCTGTCGTCAGCAATAAAATTTGTATAAATATGACGTTCAAAAAATTCAGCCATAAAATTCCTTTCTGTCGGAAACGCCCTAAATAATATCGTCATCTGCTCGTTCCAATTCATGACGACACTATCAAAACTCTTTACTCATTATTCTCCCTATTTTAGATTATAATAGAAAACTGTTAATTTTACAATGTTTTTGTAAAAAAATGTTTATTTAAGTCGAGGTTCTATTTTTAGAATAGGTTGGTGCATTGGGAAGAGTGTTGTCGGTTTCACACCTTCAAAATGAAACAAAATGCATATGTCTGTCTCGCAAAAAATGAAACATCGCAATTAAAATACGATGTTTCATCTGTTTTATAGGTTGCCTTATACTTTAATCCATTATTTTACAACTATAATGGACTGGATACCTGTTGTGTAGCTCTCGGTGAAGTCGATATTTTTAAGACGATCCTCGGTGACGGTCATACCGGCGGCGCCAAAATCTGCCTTACCGGACTGTACAGCCGGAACTATTGAATCAAACTCCATATCCTCGATGACGAGCTCATAACCGAGCTTGTCGCAGATTGCCTTTGCAAACTCAGCGTCAATGCCGACAATGTTCTCGCCCTCGTAGAACTCGTAAGGCGGGAAGTATGCGTTTGTCGCCATTTTAAGCTGACCGTTGGGGTACTCTGTGCCCTCAGGGGTGACGTAACCTGTAGCGCCCTCAACATCGTTGATGTACTTGTCAAGGATAGCCTGCAATGTGCCGTCATTTTTCAGCTCTTCGATAGCGCCGTTAAAAGCAGCAGTAAGGTCGGTTTTGTCCTTGCTTATGCAGATAGCGTACTCTTCAATTGCAAACTCTTCCGGTACAATTGTAAGCTCGGGGTTTGCCTCAACAAATGCCTTTGCCGGCTCGTTGTCAATGATTACCGCGTCAAGTTTACCTTGAACCAGTGCCAAAACAGCGTCAGCGCCCTTTGCATACTGCTCGATTGTGGCGCCCTCTATATCCTGTGCATAGATGTCACCTGTTGTGCCGAGCTGTACACCAATTGTCTTTCCAACTAGGTCGTCAACGGTAGCGATAGCCGGTGCAGCTTCCTCTTCTGCTGGTGCCTCGGTTGCGGCATCGGACGGTGCTTCGGCAGTCTCTTGTGCCGCCGGCTCTGCTGGCGCACTGCACGCAACAAAAGTAAGTGTCAGCATTAATACCAGTAAAATTGCTAAAAACTTTTTCATAATCTCCTCCTTATATTACCTGTAACAGCCACGTGCAAAACACGTGAACTAAAGACTAAAAGTGCATGGTGAACGACTATATAACAATTTGTGCAATAGAATGGTATTTTTAATACACTCTTAACACAGTATTTGGGTCAAAAAATCCTTAGTCTTTAGTTGTTAGCAAATGCTTTTCCGCTTGCTAACATCTGTAACATTATAGATGTTGTTCCGAATTTTGTCAATATTATATAAATGATTGTAAAAAAATTGTCATATTGTACAGGTGAATGTCCTTTTCCAATAGGAATCATTCCTGTGTATTTCTTGCCAACAGCTGACAAATACACAGGAAATTTTTTCCTAGAAAATAGAGCGGGCACGAGTTAAAATAATGTCACATTTAACTTTAATGCAATATTCCCCCCGCCGGCGGCGAGGGGAACGTTTAAGGGTATTTGTTTAATTAACCTTCTACTCAATATCACTGACGGAATAGTTGCTCTCCTCTTTAGTGATGGAGATGTCATGTGGATGGCTTTCGACAAGTCCTGCACCGGTAATCTTGACAAATCTACCGTTTTGTTTGAGCTTGTCTACCGTTTCACAACCACAGTAACCCATGCCGCTCCTCAAACCGCCGACAAGACTATAGACGATATCGGACAACATGCCTCTGTACGGCACACGTCCCTCGACACCCTCAGCGACAAACTTTTTGTTACCGTCTTGAAAATAGCGATCGCCACTTCCCTTTTTCATGGCGGCGGTACTGCCCATGCCGCGGTAGGTTTTAAAGTTACGGCCTTTGTAGATAACGCGCTCACCGGGGCTTTCCTCACTTCCGGCAAACAGCGAGCCAATCATGATGCAGTCAGCGCCTGCGGCAATAGCCTTGGTCAGGTCACCCGAGAACTTGATACCACCGTCGGCAACAACGCTGACACCTGTGCCTGCCGCCGCAGTAGCGACCTCCATAATAGCGGTTATCTGCGGAACGCCGATACCTGCCACAACGCGTGTTGTGCAGATAGAACCGGGACCTATGCCGACCTTAAGTATGTTCGCGCCGGCCTCAATAAGTGCCTTTGCGCCCTCGGCGGTGGCAATGTTGCCGGCCATAAGCGGCACATCGGGGAAGTTTTCCTTAATTAAACGTACTGCACTGAGCACGTTGCGAGAGTGTCCGTGAGCGGTGTCGATGGATAAGAGGTCAACACCCGCCTTGACAAGTGCCGTTGCTCTGTCCAGAACATCGGTGGTAGCACCCAAAGCCGCACCACACAGCAGACGACCGCTGTCGTCCTTTGCGGAATTTGGGTACTGAATGCTCTTTTCTATATCTTTAATGGTGATAAGTCCTTTGAGGACACCTTTATCGTCAATTATGGGAAGTTTTTCAATTTTGCGGCTTTTGAGGATTTTTTCCGCTTCTTGCAACGTGATACCGGGGCTTGCAGTAACTAGGTTATCCTTGGTCATTACATCACAAATTAACTTGCTCATATCCGTCTCAAAGCGCATGTCGCGGTTGGTTATGATACCAACAAGGTGACGACCGCCGTCGACAATGGGTACACCGCTGATACGGTAGCGTTGCATAAGCACCTCAGCATCGCCAACTGTATCCTCCGGCGACAGGTAAAACGGATTTGTTATAATACCGTGCTCACTGCGCTTAACCTTGTCTACCTCCAGTGCCTCGTCCTCAATGGACATGTTTTTATGTATAATGCCGATACCGCCTTCACGAGCCATTGCGATAGCCATGCGACTTTCGGTCACGGTGTCCATCGACGCACTCATCAAAGGGACGTTCAGTTTAACCCCTTTTGTCAGCTGTACCGATGTGTTGACATCCCTCGCCACCACTTCTGAGTAAGCCGGAACAAGCAACACGTCATCAAATGTCAATGCCTCTGTATAAACCTTATCATTATAATTCATTTAGCAACTCCCCTACTTTCCCACAATGGATACAAAAAAGAAAGGATTCCATAGTCGTCCCGAAGCAACGATAATTTGCCCCTGAACGGGCGGATATGGAATCCTCCCTTCTATGATAGTATTGACACAAGTATTCATCTGGCTGATTTAGGCTATTTTTCTGCTCTACTGAGTCATCAAAATGTACATTCCACAAAGGGGTGCATCATTTTTCTTCCTTGTAGCGCAAAAATCACTCAAAATCTGCTCGTTTCAACTCGTGTCAACACTATAAAATTTCGTAAAAACTAATCTACGACGTATCTAATTTAACCGGTTGTTAGTTGATTTTGCTAACAACACCGGAGCCTACAGTACGACCACCCTCACGGATAGCGAAACGCAGACCTTCCTCGATAGCGATAGGTGTGATGAGCTCAACGTCAATTGTTACGTTGTCGCCGGGCATACACATCTCAACGCCGGAGGGCAGGGATACAACGCCTGTAACGTCGGTTGTACGGAAGTAGAACTGTGGACGGTAGTTGTTAAAGAACGGTGTATGACGGCCGCCCTCGTCCTTTTTAAGGATATAAACCTGACCGCTGAACTTTGTGTGCGGTTTGATGCTGCCGGGTTTGCAAAGAACCTGACCACGCTCGATCTCGTCACGCTGTACACCACGGAGCAGTGCGCCCACGTTGTCACCTGCCTGTGCAAAGTCAAGCAGTTTGCGGAACATTTCAAGACCTGTAACGGTTGTTTTACGTGTCTCTTCCTCAAGACCTACGATCTCAACCTCTTCACCTACATTGATGGTACCACGCTCGCAACGACCTGTTGCAACTGTACCACGACCTGTGATCGAGAATACGTCTTCAACAGGCATAAGGAAAGGAAGGTCAGCTTTACGCTCCGGTGTCGGAATGTAGCTGTCAACAGCGTCCATAAGCTCTTTAATGCAAGCATATTCGGGAGCTGTTGGGTCTTCGCTGGAACACTCCAGAGCAACAAGAGCAGAACCCTTGATGATCGGTGTGTCGTCGCCCGGGAACTCGTAGTCGGAAAGCAACTCACGGATTTCCATCTCAACAAGCTCAAGAAGCTCGGGATCGTCCACCTGGTCAACATTGTTCATGAAAACTACGATATATGGAACGCCAACCTGACGGGAGAGCAGAATGTGCTCACGTGGCTGAGGCAGA
>CAYJFU010000089.1:0-5835 GCA_964369445.1 uncultured Oscillospiraceae bacterium | reverse complement strand
GAGTGGTGCACGGCACACGCACATCGTTACTTATGGGTATTGGCGCTGTTATCGTCGGCATGGCGGTTGGCGGTTTGCTCGGCTCAATAACCGGCTATTTCGGTGGGCACATCGACTCGATAATCACCCGCATACTTGATGTTATCATGTGTATACCGTTTATGCTTTTGGCACTTGCCCTTGTGGCGGCGTTCGGATCGGGCCTTGGCAACGTGCTTCTCGCGCTGATGCTCGCGATGGTGCCACAGTACACACGCATTGTGCGCTCGACCATTTTAAACGTCGTGGGTATGGACTATATCGAGGCCGCAAAAGCGTGCGGTACACCACACCACGTCATTCTAGTAAAGCATGTTCTACCTAACGCATTAGGCCCTATCATTGTACAGGCGACCATGTCGGTCGGTAGCCTTATTATCTCCGCCGCCTCGATGAGTTATCTCGGCATGGGCATACAACCCCCAACACCGGAATGGGGCGCTATGCTATCGGAGGGCAAGGACTATATGCTCACAAACCCCGAGATGGTTATATTCCCCGGTATGGCAATTGTGCTGACCTCGCTGTCGGTTAACCTGCTCGGCGACGGACTGCGCGATGCACTCGACCCACGCTTAAAGGACTAGGATAGGTGACAATGAAACAAACATTGCTTGATATAAAGCAACTTTATGTGCAATATAAAACCGACAACTCCACCGTCTACGCTGTCAACGGTATCGACCTACAGCTTAACAAGCGTGAGACACTGGGACTTGTAGGTGAGACAGGTGCCGGCAAGACGACGACGGCGCTTAGCATTATGCGCCTTTTGCCGGAGCGCACCGGCAGGATAGTCAGCGGCGATATTACACTGGACGGTGAGGATCTCTTAAGCAAAACCCCTCAGGAGATGCGCGCTGTACGCGGTGAGCGCATATCCATGATATTTCAAGACCCAATGACCTCGCTGAATCCGGTGCTGACCGTCGGCTCACAGATAGAGGAGTGTTTGCTGATACATCAGCCGCAAAAAAACAAGGCGGAACGTGCGCAGCGCGTCGATGAAATACTGACACTTGTGGGCATACAGCCGCGCCGAAAAAATGAGTTTCCGCACCAGTTTTCCGGCGGCATGAAGCAAAGGGTAGGCATCGCTATTGCACTCGCCTGCGAGCCGGAGCTGTTGCTTGCCGACGAGCCGACAACGGCACTGGACGTGACGATACAAGCACAGGTTCTGCGCCTTATGCGTGAGTTAAAGGACAAACTCGGAACGTCGATGATACTGATAACGCATGACCTCGGTGTTGTGGCGGACAGCTGTGACAAGGTGGCGATAATGTACGCCGGCGAGATAATTGAAAAGGGGACTGTGCAGGATATATTCGAGGGCGAAAAACACCACCCCTACACGGTGGGACTTTTCGGCTCCATCCCGGACCTTACGACACAGTGCGAGCGCTTAAACCCCATCGAGGGATTGATGCCAAACCCTACCGACCTACCGAAAGGGTGCAAGTTCCACGAGCGCTGTAACCATTGCACCGACATCTGCCGCAGTGAGCGACCGACCGTATACCGAAAGGGCGAGCACATGATAGCATGTCATCTGTACGGTAAGGAGGGCGGTTATGAGCAGTAATATACAAAAAACAGCGCCGCTTTTGGAGGTGCGCGACCTTAAAAAGTACTTTAAAATCGGAAACAGCGGTATGTTACACGCTGTCGACGGAATAAATTTCAGCATAGAAAAGGGCGAGACACTCGGTGTTGTAGGTGAGTCGGGCTGTGGCAAGTCGACACTGGGTCGCGTCATTATGGGGCTTTTGCCGGCGACATCGGGGCAGGTGCTACTGGGTGGCGAGGATACATTTTCCTACAACCGCAAACAGCGCTTTGATATGCGAAAAAATATGCAGATGATCTTTCAAGATCCGTTTTCAAGTTTGAATCCGCGCCTTGCGGTGTTTGACCTTATTGCCGAACCGCTTATAACGCACAAAATTTACCGCGACAAACAGCAACTGTCAAAACGTGTTCTGGAGCTTATGGGCATGGTAGGACTTGCCGAGCGTTACGTCAACACCTATCCGCACGAGATGGACGGCGGCAGACGGCAAAGGGTCGGCTTAGCGCGTGCACTGGCACTTAATCCGCAGTTTATCGTCTGTGATGAGCCGGTGTCGGCATTGGAGGTTTCAATACAGGCGCAGATACTCAATCTGCTCATGGATTTGCAGGACGAACTCGGTCTGACATACCTTTTTATCACCCACGACCTGTCGGTTGTAAAGCATATTTCTGATCACATAGCCGTTATGTATCTTGGACAGTGTGTCGAGTTTGCGACATCGGAACAGTTGTTTGCAAACCCACTGCACCCTTACACCAAAGCGTTGCTCAGCGCTATACCGGTGCCAAAACTGACCAACGATAAGCCGACAGAGATAATTCGCGGTGAGGTTTCCGACCCCATCGACCCAAAACCCGGTTGCCGCTTTGCCGGACGCTGTGATTACTGCAAAGATGATTGCACAAATGCGGATATCAACCTGCTTGAGCGAGAGGGTGGGCATAAAGTTGCCTGTCTTCTTTATCAATAGATGTAAGGGGCTGTTGCGCTGACAGTTTTTGTTGTGCTTTTGATAGATTACCATGCCACCAATGGCGGAAGCTATCAAAAGAGTAAAATTGTATATTGCGATAACCCCGACAAACAACGTTTTTAGGAGGAGTTTATGAAGAAAATCAGAATTTTACTGGCGATGTTGCTGATGTTGACGATGTTGTTGTCGGCATGCGCAACCGACTCACCGGCTGAGACACCGATAGGTGGCGGAGATGCCGCAACCGAAGCCGGCGATACTGCTGAGGGCGATGCAACAGCCGAAGGCGACAAGACAATGGTAGTCGGCATGGCAGAAGTTGCAGGCAGTTTCAACCCCTATATCACTGCTTACGGTGACAACACCATAGGCCAGTGGCAAGTTTTTGATCCGCTTGTAACCAAAAATGAAAACAACGAATTAGTCGGTCACCTGGCTGAGAGCTGGGAGATTTCCGAGGACAACCTTACCTACACATTTAAACTGCGCGGCGACGTGACATTCAGTGACGGCAGTGCATTTACTGCTGAGGATGCCGCTTACAACATTATGTTTGCTAAAGATCAGGTTATATCTGAGTGGGCAATGGGTGGCGTTGAGAGCGCAACTGCTGTTGATGCAACCACACTGGAGGTAAAACTCAGTGCTGTTGACGTAAGCTTTTTTGAGAAACTGGCTTGGCTTTCAATAGTGCCAAAAGCCGCTCATGAAACACACGGTGAAGAGTTTGGCATGACAGCGGAAACCACCATCGGCAGCGGTCCTTATATCGTTGAATCGTGGGTGCCGGGTGAGAGCGCAACACTTGTTGCCAACCCCAACTACTTCCTCGGCGAGGCGGCGATAAAAAATGTTGAGATGACAAGCATCTCCGATGCAAATGCCGCAGTAATCTCACTGCAAACCGGCGAGCTTGATCTTTATATCAAAGACGTACCGAGCATCTCCATCCCCACCCTTGAAGCGGAAGAGGATGTTACGGTTGCGACATTCCCGTCCTATGTATTTATGGACATTCCGCTCAACAACGAGACCGGCATATTTGCTGACCCCGAAGTTCGTCAAGCGGTTGCATACGCTGTAGACCGTGAGAAAATGTTACAGGTCGGCACCGAGGGACAGGGTGTTATCGTGGACTATCCGGGCGGCCCCGACTACTCCGCTAACCCGAACGTCGAGAACGTTTTCCCTGCTATGGATGTCGAAAAGGCAAAACAGATAATTGAGGAAAAAGGTCTTGTCGGCTATGAGCTGGTTATCAAGACACAGGACACAGATCCGTGGCCGAAACTTGCCACAGCACTGCAGTACGACCTCAATTCTATAGGATTTAATGCTCAGGTAGAGATACTTGATGCAACAGGCTATGGTCAGGAAGTTTGGCAGAACTTTAACTATGAGCTTGCAATCTCACGCTACTGGTCGGGAACAAAAGAGATGGCAGAGCTTATGGCGCTTGTTAGAAGCGGCGACACCATGAACTTCTCGAAATATGTCAACGACGAGGTTACCGCGCTTGTAGACGCAGCAGCCAGCACCACGGATGTGGCAGAAAGAGAGCAGCTTTACACCGAGGCTATCAACCTGTTCACACCGGAAATACCGCTTATACCGCTGTACTACACCTACGGTTCCAGAGCTTACAACAGTGAGCTGACCATAACCGAGGGCAACCAACAGCATGACCGCCTTTACTATTACAGCTGGAAGTAGAATATGGATAACAAAAAAAACAACCTGCCGCTTGCCACGATGGAGATGGCAAACGGCGCAAAGGTAGTTTGGGAGCTGTATCCCGAACACGCACCCAAAGCGTGTGAGAGCTTTACAAAGCTTGCAAACAGCGGACGCTATGACAATCAGCCCATAACACGCATTGTGCCGGGTTTTGTCATCCAGCCGAGCTACAACTACTTTGACCAAGAGGACTTAAATTTTGATATCGAGGGCGAATTTGCCGCGGCAGGCTACAAAAATGGTCTGCCCAACGACAAATACAGCGTAGCGCTTGCCGGCAACGGCAAGACGCTTTCCTCCGGCAGTGAATTTTTCTTTACGCTTGAGTATGACAAGCGCCTGGACGGTCGCTTTACGACGTTCGGCAAGGTCATATCAGGTTGGGAGGAGATTGAAAGGCTGACAAATGTCGAACTTATCCCCGTACCCTGCGACGAGCCGGAGGTTATAATCAACCGACCGGCACAAGAGCAGATTATCAGCAGTATCAGGGTCGAAAATTAACTGTATACAAGGTTTCTTTGGTATAGTTTAGAAAACCTCCCCCTGCCATCGGCGGGGGGAGGTTTTCTATGTTTTATTTCATTTTACCGCTTTAGATACCGTTCGGAATCAACACTGTAGATGTCATTGCCGTGTGTATACACCGCCACGGTGAGCGGCATGTCCTTTATCGTAAGTCGATAGACAGCCTCGCTTGCCAAGTCCTCGTAGCAGACACATGTGCAAGCGGTTATGTGCGACGCACAAAGTGCGCCTGCACCACCGAGGGCGGCAAAGTAGATGCTTTCGGTGCGCTTTATAGCTTCATTGACCTGTTCGTTTCGTGGCCCTTTTCCAATGGTGCCGGCAAGACCGCAGTCAAGCATCAACTGGGTATAACTATCCATTCTACCGGAGGTCGTCGGGCCTGCTGAGCCGATTACCGCCCCCATCGGTGTCGGTGCTGGACCTGCGTAGTATATAAATTCATTGTCCAGTGTAATGGGTAGGGGAGCGCCACTGTTCATTCAGTCTACCGTTGCTCATCACTGCCACCATGTTGCCACGAGAGGTGTATTTAAAAGATTCCACCGGGTTGTCACTTATGGGGTTTGTTGATTGTGCATCTTTTATGATGTTTTCCCTTTTCTTAATGCTACATAAAGAGCCAGCTATTTTGATGATTTTTTCATCTTGTAGCTGACCTCCATAATCGGCTAGAGAATAAGTGAAGATTTTGCACAGTTCCATTGTTTTTAGGTTCTGTTCGTCTTTTCGCCATCTCTTACCGTCATAGATATACCATCCTTTGGCTTCGATTACATAGCATACAATCTTTTGGAATATTTCATAAAATAACTGGGATATTCCTTCAGTTTATATCTATTTTATTTCAATCTACTTCTACTACTATTCGAATAGTAGTAGAATGGTAGATGTTTTTTCGACTAATCCTTTAGACATGCTAAAGGCACTACAAACACACCATCTTTTCGTTGATATGCAAGCTCTCCACCTGTTAGAATCA
>CAYJFU010000088.1:0-5968 GCA_964369445.1 uncultured Oscillospiraceae bacterium | reverse complement strand
AGGCTTGCTTGCTACGGTGGATTTACGGCAGCGAGAAAACGAGTCACTTCGCGCATTTATGATACGCGTTTACGACTATTACTATCCGTTCGGGGTAGATGAAACCCACACGAGAGGTCGCCGAAAAACAAAGCTCGACACTTATTCTGAGTACGAAAAGCCGCTGAGCCGTAACATGCAAAGCATTATAACGTTGCTGGAGGAGTATAGCTATTCTCAAAGCGGTTACAGCGGTGATATAGACACCTTGATACATTTTCGTGACCATGTAAACGCTCACGTTAAACGTACAAGACGGCCGATAGTGTATACCGTTACATTTAAAGTCGGCTAGCATTTTTTGAACACATGGTTGGCGCCACAAGTCAGCGCGTTCCTTTTTATGACTATCACACCGCCGGCGGGGGATAGTTAAAAATGAAACGAGAAAAGTGATATTTGAATTTGATTCGACAACCTCAAGACGCAAAATTATAGTATTCAACTTAAAAAACGACACAAGATTGTCGAGCAGAAATTTCGCCTATCAAGGCGGAGGATTAAGTAATACTAACGTATTGCGATTGACGACAACGCAGATAGACGGAATTTCTGCCGGTAAGACGTGTTGGTTTTCAAGTTAAAGGACTTATCGGTTATCCATTAAACTTCACGGTAAATACCATATCTTTGCCGGTCAGGCTTTCGGCGGTGATGCTCGCGGCATGGTTGTCGCATATGGCTTTTGCGATGGAAAGTCCTATGCCAAAGCCTTTATTTTCACTGTTGCGTGATTCGTCTTGCCGGTAAAATCGGTCAAACAATCTGTTGTGCTTGCCCACAGATATCTTGTCACAGGGGTTTTTGACGATAAAGATTTTTTTGTTGCCTTTTTGTGTCAGTGAAATGTCAATCACGCTGTTGTCGGGCGCGTATTTTACAGCGTTTTCCGTCAATATTGACAGCAGTGTACGCACGGACTTTTCCTCCGCGTTTATCATGAGGTTTTGCTGTATGGCGACGTTAAATGTCAGCCCGCGGCTGTGCAACGTCGGGAAAAACTCCTGCACAACATCGTGTGCGGTATCGCTGAGCGAAAAATCCGTCTTGTCAAGTTTTCGCTGTTCTTCGTCCAGTTTTGAAAGCGTAACCAAACTTTCGACCATAGCATTAAGTCTGTCGGTCTGGCGTTTTATGCTGCTTGTCCACTCGCCTTCACCACCGTCTATCTCAAGCACCTCGCAGTCCGCTTTTATGATGGCAAGCGGTGTTTTCAGCTCGTGGCTGACATCGGTGATAAAACGTTTTTGGCGCTCATAGCTTTGTAGGATAGGGGAGAGGGCCGTCTTTGAGAACAGAACAGACAGCAAAAATATCAGCACAACAGCCCCCAATACGACAAGCACCGAGTACAGTAAATATGTCTCAAAAGCCATTAGGTCCTCCTCTATATCCAAAAAATAGTAGGAGGTACCGGCGGGGTTTTGTATCTTTGCAAATCTAAAGTTGCCGACGGTGCCATAGTTTTGGTTTGTACGGAACATTTCATCAAAATAGTCGGCGGCATCTTCAAGTGTGACGTAGCTGATGTTGTTGATGTTTATGGCGTTTATGTTGTCATCGCTGTCGGTATGCACCGAAAAAAAACGCGTAGTATATGCTAACTCTCGTGGAAAATCGTAGCGTGGCAAAAAGTCCTCCGCCGTCAAAAGCTCCCCCTGCGCAAGCAGATTAATGACTGCATCGGCGGTGGCGACTACCGAGCGGTAGTTTGCAATGTTTATCGTGACGGCAATTAAAAGCATGACCGCTATACTGATGGCTGTTGTCAAAAGCACAAACTTGCGCCGCAATTTTTTTAGCATTTTAACCCTCTATCGAATACCCTATGTTTCGCGTAGCTTTTATCGAGACATCTGTGCTAAGAGCTGTCAATTTTTTACGCAAGTTGGATATATAAACCCAAACGACATTTATCTCAGCCTCGGTATCATAGCCCCAGATTTTCTCCAAAAACCGTTCGGTGGGGATGACGTGCCCTTGGTTTATCATCAGCATTTCAATGACCTGAAACTCCTTGCCGGACAGTTTGAAGGCATCACGGTCGGTGCTGAGAATGTATGTGTTACGGTCAAGTTTTACATCGCCCACCGTTAAAATCGACGATCCGCTTTGGGTTGCACTGCGAGTTATTGCCCTTATCCGTGCAAGCAACTCCTTTGTCTCAAACGGCTTTGTCAGGTAGTCGTTAGCACCGAGGTCAAGCCCTGTGACCTTATCATCTACCTGCGATTTTGCCGTCAGCATAATAATCGGTATGAGGTTTCCGCTCGCGCGCACCTGCTGCAAAACGCTGAGGCCGTCAAGTTTTGGCATCATAATGTCGAGGATAACGGCATCATAATTTTCCGCTTCAAGATACAAAAGAGCCTCTTCGCCGTCATAAACGGCATCAACGGAAAAGTTGTAATGTTTTAGTATCCGCACAAGAGCGGCGGACAGCTCTCTTTCATCTTCGCACAGCAATAAGCGCATAAAAACCCCTTTAAACTATCATACAAACATTGTAAATAATATACCTTAAATATAGTTAAATATTATACAGTATTCCGGGGCAATGTCAACACTACCGGGAGTGGACATAGAAAGTCAAATCAACGCCATTGTCCACAACCACACTATTGTAAATGTTGCTATTGTATACATAACACCGAAAAAATTCACCGTATTGGTGACTAGATTACAGACAATAATCTATAAAATAGTATATTATATGTCAGTAAAGTTCAATTTCAAATTAATGGAGTATGTTATGAGCAAAATCGTAGTTGTAGGCGCAAACCATGCAGGTACTGCCTGTATAAACACCATTCTTGATAACTATAAGGGGAACGAAGTTGTAGTGTTCGACAGCAACAGCAACATCAGCTTTTTGGGTTGTGGCATGGCGCTGTGGATAGGCGGTCAGATAGATAGTGCTGAGGGTCTTTTTTATTCCAATAAAGAGACGCTTGAGGGCAAAGGCGCTACTATACACATGCAGACATCGGTGGACAATATCGACTTTGACAAGCGCATTGTCTATGCAAAGGGTGAGGACGGCAAAACGTATGAAGAGTGTTATGACAAACTGGTAATGGCAACCGGTTCATGGCCGATAGAGCCGAATATCCCCGGCAAAGACCTTGAAAATGTGCAGTTTGTCAAGTTGTATCAACATGCCGCTGAGGTTATCGAAAAGCTGGACACTATGCCCGATATTAAAAATGTAACCATTGTCGGTGCAGGCTATATCGGCGTTGAGCTTGCCGAGGCATTTGCACGCAACGGCAAAAACACCACTCTTGTGGACATCGCCCAGTGCTGTCTTTCGACATATTACGACGATGAGTTTAACGGCAAAATGAGAGATGTGCTCGCTAAAGGTGGCATCAACCTTGAGTTTGACCAAAAGGTGCTGGAGATTAAAGGCGATAAAAAAGTTACCGCCGTCGTGACGGATAAAAAAGAGATACCGGCAGATATGGTGGTGCTTGCAATAGGGTTTAAACCAAACACTGCCCTTGGTAAAGATGCAATTGATACGCTTGCAAACGGCGCATATCGTGTCAACCTGCAACAGGAGACAAGTTTAAAGGACGTTTACGCTATCGGCGACTGTGCCACGGTGTACGACAACGCCGTGCGTGATACCAACTATATCGCGCTTGCGACAAACGCTGTGCGCTCGGGCATTGTAGCCGGTCACAACGTCGGCGGTACTCCGCTTTCATCGGTGGGTGTGCAAGGCTCTAACGGCATCTGCATATTCGGGTACAGCATGGTGTCGACCGGTCTGACACTTGCTGCGGCAAAAAAACGCGGCTTTGATGTTGAATGCACCGACTTTACCGACAACCAAAAACCTGAGTTCAGCAAAGACAACCACGAAGTTTCGATACGCATTGTGTACGACAAAGCCACAAGACGTATTTTGGGTGCACAGATGGCCTCCTATCACGACATTTCGATGGGCATCCATATGTTCTCGCTTGCAATTCAAGAGGGTGTGACGATAGACAAATTGAAACTGCTGGATATCTTCTTCCTGCCGCACTTCAATAAACCTTATAACTATATCACTATGGCAGCGATAAGCGCAAAGTAGGTTTTTTATCACATAATATAATGTTCTTTTAAGGGGATATTATCCCGGTAATGAGTTGCTCCCTCCGCCGAAGGTGGAGGGAGTAACTCATTGTATGAAAACACTTGCCAACTATAGTGAAGGATATTGATTAGATGTACAATTAATTTGAAAATCGGTACAGGATTGTCAAGTTGACCGTCTATAATAAAAATTCAATCTTTTTCAACTCTTTTTAAAGGAGAAATGCATATTATGTCGTATAATAAATATAGAGGGAGTATAAACACAGGGCTGATTTTAAGCTTTTTACATATATCTTCTTTAAAAAGTCGAATAACGAGGTGATATGACGCTAGACGAACAACAGCATTTATATGAGACGGAATTTTTATCACCGTATGCCGCAAAGGTCTCAAAGACCAAGGGGCGAGCCGTCAGTGAGGCTCCTTGTCCTCTGCGCAATGCTTATTGTCGCGACAGGGATAGGATAGTGCACTGCAAAGCGTTTCGTCGTTTAAAAACCAAAACGCAGGTTTTTTTGGCACCACAAGGTGACCATTATCGTACACGACTCACGCACACGCTGGAGGTGTCGCAGATAGCACGTACTATCACGCGTGCCATGCGCCTGAATGAGGACTTGACTGAGGCGATTTCGCTTGGGCATGACCTGGGACACACGCCGTTTGGCCATGCGGGGGAGAGGGCTCTCAATCAACTTAACCCAAACGGTTTTACTCACTTTGAGCAGAGCGTAAGGGTTATAACGGTTTTGGAAAAATATCCGCAAGGATTAAACGCAACGTATGAAGTTATTGACGGTATTCGCAACCACACACGCGACACACAGCCACAGACCATAGAGGGGCGTATTGTCAGGTTGTCCGACCGCATAGCGTATATTAATCACGACATAGAGGATTCCATTGCCGCCGGTATTCTGTCTGAGGACGACCTGCCGCGCGAGATTACCGACATACTGGGCACCAGCAAGTCACAGCGCATCACAACACTGCTAAGTGACCTTGTCAGCAACGGTCCTTTAAAGCTCGGTTATTCCCCTGACATAGAACAGGCGTTTACGGCACTGCACGAGTTTATGTTTGCTAACGTCTACCTGAACAGCACCGCCAAAACAGAGGAGCAAAAGGTGCTGGGATTTTTGGGCGGACTTTATGAACACTACAAATTACACCCCGATCAACTGCCGGAAATCTATCTCGACATAATGCAAAAGGACGGCATTGACACAGCAGTGACCGATTACATTTCCGGCATGTCCGATGTGTACGCCACTGCAGAGTTTGAGAGGATTTACATTCCGCGCCGATGGACGGTCATCAAGCAAGCTGAGGGCAACAAGTGATAGAGCGAGCATACATAGACGAACTTATACAGCGCAACGACATAGAACAGGTCATCGCGGAGTACGTCACATTAAAGCGAACCGGCAACCGCTACGTTGGACTTTGCCCGTTTCACAATGAGAAGACACCCTCCTTTTCCGTCAATGCGGCAGGACAATTTTTCCACTGCTTTGGTTGCGGTGTCGGCGGTAATGTCATTTCGTTTGTTCAGCAGTACAAAAACGTGGGATTTATCGAAGCGGTGGGGGTGCTGGCGGAGCGTGCCGGCATGAAACTTCCCGATGAGACGGACGAGGGTGCAAAACGACGGCGTGCCATCTACAGTGCCAACAAAGATGCCGCACGATACTTTTACGACATGCTCATGTCGGAGGCAGGGCGCGGCGCAAGGAGATATGTGCTCGAGCGCGGTCTTGACAAGGACACCGTTACACGTTTCGGGCTTGGCTACTCTCCCGACAGCTTTGACAGTTTGCTGTTGCACCTAAACTCT
>CAYJFU010000087.1:0-6295 GCA_964369445.1 uncultured Oscillospiraceae bacterium | reverse complement strand
CCAGCCGCGAGGGTATGCGTGTTGTTATTGAGCTCAAAAAAGACGCAAACGCACAAGTGGTGCTCAACCAACTTTACAGCTACACCCAGTTGCAGGACACTGTCGGTGTCATTATGCTTGCCCTCGATGGCGGCATACCACGTGTACTTACCCTAAAACAGATGCTGGAAAAATATCTCGACTTTCAGCGTGAAATTATCGAGCGTCGCACACGCTTTGAACTGCGCAAGGCGATGGAGCGTCTGCACATCTTAAACGGTTTAAAAATTGCACAGGATAATGTTGACGAGGTGCTGAAAATCGTCCGTGCAAGCAGGACACAAAACGATGCAAAGGTTGCTCTGTGCGAGCGCTTTGGTATAGACGACATACAGGCAAGTGCCATCGTCGCTATGAGAATCGGACAGCTTGCCGGTCTTGAGCGTGAAAAAATCGAGGCAGAAATCGCGGAACTGACCGCCAAAGTCGAGGACTACAACGACATTTTGGCGCGTGAAGAGCGTGTAAACGGCATAATAAAGGACGAACTGAGCGTTATTCGCCACCACTACAAGGACAAGCGCCGCACCGATATCGAAAACATAAGCGGTGAGGTGGACATCGAGGACCTTATCCCCGAGGAGGAGAGCATCTACACCAGAACACGTCTTGGCTACGTCAAGCGCCAACCGCTGACGGTATTTGAGAGCCAAAAGCGCGGCGGTCGCGGTATATCCGGCATGAAGCGCCGCGACGAGGACTTTGTCGAGGAGATGTTTGTCGCCTCTACCCATGACCACATACTGTTTATCACCGACAACGGTGTTATCCACCGCATAAAGGGTTATCAAATTCCCGAGTGCGGACGTAACGCAAAGGGCACAAACATCGTCAATATACTACCGTTTGAGAGTGGCGAGACCGTCTCCTCCATGCTGTTTGTTCAGCAGGGCAAGGAGGAAGAGGGCTTTATGACGATGGTGACGAAAAACGGCATCATCAAGCGTACACCGATGGAGCAGTACAAAAACATACGCAAAAACGGTCTGCGCGCCATCAGCCTTGCCGAGGGCGACAAGCTTGCGTTTGTCAAAAAGACAAGCGGGACGGATCAGCTGGTGCTCGGCACGCACAGCGGTATGGCGGTGCGCTTTACCGAGGACGACGCGCGTAGTGTCGGCAGGACGGCGATGGGCGTGCGCGCCATACGCCTTGCCGAGGACGACACCGTTATCGGCGGTGCAATTGTGCGCGAGGGCGCGACACTGCTTACCGTCAGCGAGGACGGCAAGGGCCGCCGCACCGAGTTTGAAAACTACCGTCTGCAAAAACGTGGCGGCAAGGGTATCACCAACTACAACAAGTTCACCGTTGCCGGCATAAAACCCGTCACCGAGGACGACGACGTAATACTTATCAGCGAAAGCGGTGTCATCATCCGCATGGCGGCAAGCGACATTGCAATGCAGAGCCGTTACGGCAGTGGTGTGCGTGTCATGCGACTGGGCGAGGGCGACAAGGTGGTCACCGTCGCACGCACCGACCGTACAGAAGAGCCGGAGGAGGGCGAAGAGCCGGTAGGTGGCGAAGTTCAGGTCGAAAACGATAACACGGAGGAATAATGAGGGTAATTAGCGGCAGTGCGAGGGGCGCGCGTATCTCCTGCCCGGGTTCGGCGAGACCGACATCGGACAAGGCAAAGGAGGGCATTTTCTCCTCAATACAGTTTTTACTGGCCGGTGCAAAGTGTGTTGACATGTGTGCCGGAAGTGGCGCGCTGGGCATAGAGGCGTTATCTCGTGGCGCGGCGCACTGCGTGTTTGTGGAACAAAACCGTGCCGCGTGCGAGGTCATAAAGGAAAACCTGCGTGCGACGAATCTTATCGACCGCACCAATATCGTTGCGGCGGCGGTCAAGGATTTTATGGCGCGCGAGGGTGGCAAGTACGACTTTTTGTTCTTTGATCCGCCGTATGAGATGGAGCTTGACGAGCAGCTAACAAGCGGTATTGCAGGTTTGCTGTCACCGGCAGGACAGCTGCTTTTTGAGAGCGGAAGCAAAACACCGCCGGAGTTTGACGGGCTACAACTCATTAAAACTTACAAGTATGGCAACAGTTTTGTGTACAAATATACACTGTGTGGTAACGTATAGTTGCCGCACATGTGTGTTTAGGAACGTCTCACAGCCGCAGGCGAGCAAGCAATCTAAAATAAACAAAGATGCAGCAACCTATTTTCAGCATGGCACGTCAAGACGGCTTTACCGCCAATATGTAATGCAAAAAGTTGCAAAATGCCGTCACAAGTGTTCAACCGTCCGATTTTGGTGATTTTACCGTCCTACTTCGTGGTCAAAAAACACAACACGAGGGTATCGCTTTTATGTCTTGTCTGCCGAAATAATCACTTAAAGTCCTGCCTGTTTCAACGCATCATGGCACTGTGTAGCGAAATATTCCCATTTGAACCTCGCCGATGTCGGCAGAGAAAATACGAAAAAATATTGTATGATTTAACTGTTAAAACTGCCCATATATGTGAAATTTACTTAAAACATTGCATTTTAATGTGATTTATGCTATAATACAGTGGAGAATTTATGTCAAAAGCTATTTGCCCCGGCAGTTACGATCCGTTCACTACAGGCCACCTTGACATTGTCACGCGTGCGGCCAGTGTGTTCGAAGAGGTGACGGTTTTGATACTGGTTCACCCAAGCAAACGGCCATGTTTTACAAAAGAACAGCGGCTGGAGTTTATAAAAAAAAGTATTGCGCACCTAGAAAATGTCACAGTGGACTTTTATGAAGGACTGCTCGTCGACTACTGCATAAAAAATGGTGCGACAACAATTGTCAGAGGTCTGCGCGCACTTGCGGACTTTGAATACGAATTTCAAATGGCGCTTGTCAACAAAAAGCTTGCGCCCGGCGTGGAGACGTTTTTCATGACGACCGACACGCAAAATATGTTTATTTCCAGTAGTATCGTGCGCCAAGTAGCGGCGCTCGGACGTAGCATTAAGGGTTTTGTGCCCGATGCGATACAACAAGACGTGGAAAAACTCATGGGAGATAAAGATGGACATTGAGGACATACTGGATCTTATCGACGAGACACTGGAAGACACCGTAGCACTGCCGCTCTCCAAAAAAAGGGTGGTGGATGTTGAGTTGTTGCACGACTACATTCAGGATATCCGCGCAGGCCTGCCGATAGAGATGCGACAGGCGCGTAGCATCGTGCGTGACCGCGGCAAAATTGTCGAGGATGCAAAAGCCGAGGCTTCAGCCATTATTAAAAAGGCGGAGATAAAGGCATCAGATCTTGTCAATGAACAGCAGATAGTCAAGGACGCCTCCAAGCGCGCCGTTGAGATACTTCACGCTGCAAATCAGCAGTCCAAGGACGTCAAAAAGTCGACGGAAAACTACTGCGACAAGATACTGCGCGATGTCGAAAGACACATGATAAAAAGCACGGAAGAATTAAAAACTATCCGCAATGCATTAAACCGTAAACAGCTGACGAGGAAGCCATAATGTTTTACAGTATAGGTATTTTGGGCGCTCTGCCGCAGGAGGTAGAGCTTTTAACACAGCGCCAGCAGGACACCGAGGTCATAAAGGTCGGCGGAGTGGAGTTTCACTGTGGCAACATCGGTAACCTTGAAACGGTTATATGCTGTGCCGGCATGGGCAAGGTTGCAGCGGCAGCGGCAACGCAACTGCTTTGTACCGCTTTTGAGTGCGATGCTGTTATATTTTCGGGCATTGCCGGCAACATGTGCGACGAGATTTCCGTAAATGATGTCGTGCTAGGCAAGACGGTGCTCTACCACGATGCCGAAATTGGCATGATAAAACAGGCATACCCCAACCTCGAAAGTTACAGCGGCGATGCCGTAATGCTCGAAGTAGCGTGTAAGGCCTGTGAAAAACTCGGTATTACATATAAGTCAGGCACCATCGCGACCGGCGACCTGTTTGTCGGTAGCAACGCGATGAAAGAAAGTATAAAAGAGAAGTGCAACCCCGACTGTGTCGAGATGGAGGGCGCCGCTGTCATGCACATAGCGGCGAAAAACGATCGACCGTGCCTTATCGTGCGTGCAATGAGTGACAACGCTGATGACAAAGCCGGCGAAGAGGTGGCAGGCAACGACCTGTTCGATGTGTCGGAATACTGCTCAACAGCTAGCAATCTGCTGTTTGAAGTGCTTGAAAATTTGACTGAAGATTAAAATTGCTTCCCCCGCCGGAGGCGGGGGAAGCAATTTTATAGTCATACGACTTAAAACCAAAACTACCCTTTTGAATTAAGCAGTCTGCCGACGCTGGATTTGGGTAGATATTTCGAAATTTTTGGTTTTTGGTTTGCGTTTTTAAGTCCGTTTACGATATCAGCACGCTCTTTTTTCAGCTGTTCATACAGCTCATCATCGTGCGAGCGTACCCTGTTGACGACGGTGTAAACGTTTTGCGCCGCATCAAACACCGGCAACAATTCCGCCGGCAGATCACTGCGGTTACAGCTGTTTTGTATGGCGGTGGCTATAAGCTCGCCCTTATCTGCCTCTAATCCGATCAGTGTGGCGATGCTCTTATCAACGGCGATGATGTCCTCTATGACGGAGGCGCGTTTTTTAACTGCATCCATTAAAACCTGTGGCTTTTGGTTCAATGCCTTGGCGGTAAAAGCCTCGTACTGCAAAAACAGTCGTTGCTTTTCTCCCAGTAATTCAGTTATTTGTACAACGTTTGACATAAAAACCCCGTGGTAAAATTATGTTTTTAGAATCAATATCAATGCTTGCTGAGATAACAGACGATAGCGGTAATACAATTGCTACCGGCTCGCTCAGCCTGTCCTCAACGCCGGGCGAATTGGAACTTAAGGCGCAGTCTTTGCCGCGACTTTCTGCCGATACGCCGGTGGGGGTTATTGCTTACACTCAGGAGGGTGTGCTGGCAATGTCGGCCTGTAACGTAAGCTTTTCCGCACCGTCACTGTTAGGTCTTTGCGATGTGGAAAGTGTCGGGTACAACTTAATCTACGACCTGCTTTACCAAAATATCAGGTTAAAAACTTATGCCACAAAGTCCAGACGGATTTTTGGACGTGGCGACCCATGTGATATACACGTTTTCAGGCTTAATACCGATGAGTGCTGTTTTACAACGATAGAACCCCAAAAAGAGGGAACGCTGCTCACACTAAACTCAAACACACCTGTGTGCCTGCGCGAGTTGTGCATAAAGGTGGAAAAGCAGACACAGCTTCGCAACAAAGCGCTTGTCTACAAGGCAAGAATCGTCAAACTGTCGCGCTCCAACGAAAAGGAGATACAATTTTATCTATCAACTCAGGGGTGAAAAACACGTTTGATGCTGATGTTTTTGGATTGCTTCTCCCACCTCCGGCGAGGGAAGCAATCCAAAATTAAAACAGAATTGTACAATTTGACTTTAATATGACACCCTAAAGTTTAGGTAGCAACAAATTTTTAACAGCCAGTACAGAGGTGGTATTTACCGCCTCTTTATTTTGCTCGGCAATCTGCAAAAGTTCAGTGCGCATAATGCTGATGTTTTTGGGTGCGGATATGCCAATGCGCACGCGGCCGCCCTGTATCTCGTGTATTGTGATGGTGATGTCGTCACCGATTTTCAGCGACTCACTCTCACGTCGTGATAGTATTAACATGGCTCTACCTCGCCGTCATGGCTAAACGGTGCACGGATTTTATAGTCCTCGTCCAACACAAATTGACCAAACAGCTTTTTGTCTGACGAAAAAACAAGAGGAGCCTTCATGTTGACGGTGGTCGATGCAGAATCGACACCGAGCACAATAATGCAGTAGCTCAGTGGTACAATCCCCTGAGGTAAAGACAGAACATCACGCATCTCCTGTGTCACTGTAAAGGAATAATCCTTGAAAATTTCGGAGTTGACAAGCAAAAAGCAGATATCACGCTCGTCGACACTCTGCAACCAATATATCCCTTGTCCCACCTCGTCATCGCTGAGCAAAACAAAGTCCTTGTACTCCTCAAAGCCGATAATAGGAAGCTCTGAAACAAAGACGTTCTCGTCTAAAACCTCTACATTGCCGAAATCTCTTGTGTTAATTATCATATACCCTCAATTGTAGGTGACAAATTTTATTTTGGTGGAGCGCTCTTTAAGCGGTGCCAAGACTTCTTTGCGGTGTGTAATCATACTGCACACGCGGTATGTTTTGTACACTGCCGGAGTAGGTCGCCGGTGTATAGTGATAGTTGTTAGCCGGCTCGGGACGATAGGTCTTT
>CAYJFU010000086.1:0-6764 GCA_964369445.1 uncultured Oscillospiraceae bacterium | reverse complement strand
GATCTCTTTGGCGCGCTTTTCGTGCTCGTCGAGTACTGTTGCAAAACAACAGCTTATTGCCACCGACTGCACCTTGCCTTTAATGCTTGCGAAAAAGTCGCGCATTGCCTGCTCGTCCAGCTCGGTTATCTCCTTGCCGTCATACTCGTAGCCGCCGCGCACTATTGTTGTGCTCATAGAGATGCGGCTGAGTGTGTCGTCCCAGTCCACCATCGGGTCGATGCCGGTGGTCGCCGGTGCGCCGATGCGCATTACAGCGATAGGCTCTAAGCGTTTGCGCTCAACGATAGCGTTTGTGCACTGCGTTGTGCCGAGCATAGCCTGTTTTATGTCCTTTGGGTTGACGCCGGACACGTCCAGTATGTGCTTTACCGCGCCGAGTATGCCCTCGTAAATGTCGGTGGTTGTCGACTGTTTCAGCTCTGCCACTATGTTAAGCTTTTCGTCAATTAATACAGCGTCAGTGTTTGTGCCGCCGACATCAATACCTAATTTATACATCATTCCGCCCCCTGTTTGCAACGATCTTCCAACGGAATGTAATCCGTATCACAGCCAAAGTAACGCGGTCCGACAAGCTCTATGCCCTCTTTTGTGCGCCACATCTCAAAGCATTTAAGCCCCACAACCAGTACGCGCTTGCCGTATTTGAGCGCGTCGGTCGGTATCGGTTGAAACGTCTCGGTGTCGACAAGGCAGATAAGGTCGGGTGTCGTGGCAAGAATCTTGCCCTCCACCGTCGCTATAAGGTTTTCGTTTTGGAACTCAACATCGGCGGTTTTGCCCTTGTATTCGCCGATGCCGTCCAGCAGAACGTTGCCCACGTTGAAAGCCCCGCGCACCTCGCGCTTTACGTCGGTTATCTTACCTTTAAACAGCTTGTAACCCTCGGTAAACTCCAAAAAGTTTTGCTCAGGTGTCTTGTCGGTGCTCTGCTTGACGTTTCTGATCGCCGCGCCGAGCTTTTCGCTGCGTGTGACGATGTCGCGCACACAGTACTTTTTCATCGTTGCGCCGTCCATGCAATACAGCGAAATGGATACCGAACCGCCACAGCTCATGGTAACGGCACGCGCAAGCTCTTCTGTCCACTTGTTGGTGATGGTGTCAAATATGACGCTGTTGCCCTTTTCGTCGACAAGCGCCATAGGTGTAGCGCGCACGCCGCCGATTGTAAATGTTACCATTTGAAGCTCAGGGAAAGCTCTTCCCATGCCGTCGCAGTCGATGAGGGGCAGGCTAAGCCTTGCTGCCGCCGCTATCGGGAGCATACTATTTACGCCGCCTGCCTCAATTGGCATTACAGCGAAAATCTCTTTGCCGTAAAAACGGCTGACCATTTCGTGTAGTTTTTGGTACTCGGTACCGCCGATGCCCTTTTCACCGAGGATGGTGGGGGCACCCATCATGGCGATGGGCACAACAAGCGCGTCGTCCGGTACTTCGTCCGGCGAGAGCATTGTGACCTCACCGCAGTCCTTGACGGCACCTATTGCCATCAACTTGCCTATATAAGGGTCACCGCCGCCGCCGGCACCGAGCAATGCGGCACCGAGGGCGATGTCTTCAATTTCATTAATTCCTATTTTTCTCATGTTGTATGTTGCTCCTTAAGCTGATGTTTTTTCCGGCATTACCTTGCGCAGAATGATGTAAACCACCATTGCGACAATCATTCCGTTGACCGGACCGACAAAGAAGATGAGCGCCGGTACGTTTGCTGTGGCATAAGCTGTAGCCGCACCGAGCACGAAAGCAACGATGCCGGGAACGAAAAAGCCTTCACGTAGTTTAAAGTTTTCCTTTTTGCCTTTGCCCAGTACCCAGTAATCGGCGATGATAACACCGGCAACAGGGGGGATGAGCGCTGTCAAAATGGACAAAAAGCTCTCAAACTGTGACATAAGACCGATAGCGGCGAGGATTGTACCGATAGCACCTGCGATACCTGTGGTCAGTTTGAACTTTGTCTCGTCAAGACCGACAAGACTGGAAACGGCGATACCGCCACTGTAAGCGTTGGTTGCGTTGGTTGTCCATGTTGCGAGAACGAGCGCTACAAGACCGAAAGCCGGAACACCGACAGCGGACAAAACGGCGCTGACATCAAACATGCCTGTGACAATGGACAGAACCGCACCGGCGACCATCATGGCAAGACCGGCAGGGAAAACACCGCCGATGCTGGAAATGGCAACGTCTTTGCGGCTTTTTGCGAAACGGCAGTAGTCACCGGCGATAACGCCACCCAGTGCAAAGGATGCAACGGTAAGGCTGATGCCTGTAACGATTGTCATTTCGACAGCGGGCACATAGTTTGTCATAACGTTTATGCCATCGTTTTGAGTGATAGCGGCATAGATGCCGTATATGATAACGATTACAAGTGCAGGAACAGCGATGTAGTTGAGATATTTCAGTGCTTTAAAGCCGTACATGGCGGTCAAAAGCATGAGTGCGCCCCAGACAAGACTGCTGAGCCAAACGGGGATTGCAAGACCTGTCATGCCCTCGACCATAGCGGAAAAGGACGAGCCGCAGACGGCGGACTGAATACCGAACCAACCGATGCAGGCAACGGTAAGCAACAGGCTGATGATGAACTTGCCGCCCTGTTTGCCGAGCGCGCCGGCCGCGAGTGAAACGGTGGGAAGACCGAGGTCACAGCTCTGCATACCGATGAGCGTCATATAGGTACATACGATTGCAAAGCCGAGGATGATGCAGAGTATTACGCCGCTGAGCTGAAAGCCCGAACCCAAAAAGGAGCCGATCATAAGACACGGCACGCATATCATGCTACCGACCCAAATCATTGTAAGACTGCCTACGCTTTGTCTTTCTTCCGGTTTAATTTGGAAACCGGTGTCCGCGCCGGCGGACGACTGTGATGATTTTGCCACGTTTAACCTCCGTAAATAGATTGATGTTACTACTATTATATATGTATACACTTTGGAAGTAATTAGCTGTTAAGCAAAAAATAGGACGAGTTCATTGTTCTTTTGGACAATGAAAAATGCAAGAGTAGATGTTTTCAACAATAGCTCCATCACAATTTAAGTAAAAGTGACGGTTTCCTAATAATGTTGATTGACTTTATAAACAATAACACCCGTCACAAATGTGTTGTAAGTTTGTCAAAGTAGTTGTGGGGCTTTTATAGGCATTGACGGGTTGAGCGTTAAAAAATTGTTTATCAATGCGGAGGATGCGCGCTACGGCTGTTTGTTTGGCAATCCGTGGGATAGCGAATTTTGCCGTTGGCAAATACAACAACCTATGCACCGATTAATATGGCGCAGTAAAACGGAATTTATGCCGATACGCATCAAATTTAAGTTAAAGGATCTCAAAAACATGTAACAAAAAGATTGCATCTTTAACAAATAGCTTTACTTGAGGGTCTTAATGCAAACAGTGTGGGGGCAGTTAAGAGGTCCACAGGCGACACACTTTGCGTCCTAAAATGAGAGTGAGTTTCTTAAAATAGGAGTCGATATTTATCTTGTTAATGTTTTATAGCCAAATCACGCACATAAGTGCATGTTATACTATAAAACTAGCATACAACATGTTAAACAAAATTTTAAATAAAAAACAGCAATAAATAACAAAAAAACGCCTTAAAAAAGCGTTTTTTTGACATAAAAAAAGCCGACCCTAACAAACACTAAATGATGACACAACATCTAATGACTGTCAAAAGTCGCAAACACAGACTTTAACTTAACAGCTTTTATTCAGAGCTGTTTCTTATACCATAAAATCTTAGCGCTTTTTGCACAAATTCTTCGGTAACTCCAAAGTGTTTTGCGATCACATCGGGCGACCTCTGTTCAGCGAGCAAAAGCTCCTCTAAACGGTCAAACGGAATTAAGCGGTGAACTGCCCACTCGGTGGCTTTTGCCTCTTGCAAGACAATAAACTCACTGTCACTTTCCATACTGTAAAATCCGCCGGTCTTGCAATGACCGATTTCATGCGCCAAACACACAGTTTTTTGCTCCTCGGTGCACAACTTGTCGTTGTTAAGACCGATGATAAAACCGTCATTGCAAGGTGCGGATATTGCTGTAAGTGACTTAAGCGGCAGACCGCATACTTCAATCTTGTCCTGATGTGCTTCTTCGTATAGTGCATCTAATTCGTACGACACAGTTACATTTCCTTCAAGACGTTACAATAATATTAGTAAGTTATTATGAAGTGCTCTTGCTGCGGATAAATCGTGCAAAGTTTAGGACATCCTGCTTTTGCGTTTCGTCAAGCTTGTTCAGTTCATCAAACAGCGCAAAGTCAAAGTTTGTCAAGGGTTTAGGTATCACACCACCGCTTGCAGCAGTGTATTGCTGGATAACGGCCTCTGCTGATACCTCTTGAGCGACCTCATTTTCAAGCAAGTAATCGACTGTTACGCCGAAAAACGCTGCTATCCTTTTCAGTTTTTCAAAATCGGGGTTTGCTCTGCCGTTTTCCCATTGACAAATGGCTGTTTGGTGCACATCGAAAGCTTTTGCCAAATCCGCTTGGCTGATGTTCTGCTCTCTGCGCAGCTGTCTCAATCTCTCTAATTTCATAATTTGACCTGCTAATGTATTGTCTACTTAGAGTATACTCCTTATTTACTTTATTGTCAATAATATTACAAAATTAAAATCATAATTATTAAAAATTCAGCATATTACACAAATTAAAGCAAATCATAAATAATAGTAAAGCCTATAAAGTATAGTTAACATGAAGTCAATACCGCCTATAGTATGCACCACCACTAAACAATTAATAAATATAGCAATATGTATAATTTTTATTAATTTTGTGTGAAAAGAATACCTACCACGCATTAGTAAATCAATATAGTAAAAAAATGACAAATGTATTATTAACACCGTTAAAATATCGAAAAATGCGTTACGATAATGAAGTTTTGACAAACACTAATAAACACTAAAAAATTATGGTTTCCTACACGCCCTATATAATAAGGAAGGGATTGCAAAATAAGCACAATAATTAGATATAATGTAATACCTTTCGCGCTATCCCGATAAAGCAGTTTTACAATGGATCTCTTGATGATAATACACCTTCCAAGCTGTATTATCATTGCCAAGTGGTGCACGCCGTTGCTTTTTTATTAACAATGTTGTATAATGTATTAGCTAAAGTGCTAAACGGAGGAAACATTAAAATGAAAACACGCACCAATATAAAATTGTTAGTGCAACTGGCTTTGCTGACAGCCGCTGAGGCTGTGTTAGCTTTCACGCCGCTCGGTTCGATACCGATAGGCCCTATAGTTGCTACGCTTGCACACATACCTGTCCTTGTCGCGGCAATATACCTGGGCTACGGTGCCGGAATATACATGGGCACAGTATTCGGACTGTTCAGCTTTATTGTCAACTCCTTTGTTGCGCCGACAGTCACATCCTTTGTATTTACTCCATTTATGTCAGTTGGAGAGGTTGAGGGGAACTTCTTTAGCCTTGTCATCTGCTTTGTGCCGCGTATACTGCTGGCGGTTGCGGCAACATTTGTGTTTAAATCCCTTTCAAAGGTCATCAAAAACACGCAAGTTAATGCCGGTATAGCAACGGTCGTAGGTAGCTTGTTGCATACATTCCTTGTGCTGGGGGGTATATACCTGTTCTTTGGCGGCCAGTACTCAGAGGTAGTCGGAGTACCTTACGAGATCCTGCTTGCTACTATAATGGGCGTAGTGCTGACCAATGGCGTGCCGGAAGCTATCATAGCAGCGCTTATAAACATAGCGCTGGTTGTGCCTATGCGAAGTGTGCTTAAGCAACATCGGTAAACTAAAGAGGGGATTACGGTGTTTTGACGCCCTATGTATGGCTATATACAATTATTGTTTCGTTTGGACTACTTTCCTGCAAGCGGCGGGGGAGTAGTCCAAGTCTTATTATAATGCTGTTGGTTAGCAAGCATTAAAAGACTGCTGCTATATCATCACAGACTGGCTTCAAGCTTAATACAGTGTATATATAATATGAAAAGCTCACGTTTTGCGTCAAAACAGTCTGATTCACGCTATTTTTGCAAAAAATCAAAGTTTTTTTAACAAAAAGCTTGACATTTGTCTATAGGAATGATATTATAGTCAAGCACCCGAAAAACGGGGTCAAGCAAAACGAAAAAAATTAAAAAAATTCTAAAAAACGCTTGACAAGTCGAACAGTATGTAGTATACTGATTAGGCGCCCAAAAATGGGACTGCAAAAAAAGTCGAAAAAAGTTAAAAAAAGACTTGACAAACTGACAACAGCATGATATAATAGTCAGGCAGCCAAAAAACGGCGGCATCAAGTCAAAAAGAAAAATAAAAAACTTTAAAAAAAGACTTGACAAACTGGCAACGATATGATATACTAGTTAAGCACCTCTTACGAGGCAAAGTGGAAAGTCAAAAAACTTCAAAAAAAGTTAAAAAAAGACTTGACAAGCTGACAACGATGTGATATAATAGTCAGGCAGCCAAAAATCAGGGATGCGACGGGAACCTTGAAAATTGAACAATGAAAGTAAGTTTACTAATGTAAATATACAAGGTAAACATTGCTTGTGAATAACCCTTAATGGTTAGAAAGAACCATTTTAAAAAATTCTTTCAAGTAATTACTGAACGCATAGCGTTTGAGCAAAAGGTGTTTTAACCAACAACTTTACGTTGTTGTTAACAAACTATTTAATTAAGAGTTTGATCCTGGCTCAGGACGAACGCTGGCGGCGCGCCTAAC
>CAYJFU010000085.1:0-6974 GCA_964369445.1 uncultured Oscillospiraceae bacterium | reverse complement strand
TATCGGCTCGGGGCCGATTGTAATAGGTCAGGCGGCAGAATTTGACTACGCCGGCACACAGGCATGTCGCGTACTGCGTGAGGACGGCATAGAAATTGTGCTTATAAACTCAAATCCTGCAACCATTATGACCGATAAAAATATTGCGGATAAAATTTACCTTGAGCCGCTCACCCTACCCACCGTCAAGCGCATAATCGAAAAGGAGCGCCCCGACAGCATACTCTCGGGTCTTGGCGGTCAGACAGGTTTGACCCTTTGTATGCAGCTTGCAAAGGACGGGTTTCTTGACAAGATGGGGGTGAAGCTGCTGGGAAGCAGTCCACTGACCATCGACAAGGCAGAGGACCGGCTCATTTTTAAAGAGACGATGCAAAAGATCGGTCAGCCTGTCATACCCTCCGTCATCGCAAACGACGTTGAAACGGCTTTGGATTTTGCAAACAGTAGCGGCTATCCGCTGATAATAAGGCCGGCATTTACACTGGGTGGCAGTGGCGGCGGTATCGTAAACAACGAGCAGGAACTCATAGCGGTTACGGAAAACGGTTTGGCACTCTCCCCTATCACACAGGTGCTTGTGGAAAAATCCATTGCCGGTTGGAAGGAAATTGAGTTTGAGGTGATGCGTGACGGTGCCGACAATACGATAACCGTCTGCTCTATGGAAAACTTTGACCCCGTGGGTATCCACACCGGCGACAGTATCGTTATTGCGCCGGCGGTAACGCTGTCGGATAAGGAGTATCAGATGCTCCGTACCGCCGCTATGGATATAATCTCCGAGCTTGATGTTGTCGGTGGTTGTAACTGTCAGTTTGCACTGCACCCACACAGCTTTGAGTATGCCGTCATTGAGGTTAACCCCCGTGTGTCACGCTCATCGGCGCTCGCGTCCAAGGCAACAGGATATCCGATAGCAAAGGTGGCAACCAAGATAGCAATAGGTTACAACTTAGATGAAATAGTGAACGCAGTCACCGGCAACACATTTGCCGCGTTTGAGCCGACGCTGGACTATGTTGCCGTCAAGTTCCCCAAATGGCCGTTTGACAAGTTTGTCTACGCAAAAAAAGAGCTGGGCACACAGATGAAAGCGACCGGCGAAGTTATGGCGATAGCGGACAGCTTTGAGGCCGCACTTCTTAAAGCGGTCAGAGGGGCTGAAATAGGACTTTGCGATCTGCGACTGCCGCGACTTGCAGCATCTAGTGACGAGCAGGTTTTTGACATGCTGTCCACCGTGACAGATGAGCGACTGTTTGTAGTATACGAAGCGATATGCCGCGGAATGTCGGTAGACAAACTGCACGCTAAAACCGCAATCGACAGATGGTTTTTATATTGCCTTGAAAATATAAAGAACGGCTACAAGCCAGAAAAAGAGCTGTATTATAAGATGGTGGATACCTGCGCCGGAGAATTTGAGGCGACGACCCCCTATTTTTATTCCGTTGACAGGGCGGTGGAAAATGAAGCCGTTCCGTTTATCGAGCGCAGTGCCAAACCGCGTATCGTAGTGCTGGGCAGTGGACCTATTCGCATAGGTCAGGGCATTGAGTTTGATTATGCCTGCGTGCACTGTGTGTGGTCACTTAAAAAGATGGGTTACGAGGTTATCGTTATAAACAACAACCCCGAGACCGTCTCCACCGACTTTGACACAGCGGATAGATTGTACTTTGAGCCGCTTTTTATCGACGATGTTATGTCGGTCATAGAACTTGAAAAACCGGTGGGTGTCATTGTCTCCTTTGGTGGCGGCACCGCTATAAAACTAACAGGTGCTTTGCAGGCGCGCGGCGTTAAAATTATAGGCACGTCGGCGGACAGCATCGACATGTGTGAGGATCGCGAGCGCTTTGACAACCTGCTGGAAAGCCTTGCAATACACCGTCCAAAAGGCAGTTGCGTCATGACCGCAGAGGAGGCTTTAGCGGCGGCGCAGGAACTTGGGTTCCCTGTTTTACTGCGTCCCTCCTACGTGCTGGGCGGCCAAAACATGATAATTGCCTACACCCCCGATGATGTTACGGAATACATGGATATCATCCTTGCACATAAGCAGGAGAACCCAATACTTATCGACAAATACCTGTCAGGACGTGAGATAGAGGTGGATGCTATATCCGACGGTGAGGACACGTTTATACCGGGTATCATTGAACATATCGAGCGTACCGGAGTACACTCCGGCGACAGCATTGCCGTGTATCCGCCCGTCAACGTCGATGACAGATTGTCTCAGCGGATATTCGATATCACCAAAAGTCTTTGTAAGGCGCTAAAGGTGCTCGGACTTGTCAATATCCAGTATGTCCTGCACGAGGGTGAGGTCTATGTCATTGAGGTAAACCCACGCGCCTCACGTACCGTGCCGTATATCAGCAAGGTTACCGGTGTTCCGATGTGCGAGCTTGCCACAAGGGTCTCGGTGGGGCAAAAACTTGCAGAGCTCGGTTACGGCTCAGGCATAGCTAAAATCCCCCCTTACTTTGCTGTCAAAGTTCCGGTGTTTTCCTTTGAAAAGTTGACGGATTTGGACACGCATCTCGGTCCTGAAATGAAATCTACCGGCGAGGTGCTTGGCATAGGCAAAAACCTGACCGAAGCACTTTACAAGGGTCTTGTAGCCGCCGGTTACACCATGCACAAAGAGGGCGGTGTGTTTATATCGGTGCACAAAAATGACCGACAGGAAGCCTGCGACCTTGCAAAAAAGTTTGAGATGATGGGCTTTAGCATATATGCCACACCCGGTACTGCGCGCTCGTTGCGACAATACGGTGTGTCGGCACAGGTGGTAAGCAAAATACACCGCAGTAGCGAAAACAACACTATGACACTGCTTGAAAGCAACAAGATAAGCTACATACTCTGCACATCTGCCGGCGGACGCGATCCTGCCAACGACGAGGTGAAGATGCGCCGCAAGGCATGTCAACTCGGCATACCCTGCCTCACCTCACCCGACACTGCCGCCGGACTTGCCAACAGCTTAAATTCCGGCTATAACGAGTACAACACCGAGATAATTGATATAAATAACCTACGTGAGGTGAGAATGAATTTGAAATTCACTAAAATGCACGGTTGCGGTAACGACTACATCTACCTCAACATGTTTGATAACGCCGCAACAGGAGGTCTGCCGCTGGAGTCCCCCGAGTCGCTGTCGATTTTCATTGCTGACCGACATTTTGGTGTCGGTGGTGACGGTGTCGTGCTGATACTGCCTTCGGACAAAGCGGATGCAAAGATGCGTATGTTCAACCTTGACGGCAGTGAGGGTAAGATGTGCGGTAACGCAATACGCTGTGTTGCAAAATACCTCTATGATAACGAAATAGTGCGCAAAACGACCATGTGCATTGACACACTTTCCGGCATAAAAGAGCTGGAACTTTACACGCAAAACGACCTTGTATCCTCCGTTAAGGTGGATATGGGTAAAGCAGAGCTAAAACCGGCAAACATACCGGTAAATCTGCCGGGTGATGCGGCGATAAACTGTCCGGTGCATGTCGGCGGCAACGACTACAACATAACCTGTGTGTCAATGGGCAACCCACACACGGTACTGTTTGATTGGGGCACCGACACACCACTTGACAAGTTGGATATAAAATCCATCGGAGCACCCATCGAGTGTGACCCACTGTTTCCGGAAAAGGTTAACGTTGAGTTTGCCAAGGTACTGACAAAAAGCCGCATCAAGATGCGTGTATGGGAGCGCGGCAGTGGCGAGACCCTTGCCTGCGGAACCGGCGCATGTGCCGTTGTGGCCGCGGCGGTGGAAAACGGCTACTGTGAAAAGGACACCGACGTGACGGTGGAACTGCTCGGAGGAGAGCTCACAATACGCTATACCGATGAGGCGGTGTTTATGACAGGCGAGTGTCGCAAGGTGTTTGACGGAACGGTGGAAGTATGATAAAGTACATCTTTGTTACCGGCGGTGTTGTCTCGGGGCTTGGCAAAGGCATAACAGCGGCAAGTCTCGGACGGCTGTTAAAACAGCGCGGACTTAAGGTTGCGGCACAAAAGTTGGATCCATACATGAACGTCGATCCCGGCACTATGAGCCCTTATCAGCACGGCGAAGTTTTTGTCACCGATGACGGCGCCGAGACGGATCTTGACCTCGGTCACTACGAGCGTTTTATTGACGAGGATCTCGGTAAATACTCCAACCTAACATCCGGCAAGGTGTACCACAGCGTGCTCAGCCGCGAACGTCAAGGCGGTTATTTAGGTCAGACGGTGCAGGTTATCCCACACATCACAAATGAGATTAAAGCGTTTATATTTGAAGGTGCAAAACAAAGCGGCGCCGATGTGCTTATAACCGAAATAGGCGGAACAACGGGAGATATCGAGTGCCAACCGTTTTTGGAGGCCATCCGTCAGGTGTCGCTGGAGGTGGGGCATCAAAATTGCCTTTTTATACACGTGACACTGGTGCCCTACCTCAAAGGTAGCGGTGAACACAAATCCAAGCCGACACAGCACTCGGTCAAGGAACTTCGTTCTATAGGTATCACTCCCGGTATAATTGTGGCAAGAGCAGACGAGCCGATACATTCCTCCCTGCTCGAAAAAATATCCATGTTTTGCAATGTCAAGCCGGACTGCGTCATTGAAAACCGCACACTCCCCTGCCTTTACGAGGCACCGATTATGCTACAGGAACAAGGTCTTGACAGCGTCGTATGCCGTGAGTTATCGCTTGAGACAAAGCCCTGTGATATGTCGGAGTGGTCACAGATGCTCACTAAGATATCAAAGCGTGACAAAACGGTCAACATAGCGATAGTCGGAAAATACATTCAGTTGCACGACGCGTACCTGTCCATAATGGAAGCTTTGCAACACGCAGGTTACGATGAGGGTTGTGACATCAACATTAAGTGGGTGGATAGTGAAAAGGTAAACACCTTTACAGCAAAAGAGCTGTTTTGTGACATACACGGCATGATAATTCCGGGCGGTTTTGGCGACAGAGGTGTCGAGGGTAAGATTGAGGCGTGCCGTTATGCCAGAGAGCATGACATACCGTTTTTAGGCATTTGCCTTGGTATGCAGATTGCGGTCATTGAGTTTGCTCGCAACGTCTGCGGACTGCAAAACGCACTCTCCACCGAGTTTGATACAAAGAGCGGGCACCCCGTAGTGCACATAATGGAGCACCAACTGGCGGTGACGGAAAAGGGAGGCACAATGCGCCTTGGTGCATTCCCCTGCCACACAACCGACGGCACACTTTTGCGCAGGTTGTATCAAAAAGCAGACATATCCGAGCGCCATCGCCACCGATATGAGTTCAACAATCAGTATCGCGACTTGATGTCGGAGCATGGGCTTGTGATATGTGGCATGTCGCCCGACAAAACGCTTGTTGAAGCGGTGGAGTTGCCCTCAAAGAGTTTCTTTGTTGCGGTTCAGTTTCACCCCGAGTTTAAAAGCCGACCCAATCGCGCGCACCCTCTGTTTAAGGGACTTGTAAAGGCGGCGGTTGAGCAAAACAATTAAAAAGGGAAATTTACATGAAGATTAATTCAAACTACCAAAATCTTGAACAAAGTTATCTTTTTTCAACCATATCAAAAAAAGTTACCGAGTACAAAGAGCAGTTTCCCGACAAGGAAATAATCAGGCTTGGTATCGGCGATGTGACGTTGCCGCTTGCGCCTGCTGTCATTGATGCCATGCACCGTGCGGTGGATGATATGGCAAACGGGGCGACATTCCACGGCTATGGCGATGAACAAGGTTATGGATTTTTACGTGATGCCGTCTGTGATTACTACTCCCAAAAGGGTGTGTCGTTACAGGGCGATGAGGTTTTTATCAGCGATGGCGCCAAAAGCGACCTTGGCAACATACTCGACATTTTCAGTGTCTCTAACAGCGTTACGATACCAAATCCTGTCTATCCTGTTTATGTGGACACCAACATAATGGACGGGCGTGAGATAACCTTTTTGGAGGGCAACCTGCAAAACGATTTTCTGCCCATGCCACAAGACGGCACAGTGACGGATATCATATACCTTTGCTCTCCCAATAATCCCACCGGCGCCGTTTACACAAAAGCACAGCTGGAGCAATGGGTTAAATATGCGCAAAAGGTCAGCGCCGTCATACTCTTTGACAGTGCATACGAGGCATTTGTTACAGACCCGACATTGCCAACAAGCATATTTCAAATTGAGGGCGCAAAAAGCTGTGCGATAGAGTTTTGCTCACTTTCCAAAACGGCGGGTTTCACCGGCACACGCTGTGGTTATACTGTGGTGCCGCAGGAGCTTGTTTACGACGGTGTAAGCCTCAATAAACTTTGGTTGCGCCGCCAGACGACAAAGTTTAACGGTGTACCGTATATTGTTCAGCGCGGTGCGCAAGCAGTCTTTTCTGCCGAGGGACAACAGCAGATTAAACAAAACATCAGCTATTATCTACAAAACGCTAAGGTTATAACCAAGGCGCTGGACGAGCTCGGCATATGGTATACAGGTGGCATAAATTCACCATATATCTGGCTAAAATGCCCCGACAACATGTCCTCGTGGGATTATTTTGACCTGTTGCTGACAAAATACAATATTGTGGGCACGCCAGGTAGCGGCTTTGGCGCGGCAGGTGAAGGTTATTTTAGACTAACAGCCTTTGGCGATATAGAAAATATAAAAAAGGCCGCCGCGAGGCTTATTACAGTTTAACTCGTTTAAAAAAGTTATTGCATTATCATACTCTATGTAGCAACAACTGTTTTGTAAACGTGTTGAAATATAAACACACACAGAAAGGAAGAAATTATGAAGTACTGTACACGATGCACAATGCAGGACACACGTCCGGGAATTACATTTGACAGCAACGGAGTTTGCTCCGCCTGCAACCACTATGATAACCGTAAAAACGTTGACTGGGATGCACGTTTTAAAGAGCTTGAAGCTATGTGTGACAAATAT
>CAYJFU010000084.1:0-7053 GCA_964369445.1 uncultured Oscillospiraceae bacterium | reverse complement strand
GCTTTGCCGAGACGGGTAGAAAACAACTGCTTAAGTCACTGGCACTGCAAATGCAGGCAAAAGGCGCACGCATGGTGCTGTTTGACAGCGAGGGCGGCGAGCTTGAAAAACTTGGCATATTTGATACCGTGTGCCACACCGACGAACAGTTGTTCTCACTTATGGAGACAAGCCTTGTCGGGGAATTTACAAGGCGCAACGGCATAGTAAACGGCGCAAGGGACAACGCGCAAGACGTGCGCAACGCCATGAGCGGCGAACAACGCATTGTAATATGCATCGGCGACACTAACCTGTTTATGCAGGCGGTCTACAGCCAGCGCGTACAGATGAACGAGTTTTTGGAGATTGCATTGCAAAAGGGTAACGAGCACAAGATAAATCTTTTTGCCGTCATGCAACCCGATGACTATTTTGACAATGCACGCTTTGAGCTTATGCGCATATGGACATCGCACAACACCGGCACACATCTGGGCGGCATGTTTGACCAGCAGGGCGCACTGAGCTTTGAGATGTCCGCCACCGACAGCGCAAGACAGCTCACGGCGGGAAGCGGATACACTGCACAGCCGGAGGACAACAAGCTGGTTAAAATTGTGACACCGTTGGCATCACCGACACAAGACAACATATAGTTATTAAAATTGACAACCGGTTTTGTTAATTTGATATAAAAAAAAGGATTATTTCCGAGGGCATAGTGCCTAAAAACTATAAAGGAGAGGTAACATGGCTAAGATTTTTTTGGACGTGCAGGTGCCCGGCAGTGCTAAGATGTACGAGTTTTCCGTTGACAGCAACATGAGCGTTGGCAGGGTGAAAAACGATTTTGTCAAGCAGATATCGCTTGTAGAGGGCAGAGAGATTTTCAACGACATGTCACAGGTGCTGTTTTGCTCGAAAAACCTCGGCGGTCTTTTGAGCAATGAAGAGGTGCTTTCTGCGGTGGATGTCAAAAGCGGAGACACTATTATTCTTATATAACCACGTGAAACTAAAGACTAAAGGTGAATAGTGAATAATTTATTTTACAGCAACTTGATGTTTTTACACTTATGAACGGACTATTCTGGTCAAAAACACCATCCGTCTCTCATCATTAGTCTTTAGCCATTAGTCGCAAGGGCATTTTGCACTTGCCTATACTTATACAGAAAGGACATGTTATGGCTGACACAAGTAATGTCAACTCGCAAAAAATAACAGCAGCGGTGGGGCGTATGCAGACAGAGGCCTCCAACATAGCGGCAGGGGTACAAAAGTTTTCCGATGCCGTAACTGCACTGGACAGACAATGGACATCCGAGGCAAAAGCTGCGTTTATGCAAGCATATCAAACCGACCGCGAGGCGATGGACGAGATGATTGAGCAACTTAACGAAAACTGCGACCTACTGCGCAACATGGCCGACACATTTGATGCGGCAGAGAGCGACATATTAAGCAAGGTATCATCATTGAGGTAGTAAAGTCATTTTACCTTGCAAAAAACAGTTTTAATGTACGTTACTACCTGCAAGAAAGGGGTAAAATATGGCCGGCACAGAGATTAAAATAGAAACGCGGGCATTTATAACGGCAAGCGAAGAGATTTCCGCCGCAAGAACACAGATAGCACAGAGCGTTGATGCATACCTGCGCGAGATAAACAACCTGCGCAGTGCGTGGCAAGGTTCGTCCTCCGACCGCGTAAAAGCAATGGCAGCATCCATCAAGACAAGCGGTGATCAGCTTTTACTAAACATGGATAACTACAGCAAAACGCTAAACGAACTTGCCGGTATCTACGACCAGTCGGAAAAACACGCGGTAGAGTCGGGGCGCTCGCTCTCATTCAGCGGCGGATCTATGAGATAACAGGCAAGTGCAATATGCACTTGCGACTACCAGCTAAATACTAATGGTGAAAGACTTTTGTAGTTATCGGCTAAAACAATTTGCTTAAAATGCAAAAAATGTCAAGTTGATGCGCAGTAAAATAAAAGGTAACCATTCACCGTGAGTTATTAGTACTAGGTTCATGGTTCCACGTGTTTTACACGTGGCTAAGAGAAAATTAAAAGGAGGTAGGTAATGTCGACATATACATTTAACTATCAACAGACAATGGCACAGCAAAAGGAAGTGGAGCTTGCGGCGACAGAGTTGACGACGAAATGCGTAAAAACGCTCAGTGACATATCCGAAGGTGTAAACGCGGCGTGGACAGGTGACAGCGGCAAGGCATTTCGCTCGTTTTTGGAGAGAAAACGTGAGGAACTGGAGCTTGATGCCAGACAGCTAAAGCAGATAGCCGATTATATTGCGACGTCTGCCGCAACGCTAAAGCGCATGGAAGACGAAAACGCCGCGCGCGGTGCAGGGGTTTAGTGTATTTAGTAGTTTAAGTTAATTTTTGCGCACACGGTGTGCAAAAGCTACTATAAAGTCATTTGATGAAAGGCCGTTAAATTCTTTAGGTTAAATGGCTATTAAAATCAGCAGAAAGGAACGGTACAATTATGGCAAGCACGACAGCAAATCTGCAAAAACTGAAGGAGTCCGCCACCGAACTTGAAAATATAAGCGTCGCGATGGCAGGCAACCACTCAAAGCTTACCGAGGTGATGGGGCAGCTGTCCTCAAAGTGGCACGGTGAGGCGGCAGGGCGCTACCTTGATGAATTTTATGCACATTCCCCCGACCTTGAAAAGATGGCGGCGGTCATAGATTCCGCGGCAAGTAGCCTACAAGGCGCAGGTGCGGCTTACGAAAGAGGCGAGCGCGAAGCGGCAGATACCGTGCGCGCAATGCTCGGCAAGGGTTAAACCGCAAAAAACATTAAAGAAAGGTGACAACGATGGCTACAATGGAAGAACTTCGGGTAAGCCCGGCAGAACTGAGAAAATATGCCTCCGAGATGGAGCGAATACAAAAAACATACGTAACGCTTATTAGTCAAGCCGAGGACGAGACGAAAAAACTCCGCACGCTGTGGACGGGTGAGGCGGCAGAGCAGTATGTGTCAAGTTTTACGACGGTAAAGACGACCTGCAACGAGTACATCGAGACACTGCGCGCCACAATCCTGTCTTTAAACGAGACGGCAGACAACTACGAACGCAATATTGCACAGGTCAAAGCGGCGGCGGATGACCTGCCTAAACTTTCAGGCAACACAATGCGGTAAACCTGATGTCGACCTCATACGAAAGGGGTTGCATGACCATAAACTTTATCTTTTATTGAAGAAAGGAACGGCTGTCTTATGTCGGAATTTAAAGTGTCATTTAATCTGTTAAAACAACAGATAGATGAGTTACAAAAGGTATCTACTCAGATGCTGTCGCTGAGTGAAAAGGTTTCGCTGGCGGCGGACAACCTCGGTCAGGACGAGCTGCTGACAAGCGCACGCGCATCCCTTAAAACCAGCGCGAGCAACATCGGCGCTAAAGCCGAGCTGTTCGGTATTGCCTCGGCAACGCTCAGCGAGATTATAGAGCAGTACACCGGTACTGAAAAGAAAAACATATCCAAAGCTGAGGGTACAAAGGCGCACGCACGCGACTTTTATAAAAATCCCGTCGTTATATCCGATGGGGCAGGTGATGTTGTTTCAGGCACTACTGCCGCTTACACGGCAGGCTCAAAAGCCGGCTATGAGGCGGCAACGGCAGGTGCAACGGTAGGCGCGGCAAGCGCTGTAGCCGGCGCAGAGGTCGGTGCCTCGGCGGCAGTGGCAGGTACTGAGGCGGGTGCGGCCGCGGCAGTTTCAGGTGCACAGGCGGCAACCGCCGCCGCAACCGCAGGAGCCGCACAGGGTGCAGGCACAGCGTTTGGCGGTGTGGCACTGGGTGCCGGTGTAGCGGTTGCAGGTGCCGCAGTCGGCGCGGCCGGTATAGTCGGCGGCACCAAGCTTGTAAATATGGCAAAGGAAAAAAAGCAAGCGGCGGAACAGCAACAAGCACAACAGATACAAACACCACCACAAGCAGTACAGCAACAAACTTCTATAACGGAAAATGAGGCCGGAATAAAAAGGGCGGAAGACCAATTGCAACGGGCAAGGGAAGCGCTAGACAGTATGCAGTAGGAAGCCGCAACATATAGGCGTTCAAGTTGAACTACTATAATATATTTTGATTAAAACCCCCGCCAATGGCGGGGGTTTTAATCAAAAAAACAAAACTGTTTTAAAAAATTCATCTGTTAAAGTGGAGATTTTGCCTACTAAGGCATGTTGGTTTTTCAACTGACAGAAAATGTTAAGCTTTAACCTCACAAATTCCCACACTGCGTATAAGCAGACGGTGACAACTGCCCTCGCCGAAGATGCTGTCTAACAGCGCGGCGTACGCGTCCGCCTTTTGTTTTGGCACAAACGCCTGAATTGTACCGGCAAAGCCGCCGCCTTGTAACCTACAAGCGCCATCCGAGCCAATAAGGTTTGCGCTGACGGCAAGGGAAATCGGTATGTTTTGTTCCTTTTCATCGGCTGGGTTGTAGGCGTTTTGCACCTGCTCGAATGAGGAGTGACCGCTCGCCGTTATCAGGCTGAAAAACTTGTCCATGTCCTTGTCACGGATGGCGGCGGCTGTTGCGTCTGCCCTCTCGCACTCATCGTAGAAATGCAGTGCACGTAACACGGCGCGGTCGCCGAGCTTTTGCCTTATGTCAGGCAGTTTTTTTATAATGTCTGCGCGCTCGACATCGCGGAGCACCGTCTCGCCCATAAAATCCGCCACACTGCGCATCTCAACGGGTATAGACGCGTACAGATGTGTAAGATCAGCGTGGTCGCCGCCGGTATCGGTGATGCACAGCTCCAGTCCGTGCGCATCAATGTCAAAGTCAACGCGCTCCACCTGTGGTTTTTCCTTGTCGACAAAATCTATCTTGATAACGCCGCCGACAGCACATGCCGTCTGGTCAAGTAGACCGCTCGGTTTTCCGAAATAGACGTTTTCAGCATATTGGCCTATCTGCGCTATCTCCACGGCGGTAAATTTATCGTCATTGTAAAGGCTGTTGATAATCTGCCCGATACACACCTCAAATGCCGCGGATGAGGATAAACCCGAGCCACGCAACACGTCATTGGTGGTGTAGGCGGTAAAGCCGCCGATTGCGCCACCTTTGTCTTTAATGCACCGCGATATTCCCCTTATCAGTGATGCGGAGTGCCCCTCCTCGTCTTCCGCCGGCTGTAACTGTGTAAGGTCAACGGTGTCCACCTTGTCAAAACCTTTGGACTTCAGCGTCACAATATTGTCGTCGGTTGCCTTAACAACAGCGATTATGTCAAGATTGACAGAGGCTGCCACGACAACGCCGTTGTTATGGTCGGTGTGGTTGCCGGAGATTTCCGTTCTGCCGGGCGCTGAAAATATGCGCAGGTCACCGTCACCGTAGATTTCGCAAAATGTGTTTACCGTTTGTGTGTAGCGCAATCTTGCTGCATCAACCTTAGCGGCACCGTACAGCGTTTCAAAGCAACTGTCAAGCGCCCCACCTTCGATTTTTTCCATCCAAGTATTTTTTAGCATGTCGACCTCTTGAAAATGTTGTGTGTATTTGGTATCATGAGATTGTCACATTAAAGTCACGTTTCGCAATTCTTGTTTCGTTTTGGATTACTTTTGTAAATTGAGAAAGATTCCGACAAATGTGACATTCCTCTACTATATTAACATAAACATATGGATTTGAAAATAGATATGATTGAAAAAAATGAAAATGTAACACTAAAAATTAAAGACATAAGCAGTGACGGCAACGGTGTCGGTCATGCGCACGGCATGGCGGTATTTGTACCGTTTACCGCCGTGGGTGATGAGGTGGTTTGCCGTGTGCAAAAGGTGGCAAAGCGTCACTGTTTTGCCAAGGTTATCGACATAGTAAAAGCGTCGCACCACCGCATAGAGGTGGACTGTCCGTCCTTTTACCGATGCGGTGGATGTGCACTGCGACATATCGATTACAAAAGTGAGCTTGCGGCAAAACAATTAATTGTAAAAAACGCTTTCGAGCGCATTGGCAAGGTGTCAAAACCGGTGGAGGACATTTTGTCCACCGGTGAAACGTTGCGATATCGCAACAAAGCGCAATATGTGGTTCGCAAGGTAGGTGATAAAGCCATGCCCGGTTTTTTTGCGGCGCGAAGCCACGACTTTATACCGTTTGAAGACTGTTTGTTGCAACCGGAGCTGTTCACACGGGTGGCGCAGAAGTGTTGTAGCATTTTTGACGAGCAGGGAATAAAGCCTTATGATGAGGTAACACACACCGGCAGTGTTCGGCATTTGCTGTTCCGCAAAGGGTTTCACAGCGGCGAAATAATGCTGTGCATTGTGTCAAAAGACGAAATCGTTATCAAGGGTGTGGAGCAACTCGCCAAACAGTTTGGCCTGACGTCGTTGCTGTTAAACATCAACAGCGGTCGGACAAATGTCATATTGGGACACAAGACAAAGGTGCTTTTTGGTAGCGAAAAGATTTCCGAGCGTCTGTTTGATTTAAACTTTGACATATATGACCGCACATTTTTTCAGGTTAACACCGTCGCAGCGGAGCTGTTGTACGACGTTGCGCGCCGACACCTGCCGAGGGCTGACGTGCTGAACATACTGGATTTGTACTGTGGCGTTGGTAGCATAGGGCTGTCGCTCAGCCGCATGTCGGACAGGCTTGTCGGGGTGGACATAGTCAAGGAGTCGGTGGATAGCGCACAAAAAAATGCGGTGCGCGCGGGTTACAAAAATGCTCGGTTTTTGAGCGCAGACGCCGCGGACGGTTTTGCGGTGGAGGATTTTGCACCGGACGTTGTCATCGTCGATCCGCCACGCAAGGGTCTTGACGAGCGCACACTAAAGCTATTGCTAAACAGCGGCGTACAGACGGTGATCATGATAAGTTGTAACCCTGCAACCGCCGCGCGCGATGTCGCTGCTTTGTGTGATAGGTATGCTGTGGAGCGTGTGACACCGGTGGATATGTTTCCGCGGACGTGCCACGTCGAGACGTGCGTACTTTTATCCCACAAAGACCCACGAAACTGCTCACCATCTAAAT
>CAYJFU010000083.1:0-7544 GCA_964369445.1 uncultured Oscillospiraceae bacterium | reverse complement strand
ATGAGCTAGCTAGCTGTGCAGAGGCGGACGTGCTTGAAAAACTACTGGAGCACTCACTGCAAAACCCACCTGCCATGCCTCTGAAAAGCGTTCGGCGCAAAGCGGACAAGGCTCTGCCTCTTTTCGGCTGTGAGGTCGCACCCTGCACGCTGAAATGTCCCATATCGCAGGACGTGCCGTCCTACATGCGCGCCGCCGAGCAGGGGGATTTTGATGGGGCAATGGGGATAATACTCGCAAAAAACCCACTTCCGTTTACAACGGGGGCTATCTGTGGTCACCGATGTCAGGACGGCTGTCGGCAATGTTTTTATGACACTTCCCTAGCCATTCGAGATGTTAAGTTGTACAGCGCAAGGCATGGCAAAGCCGATGTTCGCGTGCAAGGTGATAATGGTAAGCGCGTTGCAGTTGTTGGCGCAGGCGCGGCCGGTCTTGCGGCGGCGCACCTTGCCGCACGTGCCGGCGCACAGGTGACGGTGTTTGAAAAACAGCCACAGCCGGGTGGTATATTGCGTTACGTCATACCGGATTTTCGTCTGCCACAGGCGACACTGGACAGCGACTTAGCACTACTTAAATCGCTTGATGTGACATTTTGTTACAACACCGCCATCGACAGCGCCGAGCAACTGCGCGAATACGATGCTGTGGTGCTTGCAGTAGGTGCAAGCGTACCTGTTGACATCGGAATTCAGCAGGCGATCTTTGCAGGGGAGTTTTTGTCGCAGTGTCGCGCTAAATCCTTTAACACAACGGCAAAAAGCGTCGTTATCATCGGTGCCGGCAACACGGCGATGGACGCGGCAAGGGTTGCGACGCGGTTAAAGGGCGTCCAAAACGTAACGATAGTCTACCGCCGTGATATCGCCGATATGCCTGCTGACAGCGAGGAATTACAGCTCGCAAAAGCCGACGGCGCGCGGTTTTTACCGTTTTTATCCCCGATAGCTTACAGCAACGGCAAACTTACATGTGCGGTGACCGAGTACTCGGGGCGTGGCGGTGACGGTCGGCGCAGTGTCCGTACAACGGACAAAACATGCACCGTAGAGGCGGATTTGATTATAGCCGCTGCCGGAGAGCGGGTCGACGAGAGTTTTTACGACAGGTTTTCAGCGCGCGATGACAAGCGCTTTGCTGTCGTTGGTGACGGCGACAAAGGCCCATGCAGTGTCGTAGACTGCATCGCCTCGGCGACAGCGGCGGTACAGCGACTGCTCGGTTGCGAGGTCACACGCGACGTTGCCGTGCCGGACACCTGTGACACCGAGCGGCGTAGACATATAACAAAACCGCTCAGCACCCACGATGAGCCGTCGCGTTGCCTTGCCTGTGACGTAAAGTGTGGTTGTTGCGTCGATGTCTGCCCCAACAGGGCAAATGTGTTTGTCGACACCTCATTTGGGCGACAGGTCGTACACCTTGACGCGAGCTGTAACGAGTGCGGCAACTGCGAGATGTTCTGCCCATATGACGGCGCACCGTATCGGCAAAAATTCACCGTTTACGACAGCAAAACCGACTTTGAGCAGGGCGACAACCCGGGTTTTGTGCGTGGCGGAGTTGTTGCTAGGCTTTACGGCACCGATGGCGAGTGTATGACGGTGAGCATCTTTCAGGAAAAAACTTTGGCGGAGTTGTGCGCTAAAGTAGAGCGTTTTTATTATTAGCGTGTGTAGGCACACCCTAATAACTTGCAACATTACGATTTTTCACATTTTTTTGAAATAATTGTGTTATAATATCGCAAATATGAGGTATAAATGAATAATGTCACGGTATGCAACCACGCACTGATATCGCACAAGATGGCGCAGTTGCGCGATAAACATACAAAAATGCCGGAGTTTCGGCGGCTTGTGAGTGAGCTGTCAGTATTGCTTTGTTATGAGGCGACGCGCGACCTGCCTACAGTGAGCAAAAGCGTCGAGACACCCCTGGAGGTCACTCAGCAACAGGTGCTAAAGGGCGGTGCGCCGGTCATTGTACCCATTTTGCGTGCCGGTCTTGCTATGTCGGAGGGGGTGCAGACGGTTTTGCCAAACTCTCCCGTTGGGCACATCGGGGTCTATCGCGACCACGAGACGTTACAGCCGGTGGACTACTTCAGTCGCCTGCCAGGGCCGCTGAGTGGCAGAACGGTGCTGTTGCTCGACCCCATGCTTGCTACCGGAGGTTCGGCGGCTTACGGCATAGACTACATCAAACGCTCCAACCCCGATCAGATAAGGTTACTTGTACTTGTCGCCGCACCCGAGGGCATTGCACACGTACAAAAACACCATCCCGATGCAGCAATTTTTGCGGCGGTGCTGGACAGACAGCTCAACGAACACGGCTACATACTACCCGGTCTTGGCGATGCGGGCGACAGAATATTCGGAACATGAGAGAGTAAATGAACATTAAAAAACTTATAGCAATTATATTGACCTGCGCCCTTGCATTTGTTGCCGTTATAGGACTTGCACTGACGGGGCTTTCGCTGTGGATATCCCCCATGTTTACGGCAGAGATAAAAATAATACTTGCCTTAACGATAATATCGCTACTGATTATAACAGGTATACTGTTTGTAAACCGTGTTATGCACCAGATTAAACAGTACCTCGGTCAGGAGGAGCCACCACCCCTTGTCGCCCTGCCGGAGATGACACCCGAGACGGAAAACTTTATCTACCGCGCCGGCAAAGACAGTAAGGCGATAGCACAAAAGAGCGGCACACCAACCGATGTACCGCCCACAGAGCCGACGCCACCCACTCCACCCGAACCGCCGACACATGTACCTGTTCCCAAAAGAAAGTATAAGCCCGTTTTCGGACCGGGTTCAGACCCAAAGTACAAGCATTAGGGGAACATCCTGTTTGCAACTCCCACCACCAACGTAGGCAGGGGGAGGGAAGATGAAAAAAGTCGTTCGCTTTAGACTGCTAAACCACCGGCGCAGGGTCAACCACCGGTATAAGTTCCGGCACTACAGCACCATCTGTTGTTACAGCATCCTGCACAACTGTTTGTGTCGCGTCAACCGGCACCTCACCATCGGTGGGCGAGATTACCTCTTCTGTCGGCACCGGCACCTCGGCATCAACCTTGATTGTTATGTCGGTTATCGAGTGTACCTCACCCGACGGGTCACCGAGCAGATAACAACCTATCGGCGTGTTGCCGCGCACCAGTACCACCGCCCAAACGATTTCGTCTTTCATGCCGTGGTTGGTGCTCATTAGTTTCCAGCGGTCAACCGTCTTGCCTTTTAAGTCGGATAGGTCGCCGCCCGCTTCCTCTAGCATGCTGTTAAACTGCACAAACTGATCGTCAAACGTCTCGGGCACCGTCACCTTGCTTATCTGCGCTGACGTTACATCCGTCTCGACACCGTAGCTGGTCAGCAACATGGCGACATCATCGACATCGACTATGTCGTAATCCCTCATGCGCAGGGCGTTTGCCATAGCCGGCGTGACCTCGGTATCGGTGAAAAACAGACCGCCGATGACGGTGGTCGCAACAAGCAGAATACACGCAACCAGTACAATAACGACGCGCTTTATATTTTTTCTTCCCATAGTGATAACAAACATAAGCAACCCCTTTCTTTAATGGTACCTTGTGTCACCCAAAACTTTACATATCTGTCGGCTGTTTGTGCCCAAACCTTCGTTGTTGTCAATCGGAATACACAAAGTATTCCTTAATCCTCCGCCTTGTTTTGAACAAAAACATCATGACATCTATTGTAAACTTTTGAATGACACAAGGTAGTAGGGATGTGGATATGGCATTGATTTGATAGGTTTCAAGAAATCACCGCTTTATCAAATCTTAAGTCCGCTCCCCTTTGATAATAATAATGTATGAAAGGAGACTTACATTTATGCTACTTGCGGTTGATATCGGCAACAGCAACATTGTTTTCGGTGTTTACAACAGCGAAAAAAACCTGTTCCACACGCGCATTTGCACCGATAAGGAAAAGGAGTTTTCACAGTATGCCGTGCTGTTTGACAGTTTACTTAAGCTGTATGGTGTGCAAAATGACTGCATAAACACTGTTATAATCTCCAGCGTTGTGCCGCGTTTGACGGGTGTCATTGCACAGGCGGCACACCTGCTGTTTGCTTGTCCTATTCGTGAGTTTAATAGGAAACTGTGTCCTGATTTCACGATAGCGATAGACAACCCCGACGAGCTTGGCAGCGACCTTCTCGCGAGCGCTTACTATGTGCGCCACACCATGCCATGTCCGGCAATAGTTATCGACGCCGGCACTGCGACAAAGATATCTGCCATCGGCGCAAACGGTGAGTTTTTAGGTGTATCCATTGCACCGGGTATGTTTATTTCGTTAAACGCGATGGTTAAGAGCACGTCGCTATTGATAGAAACCCCTGTTGAAGCGCCCCCCCATGCCATCGGTACAAACACGGCACACAGTATAAAAAGCGGTGTGCTTTTGGGCACATCCGCTATGCTTGACGGTATGGTTAACGCCTTTAAAGAGGAGATGGGTGGCTCTGTGCAGACTATCATCGGCACAGGCGGCGCGGCACCGTATATCTTTCCGCTTATGAAAAATGAAATAGTTTTAGCGCCCACACTTATACTGGATGGCATAGCGTTGAGCGCTGAGAATTTATAGAAAGGTAATGTCATTAAGTTACGGCTTACCCGTAGCTGTGTAATCACCGAAAACAGTTCGCCTACTACCCCCGCCAACGGCGGGGGTAGTAGGCGAAAAAATATCAGCATGTATAACATAAATAGCTTCAATAAATATGACAGCTTTTAGGCACTTAATCCAAATTAGTGCGGTACTTTAGCAGGGAATCGGCGGCGAAAAACAGTCCTATTGCAAAGGCATAGCTTGCGATGGAAAACATGATGTCGTTAATATCTAATACGAGGTCAAAGAAGTTGTTGTTCTCGATAAAGCCGCTGTTGTCAAGCGCGTGAAAAAGACCGGCAAACACACCGGTTGCAACGGACACAACAGTCTGATACAAGCTGGTCAGCGCAAAAAACACCACCACCGACACAACTCCGCGCAGACGCGGTGCCATGCGCCCGACAAGCGCCGATACATAACAACCCAAAAGCAGTGCAGTCCATAGCATCGCCATGTCAAATATCTGGATTATGACGGTGAAGACGTTGTAATCTTCGCGCCCAAAACCGAAAATGTCACCGAACAAAAATATCCCGAACATGTCGCCCAGATCATCACCCATAGCAATGGTCAAGCAGATGGGGACAACCAGCGTTGTTGCAACGGTAAATATTACCGCTGTAAGCAGTTTGCCGCCCAGTAGCACCGTCCTGCTGATTGGTAGTGTGAGGGTCAGGTAACCCTCGTCACCGAGCATGGATTTGGTAAAACGCTCCAGTAATATTATAAATCCGAGCACCGCCATAACAGCAAGGCTTACAAACATGAGTACGTTAAACAGCCCACTGCCCAGACCGGCAAAGTCTGCAATCGGCGGTAAAAGTTCCTCGGTGGCGCGGTTTATAAGCGTCAACACACGGTTAAAAACACATATTAGAAAAAACACAAGGTAAAGCGGCCCGATACGACCACCTACCGCGCGCAGTTCGTACTTTAAAATTTTATCAAACATAATACCTCCGGCTGTTTAATAATAAGCAAGAGCAAAACGCACTTGCAGATAATGGCTAAAGCCCAATGGAGAAGGCTCATGGCGTTTTTGACCAAAGCAGTCACGCGAAAGTGTAAATAATCAAGTTTTAAGTAGCAAAGAAAAAATAGTCATTCACCAGCTACCTTTAGTTTATAGTTCCACCTGCTTTACACGTGTCGACTAATATCTAAACATATCGCGGAACACTTCATCCACCGACTTTTGCATCTCTTGCACCAGTTCCGGCACCGGCCTGTGTAGTATGAGGTTGCCGTTTTTAATAAATATCACTTCGTCCAGTACCGGCTCCACGTCGATGATGAGATGGGTGGATATTATCACTGTCGAGTGCTCGGCATAGCCACTTACGATGGTGTTAAGGATATATTCACGCGTTGCGGGATCAACACCGCCGATAGGCTCGTCCAAAAGGTAGAGCGGGCAACGCCTTGACATCGCAAGTATCAATTGTACCTTTTCCTTAGTGCCTTTAGAAAGGGTGCGTATCAGTGCGCCCTCATGTATCTGTAGTTTTGAGAGCATGTCGCGTGCTCGTTCGATATCAAAGTCCACAAAAAAGTCCGCAAAGTAACCAACCACTTCACGCACCGACATGTGCGGTGAAAGCGTGGTTCTGTCCGGCAAAAAGCTGATAAGTCCGGCACTTTTGTAACCCGGTTTTTGTCCGCATATGTCTATGTGCCCCGAAGTCGGTATCAAAAGACCTGTCACAAGCTTTAAGAATGTCGTTTTGCCGCTGCCGTTGGGACCCAAAAGACCTATAATCTTGCCGCCGGTCACATCAAGTGTAAAGTTGTTGAGCGCTACCGTTTTGCCGTACCGCTTTGTAAGTGCATTGCATGATAAAATGTGCATTGTTTCCTCGTGTAAGTTAGTGTTTCGTTTTTTACAAGTCTTGTAAAAAGGTAATAAAAATATGCTCATGTCGATGCTATTTTGAAGCCTGTAAAAGCCCTGTGAATTCCTGCATAAGCAGTGGTTCTCCGTGGCAAAAACCTTGAACGGCATCAAAGCCCAGACGTTTAACCCTTTCAAGTGACGCTTGAGTCTCGATACACTTTGCCACAGCCGTAATGCCTAGCTTATGCGCCATCTCAACCGTACCGATTATAACGCACTCGTCATTTGCCGCCTCTTGCGGGTTGGAGTGAAAATCCGATTCAAACTTGACGGTATCCAGTCTAAATCGACGCAGAATATCCATACTGGCATAGTCGCGACCAAACTTGTCAAGCGATATGCTAAAACCGTATTTATGCAACCTATCCAGTAGGTATTTGAGCAGTGGCTCGTTGTCGTAGGCGACCGTCTCATCAAACTCTATACGCAACAGCGTGCGATCAAAGCTGTAATTTGTGACAACATCGTTCACCTTGTCGGCAAAGTCAGGGTCATACAGGTGCAAACCCGACATGTTGATATAAAGCGGTGTTGCGGTAAGTTGTTCATCGCAAAGCTCCTGTAACAGCACACATGTGTTTTTGAGCACATACATATCAAGGTTGAATATGTAACCGTTGCGTTCAAACACCGAAACGTATTCCTCCGGCATAAGGTATCCCGAGCGGCTGTCCCAACGTGTCAGCACCTCGCCACCCAGTATCCGCTCGTCCTTTGTCGAGTAGATGGGCTGAACATGCAACAAAAACCTGCCCTGTTCAAGGTCGAGGTCGATATCCTGCTTTAAATTTTCAAGGCGCAATAATCCCGAACGGTTGCTCGCCTCAAAAAAGGCAATCTCGTGCTTTGAGTGGCGCTTCACACTCTCCTGCGCAATTCCTGCCCAGTCGATGATACTGTCCATCGGCACGTTTGTATCACGCACCACATGTATTCCGGCATAAGGTCTTATAGTATAAGACAGACCACTTTTCA
>CAYJFU010000082.1:0-7592 GCA_964369445.1 uncultured Oscillospiraceae bacterium | reverse complement strand
CTAATACTGTCGGTGGTAAAATATATATTGGAATTAATGATGATTTATCTATTGTCGGTTTGAACGACACAGACAAAGTGCTTCTGAAATGTACTACTATGATTCGAGATTCTATTAAACCTGATATAACAACGTTTATTGACTATAAAGTAGAAATATCAGAAGGCAAGTCAATAGTTGTTTTAGAAGTTCAAAATTATCAACAATCACACCGCGTATTTCTTGAAATTTTCATAATGAATTATGCTAATAAAAACAAAAATTCAATCTTCAGACATCAAATTTTGTACCACCGTAAACAAAAAACATGCTGCACAATCGCCTACTCGTACGGCTGATTTTACCAGCCTTATAAAACCTACAACAAAAAAGCCGCACTATCTGCGTGATAGTTGCGGCTTTTCGGTATTGTAGAAACAAGCCTTTATGCAAATGAGCAACGCTGCACCTGCATGAGGCTATGCCACACCCGTTAGCGAGCTAAGTGCTGTGGTAACGGCCGTGGTTATACTGGCCGTAAGGCCGCTTGGTAAGCGGTTGTCGGCAAGGCTGTAGTTTGTATTGAGAATGTTTACCGTGCCGCTTACAGCGATGCTATTTCGCACATCTGCGCTTACAAAGGTGGCGTATGTAGTGTAGTCTGTGCCCTTGGTAAGGGGGATGCTACCCAAGACCGTCGAGAAAACGATTTGTGTTTGTGGCAGTCCATTGTAGGTTAAGTCCGTGGCAAAGGTGGCGGTTACACTGCTTTGCACCACGATAGTGTCCGTACTGGTGGTGTCCCCGTGGTTAGGCATGGATATTTCCAGTGCGCCACTGCCCGTGATGGTGAGCACGTTGATGCCCGGAAGCAAGCTGTGTGGGCCGTAGCTATAACTGCCCGTGTCGCCCGTCACAGTAAAAGCACCCATCGTCACGCCTGCGCTCGCAAGCATGGGCGCATGAGAAATCGCCTCGCCCACCTGCACGGTTTGGGCGGGCTGTGTGGCATTGTTTGTGTAGCCCTGCGGAATGGTAAATTCTGGCTCGTAGTAAAATGTGGCTTGCACATCCGTGGCAAAAGCGTTGTTTGTGCTGGAGAACACCATGTTCCACTTGCTCACCGCAAGGCTAAGGGGCTCAGTTTCGCCCTCCACCGTAGCGGAAAGGCTTGTTGGGAATCTTTCTATCAGGGTTTCTTCGCTTATTTCTTCATCATTGGCAAGCTCTATCACAGCGAGGTCTGCAATGGCCGTGATGGTTTTTTCTTCTGTGTTGTCTTGTGCCGCCGTCACTGTTACGGTGAGTGTGGGTAGGGATACACCCTCTTCCAAGGGGTGTAGATATTATCGCTTGACAAAGAGGCCGTGTAGGTAAAAACCGCGTCCGCTGTTTCAGACGAAAATGCTACGCCCTCCGGCAAAGCCCACGTCACGGGCACGGCTTCACCCTGCGCAACCGTGATTTTCTCGGACTGACTGCCGTCTTCAGCGGTTATGATGCTCACGGTGCTCACCGTGGCCGAAACGCTCTGCGGCAAGGTGGACTCGGTTTCGCCCACAGTTACTGTGATGCCATCCACGGCTGCAACCCCGAGATGGTTTTGCCTTGCGTGGAGGTGCCATCTGACAAAGCGCCCTGTGGCGTAAGGCCCAGTAGCAGTGCCAAGCTTAACAAAAGTGCCGTCGTTTTCCTCATCTTCATCGAGTTTTCTCCTCTTCACCTTTTTTGCATAAAAAGCGACATGGCAGAAAACTGTTAAATCCCCAAAATGCCACTAAAAGTTTTTTACTATATAAAGTAAATGACATCACAAAACCAGCAGGCTGTAAAGATTTTTTCAAAAATAAAGTGGCACTGGCAAATATTCTTTTGGAAGAGGGAAAACATACCGCCTGTTTGCGTGAATTTTTTGTGGCATTATTAGGTAAGAGGTTTCCGCACAAAAAGTATCGCCCAAAAAAATGGGAGACGATGACTTTTTGCTGTAGAAAGCGCGACGATAATCGCAATTTTGCCGTCTTTGCAGTCGGCAAAAGTTGATATTATAAAACTCATCGCCGTTAGCTTTGTGTATTACAATTGACGAAGCGACGATAGGTGGAATTTCTGCCGACAGGACGCAAGTGTTTTAATTTAAGTGAGTGTGCAAATCATTTCTTTTCGTTTGGTGTGTTAAAAAAACCTATAGAGCTTTTACCGTATCTACCTCTTATGCCGTCCATTGTCTTTTCCAGCGCAAGTGTCTTTTCATCGTCCGTGTCGAACATAGAAAGTTGCAGCTCCTCATCAGGCAGTACCGGTGCGGCAGTTACCGTCAGTGCTCTAACAGGTGTTTTGTCGTCGACACAGCGCTTTGCAAGCATAAGCGCTGCTTGGCTGAGTGCCTTTGAAGTGTTTGTGGGTTTTGTAAGCTGACATTGCTTTTGTGTGACGGTGAAATTCGGCAATTTCACCGCTATACGCACACCTCGAGTATAAAGGCCATGCTTTCTCAGCCGTGATGCCACCGTGTCACACAGCATAATTATGCCGGACTTTATCTCGTCATAGCCAACAAGGTCACGCTTAAATGTCGTGCCGTTGCCGACTGACTTTAAATCCTCGGGGCTGTCAAAAGGGCGCACAGACGACGTGTCCTCCCCTTTTGCACCCGCTACAAGCTCAAAAGCCATCTTGCCGAGTTTTATCGACAGCGTCTTAGCGTCAGCCGCCGCTAAATCCCCTATCGTCGTTACGTGCATGGTTTTTAGCGTTGCCGCCATCTTTCCACCGACAAAAAGCAGTTGCTCTACTGGCAGTGGATAGACGAGTTGTTTGTAATTCTCACGGCTAAACACCGTTACCGCATCCGGCTTTTTATAGTCACTGCCGAGCTTTGCGTACATCTTGTTGTAGGACACCCCAACGCTTATCGTAAGCCCCAGCCGCTGCTTTATATCCTGCCGTATGCGGTGCGCTATTTGCTCCCCCGTGCCGAACAGATGTGCTGTGCCGGTCACATCAAGCCAGCTCTCATCTATGCCAAAAGGCTCAACGAGATCGGTGTAATCAAGGTATATTTTGTTGACAAGCTCCGAATAGTGTCGATATTCGTTGTACATAGGTTTTGTCAACACAAGCTCCGGGCACAACTGTCTTGCCTGCCAAATGGTGGTTGCGGTTTTAACGCCAAACCCTTTTGCAAGCTCGTTTTTAGCCAAAATTATACCGTGTCGGTTGTCGGGGTTACCGGCCACCGCCATGGGTACAGTTTTGTATTGCGGATAAAACAACTCGGCAACCGAGGCGAAAAATCCGTTTAAATCACAGTGAAGTATTATCCGGTCCATAAGCTATTCGTAAATGCTTGCCTACCCAAGATACTTTGCACATTGCGAGGCCGCAACGGCACCGTCTGCCGCTGCCGTGACAAGCTGTCGCAACTCCTTTACCCTTGTGTCTCCGGCGGCATAGACCCCGTTGAGATTTGTCACCGTTGTCTCGTCGGCTGTTATAAAACCGCCCTCGTCCATGTCCAGCACATCGCTAAAGCATCCGTTGTTTGTAACCTGACCCACAGCGATGAAAATGCCATCCACTACAAGCTCACGCACCCCGTCTTTGGTGTTCACCTCCACCGAGCGCACCTTTGTATCGCCTTTTATCTCCTTGACGGTACCGCTGTAGATGATTTCGATATTTTCCTTTTGTTTAATTTTTTCCACCGTTATCTCGTTGCCACGGAACTCGTCGCGGCGGTGTATAAGGTAAACTTTAGTGCAAATTTTAGATAAAAACAGTGCATCTTCAAGTGCAGTGTTGCCACCGCCAACAAGTGCCACCTGCTTTTGTTTGTAAAAGGCACCATCACAGGTGGCGCAGTACCCTACGCCCTTACCTTTAAAATCCTGCTCACCGGGGCAACCCAGTTCACGGCGCTTTAAGCCATTTGCAATGATGAGCGTTTTACCCTTTATCTCCCTGTCCGGCATTGTCAAAGTCTTTACAGCACCCTCAATGTCATATGCAGTCACTTGACCGTAAATAACCTCTGCTCCGAGCTTTGTCACCTGTTCTAGCAGTGTAAAAGAAAGCTCCGCGCCGGAAATTAACATTATAGCCGGATAATTTTCCACATCGGGAGTGTTGACTATCTGACCACCGATTAAATTCTCCTCTATTACCGCAACGGAATATCCGTATCTGCGCCCGTAAATTGCCGCAGACATGCCTGCTATACCGCCGCCTAAAACTACAATATCATACATTTATCACCTCATTTTTTTAGGTTAACTGACCATTTCCGGTCAACGCCAACAACTTAAAGCTCTTAGAAGCAACACTATCTAATCCGTAAAAAACGCAAACCCTTTGTCATCATACAGGAAAAAAACCTGACCGGTGCTCTCGTCTATGATGTAAACCGCACATTCAAGATTTGTTTTTAACCCATGTCTGGATAACATGATGTTTTTAAATAGAACCTTGGTATTGATATCCGTCACCTTAAAAATATGCCTCGTGCCGTCGTACCCGTCGCTGTCATCATACCAACTAAACGGTAGGCTCTCGCAGTGCGAATACTTTAAACAGTCTTGTACAATTTTCAACTCGCCGTTGTCGGCGTCGTTGTATTTATCTTCATAGATAACAGTAAGGTTGTCTTTAAACTCGCGCGCCTTATAGTACCTTAGGGTCGTAGAAGTGCAACAGTTGACATAGCTTGAGCGTAACTTGTTTTCAGCATCGTAGGGCTCACCGCAATCGATGTCTATGTCATACCTGTCGCAAATATCTCCCAGTGAGACAACAAACAAGTCGTTGTTGTAGTATCCCATGCCCTCTTGCATATACTTGACATATTTTTCCCAGAAAAAAAGATATGCCTTTTTTTCATACTCACCTTTGGGCAAAATTTTGGGCAGACTTGAAGCATAATGATTTTTAACCGTCCTTGCAAATTTCAGCACCTGTCGTCGATATTCGTTAATCGCTACCGGATGACGCTTTCCGGCATTTGTCTTAAGATAAACTGTGTCCTCGTCATGTAGCACTGCAAAATCGCTGCCGTTTTCACAACCTCCGATGTTTATGCTTGCACCATCCACAAATATGCTGTGACCGCAACAGGGCATCATCTTATAACTTTGACCTATATTATGGTCGTTATCCAAGGTTTTAAGAAAGTTAAAAGCTGCGGCCGACACACAGCATTTGCCGGAGAGTATCTCCTCACCGAACTGTACCGTCAACACACCGTGTAAACAGAGGTCAAACGGATTGTCCTTTTCGCCATCATGCCACGTAAAGGAGTCATAACTTAGTTTAAACTGTTGTTTTTGTCTGGTGACCGTTTTTGTAAGTGTATTCAATTTTTTATAACGTATCAGCTTTTCCTTACCGTTCATGGCCATACCTCTTTTTAGTGTTACAACGAAATAATGAATTTAAAGAAATAGGATCTATAGTCAGTTTTCATTAAAAGCCAACACGCCTTACCGGCAAAAATTCCACCTATATGTGTTGTCGTCAATCGGAATACGGCAGTATTTCAGCATAATCCGCCTTGATAGGCGAAATTTCCACTTTGCAATCCTGTATCGCTTTTTTGATTAATTGACTATATTACTTACTACCTTTAATTATATTACAAATTTTAAATATTTCAACTGCTTTTCTGCACAAAAATTTATATTTATATTGTGTAATAGCGCAATATGCCTACTTTTTTCAACAATATATCATATTTACATGTCAAACTATTGCATAGATATCACACTGTATGTTATTATATTTACAATTATAGGATTAAAAACGTAATTTATGAATAAAAAGACAATTAAAAAGCTGCTTGCTGTTTTGGTGCCTTTAGCGGTTATTGCCGGTTTAGGTCTTTTATTACTACCGTATTTCGATACACTATCCACTCAAGAGGGTCGAGACACGTTTGCACAGGCTATAAGGTCACACGGTGCGTTTGGTATTGTCATATTAATTTTTGTGCAGGTGGCTCAGGTCATACTTTTTATCATACCAGGCGAATTTGTCGAGCTTGTGGCAGGTGTTATCTACGGCACATTTGGGGGTTTTGTCATATGTTGTGCCGGCATAGCACTGGGCAGTGCTGTTATATTTTCCACCGTGCATTATATAGGCGAAAAACGTATAAAGCGGCTGTTTGGACAGGAACACTTTGCTATATTTGACAATAAAAACCGTGTAGAGCTTGTACTGTTTGTACTGTTTTTTATCCCCGGAACCCCTAAGGATGGTTTGACATATTTTGCACCGTTTACCGGTATATCGCTCGGACGTTTTCTACTAATTACACTGGTGGCACGCATACCGTCAGTTATTTCTTCTACATACGTAGGCGCTACACTGCAAGAAGGCAATTTTCTATCGGCAATTATAATATATGCTATTATTGGTATTTTAGGCATTATTGGTATTTTGGTTGACAGAAAACTGCGTGAAAAAGCAAAAAACACAAAGGATAAAATATGATTGAAGTGGTTTCACCGCATTTTAACATACGCGACATTGCAAACAGCGGGCAGTGCTTTAGGATAAACCCCGCCGAAAACGGTTATATCGCCATAGCAGACGGCAATACCGTGCATATTGAGCAACAGGATGACGTGATAACATTTGACTGCACACAGCAACAGTATGAGCAATACTGGCACCACTACTTTGACATGGGATCGGATTATGGCACCTATCTGTCCGCTATCGACGAGTCCGATTCTTTTTTATCGGAAGCCGGACGTGTTGGTGCAGGTATAAGGATACTCAATCAGCCGGTTTTCGAGACGGTTATATCCTTTATCATCTCACAGCGCAAGTCTATACCTGCTATCAAGACCTCAATAGAGGCGCTGTGCCGACTGTGTGGAGAGCCGCTGACAGACGGACTTTTCGCTTTTCCGACACCCGAGGCGCTTGCCGCGTGCACGATAGAACAGTTGCTGTCCTGCTCTGTCGGTTACCGTGCGCGCTACATACACACCACGGCGTGTGCCGTTGCAAGCGGTGAGTTTGACCTGCAACAACTGCACACACTGTCCGACGAGCAACTGTTGCAACAGCTTATGACACTAAACGGTGTCGGCAAAAAGGTGGCAAACTGTATCCTGCTGTTTGCCTATCACCGCATAGCGGCTTTCCCCGAAGATGTCTGGATACTTAAGACGGTGGATAAATATTACGGTGGCAACTTTCCGCACGAGAGATACAAGGGCCACGCCGGCATCATGCAACAGTATATGTTTTATTATGCGAGAGGGTTATAAACACGGGTTTGGCCTTGGGATTGTCGCATTTGTGGGAATTATTGTCAGTTTGCACAAAAAATGATGTCCTTTTTATTGCTTTCCCCCGCCTTCGGCGGGGGAAAGCAATAAAAAGTGTAACAAGCATTGTACAATTTGCCTTAAGCGCGACAGCCCCGTTAATACAAAACAAACAAAAATTGTATAAACAGGAGAAGAACATGAACGCATTTACATTCCACAGCCCCACAAAGGTGGTGTTCGGAAAGGACACCGAGATGCAGGTTGCCGCTGAGGTTAAGGCGGCTGGCGGCAGTAACGTCCTACTGGTCTACGGCGGTAACAGCGCCAAGAAAA
>CAYJFU010000081.1:0-7647 GCA_964369445.1 uncultured Oscillospiraceae bacterium | reverse complement strand
CATGTTGACACCGGCAAATCGGTTTATCGGCGCGTTGTACAGCCGCTCGCTCAGAGAGGCAGTCGTGAAAAGCCCACCGTCAAGCGGTCCTTGTGTAATTTCCGGCGCACCCGCATAAGCGTAAGCGTTGCAGACAGGCCCGTGCTCGGTGTAGCTGACACCGCCGCTTACATCCGGCATGAATATTGTGCTGTACATGTCGCGCGACACCGACAGCAAAAACGTCTTGCCCTGCGCCTTGTCCACCGTCATTAACACGATTGTGTCCGCCTGTGGGCCGGCAAGAATGTTTTCCTCTGCCTGCTGTTGCAGACCAAGCAGTGCAACGGTGTAAACATCGTCACGCAACTCGTACTGCACACCGTCAAACTCGATGGTCGACGGTGTAGATGTGACTGTATAGGGGTTTTGCGGCGTAAAAACACCAACCCCCACGTTAGCCAGCACCAGTAAAAACTCCAGTGCTAACACGGGGGGGATAATAAACACCGCCATTATGACGGCAACTATTTGAATTATTCTGTGCTTACCCATCTCTGCTCTTCAAGTTTGGCTATTACAACATAACGCTCGGTGGAAAGTCCTGTAACGTTGACACAGGTGGAAAGTGCAAGCAGGTTGTCATCGGGGGTGACACCTGCAAGGTCAATGTTCGCCTCGGGGTCATCACTCGCGGCAATCCAATCCAAAAACTCTTGGCGCTCGTCATAGAATATCATGTCGCGCTCATAAAGCAGGTGGGTGTCATCGGTGACAAATGCCGCCACGACGCTGTATTTGTCCTGTTTGTACGGTGTGTACAAAAACACCTCTTTGTTTTCCTCAAAATACTGCGAGTCCTTGTAGTTGTGCAGGTCGGTGAAAAAACTGCCGTCCGAGGTGTAATGCCCGTAAAGTATCGTAAGCGGTGTGACAAGGTCATCACTGTGTAGCATGTCCGCAAACACCGTACCGTATATGTCATACTCACCGTCAATGGAGGTGGTGAGGTACTTTTCATTGTCAATGCCACGCATGACAGGATGGTCAATATCTGTGCCGGGTACTTCCACCCACGCTATTGTGTCGGCGTTACGCTCCTTGTAGCCTGCAAAGTCAATGTTATCGCGAAAAGGTTCCGGATCATGCACGACAAAAGCACCCTCGGCATTAACAGGCGCCGGCCCGTGGGAGGTTTCGACATAAGTGACCCTTGTGCCTTGCCACACAATAAAAATGGTGACCGCAACAGCAATTAAAAGCAAACTGCCTGAAATCACTATTGCTGCTACTTTGTTCTTCTTGACGGAAAAAAACTTTTTTATGCTTGATGTCATTTGCATTTCCTTTGAAAAAATATAGCCGCTATCCCCGCCGTCGGCAAGGATAGCGACCGAAATAATAAATTATTTAGTGCTGATAAAGTATTAAGCTATGCCTGTGTTGGGGGAAGAGACCGGTGTGGTTGTTGTAGTTGTAGTCGCAAGGCGCTGTACATAGAAGCCGTACAGTGAGAATCCTTTCGGGGCAAACAGGAAGTAACCGTTAAAAGCGGTAGCAGGAACCTGCTCCATAACCCAGTTACCGTTTGCATCAAGGTGATAATGGAAAGCCATAACGATATCACCTGGCTTCATAGCCGGAACAACCATTTTTATAACGGTTTTGTTATCCGGTTGAGTTACATTACCGTTTGCATCATAAAGTGTAAAGTCAAATATGCCCAGAGCAGTGCCCTTTGCACCTTTAGACATTGCTGCTGCTGTAAATGCAGTGTATTCGGCAGCGGTTGGGGGTGCAGCCTGCAGTGTTGTGTTAGCAGGCAATGTCGAACCGGCAGTATCGTAACCGGTGATCTGGAAAACAGGTGAGCTTGTGGTGCCGGAAGTGCTTGGTGGTGTGGTAGGTGCAGGTGTAGGTGCAGGGATTGTCGGCGATACGGCTGTGGCGGCCATAGGAATCATAAGTGCGATAACAAGTACAAGTGCAATGCCACGAAATAGTTTGCTTCGTTTCATTATGTATTCTCCTTTTATATACGTTTTAACTGTCTTATATCAAGGGACAGTTAGTCACTGTCGATTATAAAGTATTAATTTTATTCTGTCAAGTTTAAATTTTGAAAAACTGCCACAAAACTGCCACAAAACTGCCACAAATTACGCTCAATTTGAATATTTATTGAAGCAATTATATGCAATATGTACATTTTTACTTTTTCTGGTTTGCGCAAATAACGACATTTTGGGGGAACATTTCTGAGATGCGCCTCACGATAATCCCCTATATCGTGTGGTGATTGACATAATATCACATATAAAATATAATATATAGTATAGTAAACTAATTTGGAAAACGAGATAGGATTGTCAAGCAAAAAGCTCTCATCACAAAGGGAGGACGCGCGCGTTAAGCACTGTACCTTTAAAAATCAATCGGGTTGTCAATTTTGTCAATGGCAAAATTGATACATGCTTTGTGTGTTACGATTGACGAGTGCAGAGTTTTTGCTGACAAGATGTGCTGGTTTTCAAGTTAACTGACTACTTATAAAGCGAGTTGGCTGTGTTAACTTAACATGAAAAATATCTGGTGCGTGTCTTTCCGCCACACCGAAGACGGAGGAGAGCAGGCGAAAAGGAAACAGTTATTTTTGAGTTTTACATTTTAGTTTAACAGTGCCGGCATGGTAAAAAGGAGTTTGAAATATGGACACACAGTTGATAAAACAACAACTTCACAGCATTGCGAGCGAGCTTTTGGGTGATGCCGACGTCAGTGGTCGCATTTTGGTGCTCGGCTGTAGCAGTAGCGAGGTGGTGGGCGAGCCTATCGGCAAGGCGACAAGTTTGCAGGTCGGTGAGGTGATTGTCAGCGAGGTGCGCTCTTATATAGAAGCCCGCGGCGGATTTTTGGCGGTGCAATGTTGTGAGCACCTCAACAGGGCGCTGGTGGTGGAAAAGGACCTTGCGGTGCGTGACGGCTTAACGGTGGTGTCGGCAGTGCCCGTCTGCGGTGCCGGTGGCGCGGCGGCGGCGGCCGCCTTTAAAATGTATCGGCAATCCGTGCTTGTTGAGTACATCGTGGCAGATTTTGGCATCGACATCGGCGACACGGAGGTCGGTATGCATGTGCGCCATGTGCAAGTGCCTTTTCGAACCTCGGTCAAAAGTGTAGGCAAGGCGCATACAACCTGCCTGCGCACACGTGCGAAACTTATAGGTGGCGCGAGGGCGGTTTACGGATAAACGGTAAAGAAATCAAACCCAGATAGTGTTGCCACAAGTGTTTAGCCGGCTGATTTAGGAGATTTTTCTGCTCCACAGTGCCATCAAAATTCACATTCCACAAAGGAGTGTATCATTTTTATTCCTTGTAGAACAAAAAACACTTAAAATCTGCCATTTCAATTCGTGTCAACACTATTTAGAGAAACACGTCTCTTCAACATTACTGCTCTCCTCACCATCGGTGGAGAGAGCAGTAATAATTTAATTGTACTCTTTTGTAAGCTGACAATATCAGGAATGTTTTCGTATGCTAACCCAACAGCTTACGGTAAATCTCCAAATCCGTGTCAGTGAACACATTAAACACTACCTTTTGCAGACTGTCATTGTGCTGTAAAAAGTTCGACACTGTTTTCACCGCAATTTCCGCCGCTTGTTGTTGTGGAAAGCTAAACACACCGGTTGAAATACAGCAAAAAGCGAGCGACTTAACATGGTTTTGCACCGCAACTTCAAGACATGATGTGTAGCAGTTTGCCAGCAGCTTTTTGTCGTTGTCGGCCAGCCTGCCGGAGATAATCGGCCCGACGGTGTGTAGCACGTATCTGCTCGGCAGATTGTAAGCCGGTGTTATCTTTGCCTTGCCCGTGTGCTCGTCGTGACCCTGCTCCTGCATAAGATTATTGCAGTGCAACCTGAGCTGTACGCCCGAGAGGGTGTGCACAATGTTGTCGATGCAGTTGTGAAGAGGACTGAAACACCCGAGCAGCGCGGAGTTTGCCGCGTTGACAATTGCGTCAATCCTCAGCGTTGTAATATCACCTTGCCACAGATAAATACGGCTGTCAAATGTGGTGGGGGTCAGTGTGGCGCTGTCGACAACCCCACGTCGAGCAACTTCCGATGTAAGATAGTCGTCTTGCACCTTCAAAAACTCATCGCTTATCGGCAGGGGATGGCGTACATTGAACAGCGCGCGCAGTAAATCTCTTTGTCCGTCAACATCGGACGGAATTTCGGTTTTGCTGTACCGAGGGTTTTCGTCCAGCAGGTACTTTATTAAATAGAGCCGCTGTTCATCTCGTGTCATGTTGCTACCTCTTTTTTGTTTTATTAGTACTGTTAAGTTAAAATGAATGGGTGATAAGTATTAAATTAGCAAAGCCGTTTTATTTAAATTGTGGCGCGTTGTGCGAAAGTTGTTGTCGGTTTGTGCTTTGGAACACTATAGTTTTTCACGTTGAACACCTTTTGCTCCCCAAATTAAAATGTGGACAAAGATTGGTGAGGAATTTTGCACGTATTTCAAGCAAAAGGTTCTTTGACGCAGAAATACGGCAAAATAACCGCCAAGATTGTCCGCAGTTTAGTTGGGGGAGCAAAATATATCCATTACGCCTTTTTCTGCTTTTTAATAATAAGTACAACCGCCTCGAACAGCACCACCATCGCAATTAGTATAACAAGTAAAAAAATCGGATAAAGCGTTAGGCTGATGTTTTCCGCAAGCAGTCCGAACAGCGCCGGCATGAGCATTATGCCGGTATAGGCGCTTGCCATCTCAAAACCTATGATAGCCTGTGATTTATCCTTGCCGAAAAATGCCGGCGTCGAGTGTATTATGCAGGGGTAAATCGGCGCGTTGCCAAGACCGATGAGTATAAGGCCGGCAAGCGAGAAAAACGTCCCAAACGGTAGGAAAAACAGCAGTATTCCAACCCCGACAACCGCAAACGAGCCGCGTATCATCGTGATATCGTTAAAGCGCATGGTCAAAAAACCGCTGACGGCACGCCCTATCGTGATGCCAAGATAGTAAAATGCCGCAAAGGAGGCCGCCGTCTGAGGGAGTGTTCCTTTAACGTCGACAAGGTAGGAGCTTGCCCACGCGCCGGTTGTCACCTCAATGGCGCAGTAGCAGAAAAATGTCAGACATAGCATAGCAACACCGGGTACGCCCAGTATCTGCTTTACCGACAGCGGCTCTTTGGAGCGGTGCTCATCGCTGTGCCCCTCCTCGGTGCTCTTTTGCCAAATCGGCCGGCTGAGCGTCAACATCACCGTCAGCACCGCCTGTATGACAAATATGATGATAAATGCAGTGTTCCACACACCGCCGCCGGACAGCACACTACCCATTATGTAGGGGCCTGCTGTGGCGCCCACACCCCACATGCAGTGTAGCCAGCTCATATGTCGACTGCTGTAGTGCAAGGCTACATAGTTGTTTAGCGCGGCATCAATGCCTCCTGCACCAAGCCCATAGGGAACTGACCACAGACACAGCATGATGAAAGACGTGCTGTTGGCATAACCCAGCAGTGCTACCGCGGTCATTCCCACGCTGATGGCACAGACAGCCTGCACGCCCAGCGCTTTTGTTATCCTGTCACTAAACAAACTGGACACAATTGTACCTGCGGCGATGATGACCGTCAGTACGCCCAGGGACGACAGCGGTGCACCAAGTTGTGCGCTTACGACCGGCCACGCCGAGCCGAGCACCGCGTCAGGTAGGCCGAGACTGATAAATCCAAAGTAGATGATAGCAAGTAAAATGTGTACCATAAAAACCTCTGTGTTACAATGTTGGATTCGTTTTGGAATTGCTCCAAAGACCACAAGAATTAAAATTCCAGTACATTGTAACACAGATTTTTAAAATGTAAATACTTTTTTTGAGTTTAGCTGACTTTTTGAAAAACACTCACTAATTCAAATTCAGCTTTTCCCCCATCATATGCCTTGTAATAATAAACATTACCGCATTTAATACAATGAGCAACACCGCCGACATAATAAGCAACGGCACTTGATACTGCAACACAAAGTTGTTGTACGCGTATTCCGAGTAGCCGAATTGTGACACATGCATCATCATCGGCACAACATAAAAAATGAGCGTTACAATGCCACCGATAAATTGATTGACGGTGTTCAATATAACGTAGACGATGACCGAGCCTATAATCCTGTTTTGCATAAAACCGCCCAAGCTTATCGAGCAGTAGAAAGTAAGCAGATAATAAAGCTCGCTCAACACAAAAAGCACCACAACCACTGCAATAATCACGAAAAGGTGTACCGGGTAGCCGATATAGTCAAACGTAAAAACGACAAGCTGGATAAAGGTTGGTGGTGCCTGCATACCCACTTCCGGCATGGGAGACGCCACCGTTGCCACGGCAAGTCTGTAAAATATTTCTATCGCACCGAAAAATAACAGCGTGATTACAGTGTTTATTATAAGTCCGAACAGCAGTTTTGCGGTCAGGTGCTGTGTCGCCGTCACCGGCAGGGTGTAGGACAGATAACCTTTTGAAGAGTATAAACCGCGGTAGTAGCTGACTATCGGTATCGCCATGTTGACAAATGCAAATGCGGCGGCGATAATCATATAGCCAATCAAGCAGATCATAAAAAAGCTTGTGCTGACCTCATATATAAGGTAGCGCGACCCGAGCAGTACCAGTGCAGAAATCGCAAGCGGTATCACCGCAAATATGGCATAAACAAACCATATCTTTAAAAAGTAGTCACGCAAATCGTAACGTAAAAGTTTAAGTATCATCTGTACACCTCTCTGTAAAACATGTCGATGCTCATGCCGTGCTGTTCGCGGATACTTTCCGCCGACTGCTGTAACAACGTCACGCCGCCGCGCATAAACAGCACATCGCTCAGCACATTTTCCACGTCCGCCACAAGGTGGGTGGATATTATCATCGCCGAATCCTGCGCGTAGTTGGATATTATCGTGCGCAGTATCTCATCTCGGGATACGGGGTCGACGCCGGCTATCGGCTCGTCCAGAAGATACAGTTTTGCCTCACGGCTCATCACCAGCATAAGCGCAACCTTTTCGCGCATACCTTTTGACAGCGACCTTATCCGCGCTTTGGGGTCAAGGTTAAGTGCCGTCAACATGGCTGTCGCCCTGCCGCGGTTAAAGTTCTCGTAAAAATCCGCGTAGTAGTTTACCGCCATTTCCACCGTGTAGCTACCCTCTAAAAAGTCACAGTCCGGCAGGTATGACACGGCGTTTTTGGTGTGCACACCCGGAAGTTGTCCGTCGATGAGCACCTGACCGCCGCTCTCCTGCAACAGCCCTGCCACAAGCTTTATAAAGGTCGTCTTGCCGCTACCGTTCGGTCCCAGTAGCCCTAGAATCTTACCGCTGTCCAGCGTCAAATTAAATTTTGTGAGCGCGTGCTTTGTGCCGTAATTTTTGCTAAGCTCGCGACACTCCAGTATATTACCCACCGATTACCTCCTTTTCCAGCTGTGCCGCAACGGCGGCTTTTATCTCCTCGTCTGTGTGCCCCATCTCACGCAGTGCTTTGACAAACTGACGCACCTGTCGATGCAAACTCTCGCTTGCATACGCTTTTATCGGCTCCTCGTCCTGTGATACATAGCGCCCGTCGCCTCGCTTTGT
>CAYJFU010000080.1:0-7798 GCA_964369445.1 uncultured Oscillospiraceae bacterium | reverse complement strand
CACTGAGTGAGGTGAGGAGTGCAAAAAAAATCATCGACGAGGTTAAAGGTGAACTGAAGGTAGAGGGGTGCAAAATTGACGAATATCTCCCGATTGGAATTATGATAGAGACCCCGGCGGCGGCAGTTATCAGCGATTTACTGGCAAAAGAAGTGGATTTTTTCAGCATAGGTACAAACGATTTGATACAGTACACCCTCGCGACAGACCGCCAGAACGAGAGCATATCCGAATTTTGTGATGACCACCATGAGGCGGTGAAAAGACTGATAGCAATGACCTGTAGCAGTGCACACAAACAGGGCATCTGGGTCGGTATCTGTGGAGAGCTCGCCGCAGACAAGGAAATGACCGAATTTTTCACCTCTGTAGAGGTGGACGAACTGTCAGTAACCCCATCTCAGATACTACCGCTAAGAGAGCGGTTGAGCAGGGCTTAATTCGCCGCTTACCGACTAAAATTATCCCTGCCTGAGTTTTTGCTGCTCCTCGGTATTGTGATGGGCTTTTTTTATACGAGTTGTCCCACCTTTTTGTTCGCCACCTAACTCAAGCGGTTAAGGGTAGTGCACTTAAAAATTCGACAGGTACAAAGGTTTTGCAATATTTGTAGGCTAGATTAACCATTTAAAAGGTTAGTCTAGCCTACAAATTTACATAGTAAAAACTAACGGTGTTGAAAACAGTGGCAGAGTTGTTGGCAACGGATAAGGCAACTGTGCTGTACTTGTTAACCTTTTTGCAGTGCAAAAAACTATCCTTGAAGAGCTTGGCTTAGGCATTACAACCGAGTAGCTCCAATAAAAAGCAATCACCGCTGCCTATCTGACAGGACCAGTCGGTAAGAGGATAAATGGCACAGGACATAAAGGTCGCCCCCTTTTTGCATGCTCCTTATTTTGCGGTACCAATGTGCTTTTGCTGTGCCAATTCTCCGTCCGGCGCAGTGGTGTCAACATCCGAGCAGATGCTACTGCGAAACTTGCATTTGTTAAGGCGGATTTTTGTGTGCCCCTATACATAAGGCTTCCACCACCGGATTTTAAGCACTCTTGTCGCCGGTTGATCTCTTCCATGGGGAAACCACAGCGTTAAGCTGGAAACAGCCCTTCCATACTTTAAGTATGGAACGGACTGTTTCATATGCATAATGTAACTGTCAAAACGCATCATAAAATCGGCGGCAATTACACTAAAGCGTAATTTGAAAATGAACATGCAAGTATAATGCATTTAACTGCAATTTGTAAAGGGGCACATACAGATCTGCTGAAAAAAAGGGCTACGGACCACTGTCATCAATATCAATGTATGTTTAACCGGATGCCGCCTCACGTTGTTTACTTATTTCCACCATAACACCGTCTTCCTCGTTAAGCATATATGCATTAACGATTGTTATGTAGCCGTCCTCATATTTTTCAGCACTGTAAAAGCTCTCGTAGCCATCAATTACCATATCAAAACCAAGGAGTTTTAACATACTTACATATTCGGGCAAAACTTCGAAATAGTCACCCAAATATTTAACGCTGTATGTATATGCTTGCGCTTCATGCATAATAAATAAATCAGGTGCTGTCGGCATCATGTTTTCGCTTGCAAATGCAAGAAAATCAGGCACTTCAAGATATTCCCATTCAGAATTAACGTTATACATATCATACATAAGCACATAATTTGCGCTGTCTAACTTTAAACTTCCGCTTTCCTCAGCAAAGGTTAGCTTTACTTTACCGTCTGCTTCACCACCAAAAAACCTGTTTATTAGCAATGTATTGTCTTGCATTGCCGTATAGTCTATCGTGTCAAAATCAACACTGAACATGCCATAGCCCATGCCGCCCCTTACAAGATATAAACCTCCATCAAAATCCAAAAAATTATTATTAATGATAGATTGTATTGAGTTTAAATAGCGCTGTGTAAAATAATTGCTGAAATGCTCGTTTATCTCTGCTTTGCTGTTAAAATTGTATACGGGCATAAATGCAGCTGTGGCAGGGTCAGCAAAATATCCATCAGGGGTGGCTTCGTTAGGGTCGAGCAAAAGTGCGGGCGCATCGCCGTTATAATAGGCCTCTTCACTCTCATAGACGGCTATTTTAGTCATGCCCTCGGTGTCGTAATACTCCGCTGAAAATTCATCGCTGTAAACCTCGTTTAAAGCATAAATACAGTTTTCAACCGAAACCGTCGAAACCTGCTCAACCGCTGGGGTGCTTGCGTCAAACTCTGTCCAGACATCAAGGGCTACATCATATTTGTAGACCTGATTATCGGGCGACACGGCAAGCCACTCCGCTGTGGTAAAGCGCACTTCGGTGTTTGTGCCTACTTGAAATACAGCACAAATTTCGCCGAAAATCTCCTCGTCCTCGGCCCTAATTATAGCTCTGCTACCAAAATAATCTGCGCCGACTACATCAATTAAAACACTGTCATAATTATTTTCGGCAATTACATCGGTATCAGCACTGGTGTCACTGCTGTTTTGCGTTATGTCATGTGCAAATTGCGTGAGTGTGGAGTTTATATCCTTTGTGTTTTCATCTTTAGCACATGAACTTAAAATTAAACATGTGCACATCAGTAACAATATTACTTTCCCCATATCCACTCCTTTTTTATTCGTTGAAATTCACGCGACTGCCACAAAAGCCTAAATCAGCCAAAAGTATATTTATACAGCTTTTGTTTCAGTTTGTATTACTTCCCCCCGCCGGAGGGCAGGGGGAAGTAATACAAAACACATCTTATCTTGGTGCAAACTGACAATGTTTTTCACAAACGCAACAGCCCTTACATCAAGGAACTATTTTGTATCACCCTCATCAAACACATCGCCACACTCAGGGCAAAATTTAGGGGGGTTTTTAGGGTCAGGTGGGTTCCAACCACATTTGTCACAGGCATAAAGCGGAGCCCCGGCAGGCTTTTTGCCACCACATTCAGGGCAAAACTTACCTCTGTTCACGGTGCCGCAAGAACAAGCCCAACCCTCTTCCGGGGCAGGTTTTGGCGAGCCACATTCCAAGCAGAATTTGCCGGTATTACTGCCGTTTCCACAAGAACAACTCCATGTGTTCTGTGGCGGTGGTGCCTGTACAGGGGCTGCCGCCTGCTGCGGCTGATATTGCCCTGCCGGCTGCTGTTGCTGTTGCTGTTGCTGTTGCTGTTGTTGTCCCATTGCAAAAAGGTTTTGTGTATTCATTCCGCCGGCGTTGCCTGCCATATTCATACCCATAAAACCCATCATACTGCCCATGCCACCTTCGTTTTTTGCCGCATCTTGCATAGCAGATGCCTGTGCACCCACAAGATGAGCCGCCGCCATTGTCGGGTTTTTGAATGTTGCGTTGCGCTGAAGCTCTTTAATCATCGCCTCATCTTCTTCATTTGCCTTGACAGAGGAAACACCGAAAGAGTATATTTTTAGTCCGCGCAGTTCCGTCCACTTTTTAGAGAGCACCTCATTTAATGCGTCCGAAAGCTCCATGGTATGCCCCGGCAAAGCGCTGTACCTGATGCCCATTGTGGAGATTTTTGCAAATGCAGGTTGCAACGCTGTCAACAGCTCGGTTTTGAGCATGCCGTCAATTTCCGCACGGTTGTAGTCCGCAGAGATATTTCCGCACACATTTGTGTAAAACAGCATCGGGTCTACAATTTTGTATGAGTATTCGCCGAAACAGCGTATTGAGATGTCTATATCAAGCCCTATATTTTGATCCACCACTCGAAACGGCACAGGACTGGGGGTACCGTATTTGTTGCCGAGAATTTCTTTGGTGTTAAAATAGTAAATACGTTGATCTTTGCCCGGCTGTCCACCAAAGGTAAAACGAGCACCGATGTTTTTAAAGCTTGCGATGATGCTCTCGCCGAGATCACCTGCAAAAATTGATGGTTCCGTTGAGCTGTCATATGTAAACTCACCGGGGTCGGCACAAATCTCCACAACCTTACCGTTGTCAACGATAATCATGCACTGCCCATCGGCAACGGCGACAACCGAGCCGTTGCTTATAATGTTTGCTTCACCCTGAGTGTTAGAGCTTCGACCGCTCGTTTTCTTTTGTCCTTTGCTGACTAAAATGTCAGTCGCTAACGCTTCACAGTAGAAAAACTCTTTCCACTGGTCGGCAAGCACACCACCAACTGAACCTATTGCCGCTTTTATAAGACCCATGAAATTTCCTCCTGTTTTCAAACACAATATTTAATAAAAGTTTCCTTAACGTCGTTAAAGACCACACCGTAATTGTCCGGAAACATAAAACCACCGCTTGCAACAATTTTGTCGTTGTTTTCATACACCACATTAAATGAAAAACCATTGCTCGCGTCCATGACCTGCAAATGTTCGTCAAAACCATCCCACTCTTTAAGGCTATGCTTTTCAATTAATGCCAAAAGGTCTGCTTCCAGATTTTTTCGCTCTTCTTCATCAAGCTTTATTTTCTTGTAGCCATCTGTTTGGGGTGCATCAATATAGATTGTTTCAAAGCTGAGATACATCGACTGTGAATTACTATCCTCGGTGGACATTGCATTTCCGCTACTTTCGCGCAACTCAAAGGACATTAAAGTGTAATCGTCTCTGTTCACCGGCTCACTTACTCCTGTGTTCATAATAACGTCAATTTGATGCAATGTTATCGCAACCAATATTGCAACGATAACCACAATTGCGAGCACAAAAATAATAACCACTTTTTTCACACTCATAGTTTCGCTCTCCCAATTAAATCGCAGACAAAAGATTGGCAAGTGCAATTTTTCAAAGTTAAAATAAAAGGTATTAGTCAATGCTTAATGCATTTAAAACTGTTCTTTGGTGCCGACATACTACAAAAACACCGCCAATGTTGTCCACTATTTGGTTGAGGGATCAATTGCAAGCGCCACCGCAGAACTCACAACAACCGGAGGTATCCGGGTTTGTGGTCGCGCCGCAGTTGGGGCAGGTCACCGCAACTTTCGGCGCATTCGCCACAGCTACCTCATCACGGTGCTGCTCACGAAGCCCCATCAATGTGCTTTTTATTTCCTCTGCATCGCGCTCGGCTTCTTTGTATTCATGTGAAACACGGCTGCTAATTTCTTCATCGTTCAGTTTAAATTTAATGTCGTCAAACCACGGTGAATTTATAAATATGGTAACATCAAAATCGTAATATTTTTTATAGCGTGGGGGATTGTAGCTTTCACGCTTGCCCGGCTCGTCGTTTTTGTAAATCTCAACTTGACGTTCGTTAATATCAATGTCACAACCGGTTACCTGCGAAAAATCAATGATATCGGGGTTATTATCCTTCCATTTTCTTGTGCGTGAAAAAAGCCACTTTTGGTTATCCTCATCGATACAGATTAAGTTTCTGCCACCGATAACCTTTGTGGGGTTGAACTGCGCAACCATTTGCTCATTTTGCTCACGGTAGGCAAGTTGATCCTTGATCTCGTCAACAGTGGAGTTTCTTCTGTCATCGAAAAACGGCGACAGCTTACGGGCACAATCTTTGCAGAGATTGCCGTCCTCTAATTTTCGATTGCCTAATAGTCCGATTTTATCTCCGCAGACATCGCAGTATTTTTTATCAAATAATCCCATTATTATTTTCCTTTCTATATCATTTTGGGTGCTGAAACCCAATGTGATTTGTTATGCTTAGCCCACAAAAGCAGAGATAAGCATAACAAACTGAGATTAGTACGACAGCTCCCGGTAACCAATTTTGTTGCAATGCAGTATTTATGCCCAAGGATCGTCTTTGGCCGGTGTTCTAACTCCGAGCATAATGCTGTTAACATCCCATATATACCAGTTGTCACCTTTTCTCCGTAACTTTAAGTATCTAGGACTGTCAAAGGCAGGGGTTTTTATCTGTAAACGCATATACCCGTCCTCACAGTCCTGTGGTCGAGGGTCCGGCAAAAAGCTCAAGGTGTAGGGAACCGTCGGCGTATAGCTGTTTTCGGGTGTTGCGCCGCTAAAATATGCCTTTGCTAGATACGGTTTGTCGCTTATCCTGTCCTTGTACCAAGATTTGTCAAACGCGGAAAGCGGCTGTGGTCCTTTTAACAGGTTCATGGCTTCCAGACCCTCATTTAAATTATTTCCAAGCAGATTTACGGCACATATAAAAAGTGCGCAGGTTTTTTCGGGTGCCGTTAACCCCTCGTTGACAAGTGAGCTGAATTCGTTTAAAGAGGTCGGCAAAGTATCAAAACTAACTATCATTAAAAAATCTCCTAAGGCGTGTTGAGAAACAAAGGGTTTGCAAAAGTAAGAGTAAAATGCTTGTCAGAACAAACAAAAACCGCAGGCAATACTTTGTATATTGACGAGGATTTTTGCCGCCATATGTCGCAAATCCGGCTTTTGAGACATGTGCTCCTATTAATCATAATCAATGTTGTTAATAGACATTGATTTGTAGGTGAACTCTCCGCTGTCTTCATCCTTCTCAAAGGTTATATTGAGCAGGGACGTCTCCGACTCCGTTGACAACCATTGATAGGCCTTAATGGTGTCCGTTTCATTTTTTATTGCCCCATCTACGCCACCCAAAAAGCGGTCTCTCATCTCTTCATATGTAAGTGAAAATTTTTCATCAATGCTAAGCTCGCCTATTGCCAAATATGCCGTCCGCAGCTCGTCTATAGTAAGGGTTGCTTGCGGTGCGCTCGGCTCTGGTGCAGGGGCAGCCTCACTTTCGGGGGTGCTTTCAGGTGTGCTTTCAGGAGCACTTTCAGCAGATTCAACGCCGCCGATAGTCGCGAATGAGTTGTCCCCCGATGTACCACTGTCGACTATCTGTGCGATCTCAAAGTCAATTGTAAAACTTTCGCCGTTATAATCATAGTCGTAGGTTGCGGTAAGCACGCCGCTCGTCACTGAGGGGGTAAACCATGTGTTGTCCTCTTCTTTCAGCGTTGCACCACCGTAAAGCCACGCGTGTTCATCTACAACCGGGAAGAATGAGTAGTCATGCAGTTCTATGTTAAAGGACATAAGATCAGTGCTATAATCGCTACCGGACGGGGCGTTCACATACAGCTCAAAATAGGTACCGATCTCGTCGGAGCCGATATAACCCCACGCTTCATATTCACCAGAGATATCGTCATTACCGCTATAATTGCTTATATTGACAATTCCATACCAATCGGACGGATTTGAAAGCGCTTCCACCGGCATTGTCTCTTCTGTGCCGTAGCCAGGTGCAACATAACCGGTTGCATTTATTCCGCCGCCTGAAGTATCGCCCCAAATAGAGCTGTTTTCAGAAGTGAACACAAACGCCATTTCATATCCGGCGTTTTCGCCTGTGGCTACTATGTTTTCACCGTCTATAACATAGTCCATGACAACACCTTGCAATAAAATTGTTTTTGCAGAGGTATCAAGCTCAACAGGAGAGGTGCTCCCGTATGCGGTAAGTTGCGCCTCTTGGCCTGTAATCTCGAGCGTCATCTCGATTTCCGCTGTCTGCAAAGCATCATAGTTCATAGTTGTGCCGGCTGTTGTCATGCTAGAAAGTATGTATTTACCTGTTAGGTTGTTCCCGTCTATAACAGCGCCTGCGCCGGTGCCGTTTGTGCCTTGTGAGTTCTCTTGTCTTTCACCTGACGAGCCGTCTTTTACAAACACAATATCAAGTCCCATGTTGAGCATATTCGTTATAGTTATAACGTTGCCCTGTATCGTGCCGGGAAATTCGTCACCGCCATCTACTATAGTAAAGGTGTTACCGTCAATTTCATAATCGGCACTAAAATCATCACCGTCTAA
>CAYJFU010000079.1:0-7885 GCA_964369445.1 uncultured Oscillospiraceae bacterium | reverse complement strand
GGTTGTCCGCAAAAAGAATAATCAGCAAAAACACAACCCCCTGCCAAACGGCGGGGGGTTTGTGTTTTTTGGCAGATGTACAAACTGACAATTTGGGCTTGTTTGTGTATCTGTTTACAATTAACTTTTGCTGTGCACCTTTACATAATAAAACGGTGCGTATATGACCGCCCAGATTATCAGCAGGAAAACGGCCACACCGAGCAGATATCCCGGGTTTCCAAGATACTGCTCAAATAGTTCAAGTATCGAGCCGGGCGAGGGGTAATTTAAAAACATAAAGTTTGTGCCGAACCGCTTGTTGAACAGAAAGAGCAGCGGTGCACTCACCGCTAAAAACAGCACCGGCACCCACAGCCTGTAGACACGAGGCTTTATCGTTTTGGCAAAAACGTGCATAAATGTGTACGCTATCAAAAGTCCGTGCATAACAAAACTTTGAATGAGGAAAAAGTTGAGGTTTGGGTACATGGTCCAATCAGGGAAAATAAGGGCGGCAACAGCGCCGGGCATGGCGAGCGAGTAGCACAGCTCGCCGGCAAGTGCACTGCCGCTGAATGCATGCCAAACACACATAAATATCGCAAGTCCACACAGGTGAAACGGCAGATAGCTGAGAGCAAATTCACCGAGCACAAACAGCAAGATGTCTTTAGCTATCTCAAGCACAAGCAATAAAACCGCAATTTGGCGTGCAAAGACGTTTTGTGAGTTGCGAGGGTTGCGGCAAAAGCCTATGCATATAAAAAAGCAGGCAAGAGCAATAAACAGCAACCATAATAGATGTGTGCTGTCAAACAGGTTGAAACCCAAGCCGGCCGGCAGGTCGCTGTTTTCAGTGAAAAAGTATTGAAACATATAAAAGCTCCGATGTGATAGACGGCACAGTCAAGTTAATTTGAATAACATATCCTATCGCTCCACCGGCTAAACGGCGGACAATTTTAAGCGTTAATTTGCTTTGTGTAGCAAAGAGACCGTTTTTTATGGATGACGCAATAACAAACGGCATTCCTATTCTGAAAGTCTTTGTGCCCGAGCGGTCTAAGAAATCGGTGACCGACAATTTTCATTTTAAACTACTAAATTCGAATCGAAATTATTTTAACATGTTTTGTCGGCGTTTGCAACAGCGATAACATTTACCTTAACAATTTTACAGGAATAATTTTACAGACACTTTACGTTCACACAAAAAAATGCACAAAAATCGAACAATTTTGTGCCAAAAGCGGCAAACTTTGTGTTGAAAAGTAATTACATATATGTTACAATAAAACAGTAACATAACACATGGAGAGATTGTGGATGTCTATTGAGGCTTTAAAACAGGTGTCCGAAGCGGAAAAACAAGCAGGACAGCTTATTGCACAGGCTTTGGCACAGAGTAAAACAATCATTGCCACTGCTAAAACCGAGGGTGAAAAGGCAGGTGTTGCCGCCGCCGAAAAGGCAAGGCAGGAGACTGCTGTGGCACTTGCTTCACAGGAAGAGCTGGCACAAAAAGGTGGTACCGATGCCGTAGCCAGGTCGAAAAAACTATGTGGAGATCTTGAGAAAAAAGCGTCCGGCAATATGGATGCCGCGGTTAAATTTATAACAGACAGGGTGACAGGTAACAAATGATAGTAAAAATGAAAACTGTTAGCTGTCTTGTTGCGAAAAAGGACAGCGAAAAGTTACTTAAAGCATTGGCGCGCGAGGGTTGTGTGCATCTGCACAACACCGACACATACAGCCAAACCGAGCTGTATAAAGAATACGTGACAAGCGCGCATCCGGCTGCGGACACAGGTGAGGTTAACCATCTGCACGGCGCACTCTTAAACCTTGCAAAATACGCTGAGGTGAAAAAGCGCGGTATGCTGGACCCACTTCCGATGATGGACGAGGTTCAGTTTGAGGACGACGCCGACTATGAAAAGGCAGTAAAGGTAGCGGACACGATAAACGAGCTTGCCGCCGACATTACCGCGGCGGACAATACAGTGCTACGTTTGCAGACTTCAAAAGCGGCTATCGCACCGCTTGAACAGGTTGATATACCGCTTGATTCGCAGGGCGGACGGTTTTATGCCGTCGGATTTTGCGCCGCACCTCCGGGCGTAACAGCGCAGGAGTTTGCAGATGCCGCCGAAAAGCCGGTGGAGATCATCAGCGGCGAGGCGCAGGCGGAGCAGCAGTATTTTGCCTACATCTGCCTTAAAGGCGACGAGCAGGAAGTGCTGTCCGGCATGAAATCGCTCGGCGCGGCAAAACAGATATACAAAGACTTGTCCGGCACGGCAAAGGAAAACCTTGCCATGATAGATGCCGAAATAGCAAGTGTCGAGAAACAGCGCGAGGCGGCTGTGAAGGCTATCGGCGGTTATGCCGACAGCAAACTTAGCATCGAGACGGCGCACGACCTTGCCTCGACAAGACTGCACCGCGACAACGTGTTACACTCGCAAGCAGAGACCAAAACCGTCGTGATGCTCAGCGGCTACACCCCGGAAAACTGTGTCGACGGAGTTAAAAAACTGCTGGACAACCACTGCTGTTGCTACGAGTTCGGCGAGGTTGCCGACGGCGACGACGAGGTGCCGGTACTGCTGAAAAACAATAAGCTGGTACAGCCTTTTGAGATGGTCACGGCGCTGTACGCACTGCCGGTTTACAAAAGTCCAATCGATCCAAACCCGTTTATCGCACCGTTCTTCTTTATATACTTCGGTTTGATGATGGGCGACGTCGCATACGGTATCATCATCGCGCTCGTGTCCTACTTTATAATGCGCAAATCGCGTCCGCGTGAGGGCACCATGAAAAAACTGCTTGGCGTGGGCATACTCGGCGGTATCTCCACCGCAATTTGGGGCGTGTTGTTCGGCAGTATCTTCGGCAACTTCATCCCCACAGTCACCGAAATGTTTACCGGTACGGCAATCGTTCCCCCACCGCTTATGTTCGACCCGCTTGCAAATCCGCTCGGACTTTTCGGTCTGTCGCTTGCGTTCGGCGTTGTGCAGATAGTTCTGGGCATGATACTTTCCATGTACCAAAAGTGCAAGTTCGGCAAACCCATCGACGCGGTGCTGGATGAGGGTCTGTGGCTGCTCATCTTTATCGGTCTTGGCGTTGTCGGCATTGAGCTTATGCTCGGCGTTACGATGCCTATCGCAAACCTCGGACTTTACATCGCACTTGCCGGCGCGGTACTGATATTGCTGACAAAGGGCAGAAACGAAAAAGGTCTAAAAAAGATTACCGCAGGTCTTGGCGAGCTTTACGGTGTCACCGGCTACCTTGCCGACGTGCTGAGCTACAGCCGACTGCTGGCTCTGGGTCTTGCCACCGCCGTTATCGCGCAGGTTATGAACACAATGGGTACGCTTGCCGGCGCAACTATACCGGGCATTATACTGCTCGTTGTGGTGTTTGTCATCGGTCATGTGTTCAACGTCGCAATCAACATACTCGGTACGTTTGTACACACAAGCCGTCTGCAATTTATCGAGTTTTTCGGCAAATTCTACATGCCGGGCGGCAAACCGTTCAAACCCTTTAACAACCACACAAAGTATGTGGAAGTGTTAAAGAAGTAGTCTATAGTCCATAAAACGGCGCTGTGCCGTTTTAGGAGCAAGGTGCTCCGGAAATATAAAAAGCCAGCTAACTTAAAACCCAACACGTCTTGTCGGCATAAGTTTTGCATGTTTGCGCTCGTGTCAATCGCAATGCACACAGCACGTAGCGCGCCTACATTACGTTTTGATATGCGAAATTTCTACTCGGCGATCCTGTGTCGTTTTTCAAGTTAAATGGCCACACAAACAAAAAAATTATTTATTGGAGGATTTCAAATGGATTGGGTAAACGCAATTTTTTCAGGAAACGGCCTTGCTCTTTTGGGTGCGGCACTCGCAATGGGTCTTGCCGGTACAGGTTCCGCTAAGGGCGTTGGTATCGCCGGTGAGGCGGCCGCAGGTGTTTTGACAGAAGATCCGGAAAAGTTCGGTCAGACACTTCTTTTACAGGCTCTGCTGGGTACACAGGGTATTTACGGCATGATTATCGCGTTCCTTATTATGCTTAAGGTCGGCATCCTCGGCGGTGCTATGGTAGAACTTACCACCGTTCAGGGCATGATGCTGTTTATGTCTGCTGTACCTATCGCAATTGCAGGTCTTTTCTCCGGTATCGCTCAGGGCCGTGCAGCTGCCGCCTCCATCGGCATCATCGCAAAGCGTCCCGAAGAGCTTGGTAAAGCTATGATGTACCCCGCACTTGTTGAGACTTATGCTGTTCTTGCACTGCTCATATCCTTCCTTATGTGGAACGGTATCGCTGTTTAATGCACAGCACCACTTACCGTACACACACAGCAAGGAGTTATGATGCAAGGGTTTGAAAAAATCAAAGCGCAGATACTGGCCGATGCCGAGCAGGAAAAGGATAAAATCCTTGCCGAGGCAAAGGCTCAGGCGGACGCTATTACGCGTCAGTACTCGCTAAAGGCCGACGAGGCCGCTCACGCCGCACGCCAAAAGGGCGAGGCGGAGCTTGCCGCCGCCAAGGCGCGCGCCGAGTTTGCAAGCGAGGGCAGTGTCAACATGGCTGTGTTGCAGAAAAAGCAACAGCTTATCAGTGATGCGTTTGTAAAAGCACAACAGAACATTCTCGGTTTGCCTGCGGACGACATGTTGCTTGTCCTTTTGGATATCGGCAAAGGTCTGGGCCAGCAGAGTGGCGAGATTATCATGAACGCCGCAGACAGCAAAAAACTCGGTAAGCAGTTATCGTTACAGCTGTCCAAAGCAACCGGCGGTAAATTCACCCTGTCAAAGCAAACAGCACCGATAAGCGGCGGCTTTGTACTCAAAAGCGGCGATATCGAGATAAACTGTAGCTTTGACAGCCTTATCGAGCGCGCAAAACAGGAGCTTTCCTGTGATGTTGCCGAAATATTGTTTGTGAGGTAGTCAATTTGAAAGCAACAAGGGATACCGACTATCTATATGCCAGTGGGCGCATCAAGGCGATGGAGAAAAGCTTTCTCGACCGCCGTATGTTACTGCGCCTTTGTGAGAGCGGCTCGGTTGCCGACGGCGTAAAGCTGCTGTGTGAGCAGGGCTATCTGCCGCAGGACACTGACCCGACTGCACTACACGAGGCATTTTCCAATGTGTCCGTGTCCTGTTACGAGCAGGCAAGCGGACTGTTTCCGGACGGCAAGATACTCGACTACTTTCGCGTAAAGTACGACTATCACAACGTCAAAGCCATACTAAAAGGTATAGCGTCGGGCGAGGACTATGATCCGTTGCTCTCGCGGTGCGGCAGGGTTGCGCCCTCCGTACTGGTAAGCGCTATAATAGAGGAAAAATATTTTTCACTGCCAAACCGCCTTGCACACGCTGTGTTTGAGGCGAAAGCGGCACTACTACGCAGTGGCGATCCGCAGATTGTCGACGGCTATCTCGACAAGGAGCAGTATGCCGACATGGGTGCCCTTGCAAAAGAGACGGGCGTCAAATACCTGTGCGACTATTTTGCGCTACAGGTGGACATGCAAAACCTGCGCGCCGCCGTGCGTCTTGCCAGAATGGGCGCGGACTACACCGAGCTTAAAAAGTACTTTATCAAAGGCGGCAGTGTCAGCATAAACCGCCTTTTAACGGAGCTTACACCGGATGTCGTCACCCACAACTTTACCGGCGAATACTTCACAAAGGTCGCCTCGGCGGCTTGCAGTGCTCTGAAGAGAGAGCAGGGTCTTGCCGAACTTGACAGGGCTGTGGACGATGCACTTACCTCCTTTATAAAGAGGGGTAAGCTTGTGGCGTTCGGCGTGGAAGTGCCGGTGTCGTATGTCGCCGCAAAGGAAAACGAGCTTGTGGTACTGCGTACGATTTTTGCCGGACTTAAAGCACGACAAAGTTCGGAGAGGTTGGCAGAAAAGTTGAGGGAAACATATGTATAACGTTGCTGTGATAGGTGACCGCGAGACGGTTATCGGTTTTAAAGCGCTCGGGCTTACCGTGTGCTATGCGGAGGATGAGTCGCAGGCGAGGGATCACCTTGTCGCGCTTGCCAAGGAACAAACCGCCGTTATATATATTACCGAGCCTTTGGCGGAGCGTCTGCAAGAAACTATAGAAAAATATTCCACAAAGGCATTGCCTGCGATTATTTTAATACCCGGCAAGGACGGTGCCACGGGCAAGGCGCTTGCAAATGTCAGCCGTGCCGTAGAGCGCGCCGTCGGTGCAGATATACTTTAGCACTGCCTTTAGAGATTGCATTAGATAAGCTTTGTTATTTTAACATGAAAATGTTTGTCACCTGTTCATACCTCCCCGCCGGAGGCGGGGAGGTATGAACAGAAAGAAAAACTGCTTGTGATGTTTCATTCATTTTAACTTTACAAAGCCATTAGTAAGCAAGGAGAAACGTTTATGAATAACGGAACCATTGTAAAGGTTGCCGGTCCACTCGTCGTGGCAAGCGGCCTTGCACACGCAAACATGTTCGACGTTGTGCGTGTCGGTCAAGACCGCATCATCGGCGAGATAATCGAGATGAGGGGCGACTCCGCCTCCATTCAGGTTTACGAAGAGACAGCAGGCCTCGGCCCCGGCGACGTTGTCGAGACAACCGGCGCACCGCTGTCGGTGGAACTCGGCCCCGGCATGATAGAAAACATCTACGACGGTATTCAGCGTCCCCTCGAGGAGATTGCACGCAAGGTGGGTACAAACCTGTCGCGCGGCATCGAGGTGGATAGCCTTGACCGTGAGAAAAAGTGGGATTTTGTCGCCACGGCAAAGTCCGGCGACGCAGTTGTCGGTGGCGACGTCATCGGCACCGTGCAGGAGACCCCAACCGTTTTACACAAGATAATGGTACCTCATGGCGTGTCCGGCACAATCGCGGACATCAAGTCGGGTAGCTTTAACATCGTCGAGACGGTCGCCACCGTCAAAAAGGATAATGGCGATACGGTCGAAGTTTGCATGATGCAAAAATGGCCGGTGCGTCGTGAGCGTCCCTATGTAAAAAAACTCCCTCCGAACATCCCGATGGTTACCGGTCAGCGCATCATTGACATGCTGTTCCCGATAGCAAAGGGCGGTACAGCCGCCGTTCCGGGCCCGTTCGGTAGCGGTAAAACCGTTGTTCAGCATCAGCTTGCAAAGTGGAGCGATGTTGACATTGTTATCTACGTCGGCTGTGGTGAGCGCGGTAACGAAATGACCGACGTTCTGCGTGAGTTCCCCGAGCTGAAAGACCCGCGCAGCGGCGAGAGCCTTATGAAACGTACCGTTCTAATCGCCAACACCTCCGACATGCCTGTTGCCGCCCGTGAGGCGAGCGTTTATACCGGCATAACCATCGCCGAGTACTTCCGTGACATGGGTTACGACGTTGCCATCATCGCCGACAGTACCAGCCGTTGGGCGGAAGCTCTGCGTGAGATGAGCGGTCGTCTTGAAGAGATGCCCGGTGAAGAGGGTTACCCTGCTTACCTTACCAGCCGTCTTGCTCAGTTCTACGAGCGCGCCGGACGTATCGTCTGCAACGGTAGTGACGAGCGCGAGGGCAGTCTGTCTGCTATCGGCGCTGTTTCCCCTCCCGGTGGTGACATCTCCGAGCCGGTCAGTCAGGCGACACTGCGTATCGTTAAGGTTTTCTGGGGACTGGATGCTTCGCTTGCATATGCACGTCACTTCCCTGCCATCAACTGGCTTAACAGCTACTCGCTGTACATCGACCGTCTGGAGCCGTACTACACAAAACGTCTCGGCGATGACTACGCCAAAAACCGTGTAGAGGCGATGAGAATACTACAGGTTGAAAGTGAGCTGAACGAGATTGTTAAGCTGGTCGGTATCGACAGCCT
>CAYJFU010000078.1:0-8087 GCA_964369445.1 uncultured Oscillospiraceae bacterium | reverse complement strand
GTTTGTGATGTTTGGCACGTTGCTACCGCTTACCATAATGTCGGCGGCCTCGCTTGCGACGGTGTCACGAAACAGGTTTGCCGGATCGACAAGCACATTGGTCAAAACGACAACCGCCATAAACAGCAAAAGCATACAAAGCGAAAGGACAAGCCTCTTGACATCGCCGATATTACTATTTTTTTCCATAAAAAACGTACCTTAAAATTGAAAATAAATAAACGCCGACTGCCCAAAAGAGCCGAATATTGCTATACCGAACAGCAGTGCATAGTAAATACCCCACCTGAGCGCAAAGTGCTTTGTGCCGACAAGTGTGTGAAAGTCTGATTGCTTGCGTATCTCAACCGCTTCTATCGCCACGAGGGCGACAACACAGACGAGCGCGGAAAGCAAGAGGTTAACATCGCCGAACAGTGCCACCACCTGACCGCTTATCATATCGAAATCAAACAGCGAGCCCCATCCGACTAGTAGGCCGGACATAACATCTAACGCCTGTGAAAGCGTTTCGCTTCGGAAAAACACAAGGCTCATCGTCCAACAACCGAACACTACGAGTCGTTTAACCGTTATAACCATCCAGTTATCAGTACTCTTTTTACCGCGCAATTTTCTTAGAAAGTTTTCAATAACGCGTAAAGCACCTTGTATTGCGCCCCATATGACGAATGTAAAGGATGCTCCATGCCACAGTCCTGACACTACGAAGGTGATAAAAATGTTTATATAACCGCGAATGAGTCCTTTTCGATTGCCACCGAGCGGGATATATAGGTAATCCTTAAACCACGTCGACAGCGAAATGTGCCACCGGCTCCAAAAGTCGGAAATAGATGTTGCAACGTATGGGTGGTCAAAGTTTTTCATCAGCTTGATACCCAATATGCGCGCACAACCCCTTGCTATATCGGAGTAGGCAGAAAAATCGCAGTAAAGCTGGATAGCAAAGCCAACGAGCGCTATGACAGCGATCGGCGCCGGCCAAATATCCACCTGTGAGTAAAATCTATCGACAACAACGGCAAGGCTATCTGCGATGGCAACTTTCTTAAAAAAACCTAAAAGCATAAGCCTGCCACCGACCTTAAAGTTTTCATACTTAAAGGTTTGCGTGACGGTGAATTGAGGCAGTAGATTTTTACTGCGCTCAATGGGTCCTGCCACCAGTTGGGGGAAAAAACTGACAAACAGCGCATAACGCAGAAAGTTACGCTCGTGCTCTATCGTGCCGGAGTAGACATCTATGCTGTAACCCAGCGCCTGAAATGTATAAAAACTAATACCCACCGGTAGGAGTAACGACAGCGCCGGAAAGCCGACCTCTATGCCAAACGGTGCAAGCGCGCCGACGATAGAGGACGTGAACATGTCGTAATATTTGAATGTAAACAGTATGCCTAAGTTGACGACAATATTGCAGGCAAGCGCAGACTTGCGCATAACGGCGCTTTGCCGATGCTTCGACACAAGACCGGCACAGATCCACGTTGTCAACGTGGAAAAAAAGATGAGAAGAGCGTAAACGGCATTCCAACTCATATAAAAATAGTAGGATGCGGCGAGCAACCAGACGTTGCGGAACTTCGGCGGCAAAAGATAATATGCGGCGACGACAACAGGCAAAAATATTAAAAATTGTACCGAGTTAAAAAGCATGTTGTAAAACTCCGTGTGCTGTCGTATCTTTTTAGTAAATCTTTGCAAATTATAGCATATACGAGTAGTAATGTAAATAGTTGGGGGGGATTTATAGTCAACTACCACATCACATAGGCGGTGGGTAAATTATACGGTTACTATTTGCAGGGGGCACGAATCACCCTGCTAGCTTTCTACCGCGATGTTTGCCACGGCATAAACCAATAATATGTTTATGAGTTCATTTCCTGAATGACCAGTCTTTTGAGTGTTGCTCTCTATTTTTGCCAACAACTCAACGAGAGGTGGGCAGAGATGCCGATGAGCAAAGGCGCAAGGAGCTGATGTAACGGACTAAACTAAAACCCCCGCCGATAGCGGGGGTTTTAGTTGAATGACTGTAAAATCTAATTATCACCCAAAAGTTTAACAAGTACTGCTTTTTGAGCGTGCAAGCGGTTTTCCGCCTCCTCAAAAATCTCGTTCGCGTGCGCCTCGAATACCTCGGCGGTGATTTCCTCCTCGCGGTGTGCCGGCAGGCAGTGCAGTACCATAGCGTCCGGCTTTGCAAGCGACATAATCTCGCTGTTGATACAAAAGCCCTCAAACGTCTTTTGACGTGACTTGGTCTCTTCTTCCTGACCCATCGAGGTCCAAACATCGGTCACGACGATATCTGCACCTTTTGCCGCCTCTTTGGGGTCGGTCGTGAGCAGGAACCTGTCCTTTGCACCCTCGGTGTGAGATACAGCCTCAGCACTCGGCTCGTGCCCTTTGGGGGTTGCCATGCGCACCGACATGCCGGTCTTTATCGCGCCGACAAGCAGGCTGTTTGCCATGTTGTTGCCATCACCGATATAGCACATGGTCAGCCCATCAAGATGTCCTTTAAACTCGCGCACCGTCATCAAGTCCGCAAGTACCTGGCACGGGTGTGCGTGGTCGGTCAGCCCGTTAATTATCGGAATATCGCCGTACCGTGCGAGGTCTTCCACCTCTTGCTGTTCAAATGTACGTATCATTATGGCGTCAAGGTATCTCGACAACACGCGCGCTGTGTCCTGTATCGGCTCTCCGCGCCCGATTTGCAGGTCGTTAGAGCTTAAAAACAGCGCACTGCCGCCGAGCTGATACATGCCCACCTCAAAGGAAACACGTGTGCGCGTTGAAGATTTTTGGAATATCATGCCGAGCGTCTTGCCCTCAAGGTGGCGGTGCGATATGTTGTGCTTTTGCTGATATTTCAGTTGATCGGCGGTGTCCAGTATCTCCAGTATCTCCTCGCCGGAAAGATCCGCAAGCTTTAAAAGATGATTCATGTTAATCTCCTTACTCTATTTGGGGGTTTTGTCATGTTAAAGTGAATGTAATATCATATTGTCCTCGACGGCGTTGCTTTTTTCTTTTTGGTCTTTACTTTCCACCTGCGGCAAGAAGGAAAGACAGACAAACGATATTTTTCATATTAAGCTAACAATGCCCTAATCGGGGTTGTTAAAAAAAGTCAGCCTTGCAAAAAGCTTTGTCAACATTTACGTCTTATGTCACAAAAATGCTCTTTAACACATTTTCTTCGTCTAACAAAATTTTGCTCTTCTTTTTGCAAATCCTTTGTTTTTCACCCACCCTTTTTGTGTGAGGCTATCACCTTATCCAGTATGTCAAGACCGTCCATGAGTAGCTCATGTCCGATGTTTAGTGGCGGTAAAAGCCTAATTTTGTCTTTGGCGGTCAGCACCAGCAACCCTTTGGCAAGACAGCCGTCCAGTACGTCCTTTGCCGGTATAGGGTTGATGTCAAGTCCTATCATAAGTCCGAGACCGCTTATGTCGTTGATGCCCTCGACGCTTTGCATACGGCGGCGCGCATTTTTGCCCATCTTGCGCACATTACGTAAAAAATCGTCGTCCATTTTTGAAAGTACGTAGTTTGCACCTGCACAGCAGATGGGGTTGCCACCAAACGTACTGCCGTGCGTGCCGGGTGTCAGCACGTCCTGCACTGTCGACCCAAACAGCGTTGCGCCGATAGGCAGTCCGCCACCCAGACCTTTAGCCAGCGACACAATATCGGGTTTTACGCCGTAGTGCTCCGACGCAAGCAGTCTGCCTGTCCTGCCGATGCCGGTCTGCACCTCGTCGGCTATGACAAGAATGTCCCGTTGTTTGCAGAACTCGAAAAGCTCGGTTATAAAGCTCTCGTCCTGGGCAATGACACCGCCCTCGCCCTGAACAAACTCCAGCATGACGGCACAGGTTTTGTCGCTAGTCGCCTGTTCGATAAGGCTCATGTCTCCGGTTTGCACATAGCTGAAACCTTCCGCAAACGGAAAAAAGAAGTTGTGCATTGCGGGCTGACCGGTCGCCGTCAGCGTTGTCATGGTGCGCCCGTGGAAACTGTTTGTCAGCGTTATTATCTCGTGTCGGCCTTTGCCGTACTTGTCAAAGGAGTATTTGCGTGCCGTCTTTATTGCGCACTCGTTCGCTTCTGCGCCGCTGTTGGAAAAAAACAGGTTTTTGTAGCCGGTCATCTTGCACAGTTTGCGCGCAAGTTGTGCCTGTGGCTCGGTCGTGTAAAGGTTGGAGGTATGGTTGAGCATCTTTGCCTGCTCGCTGACCGTTTTTGCCCACCCGGCATCGCTGAAACCCAGCGAGTTTACCCCTATGCCGGACGTGAAGTCGATATATGTTTTTGCGTCAGCGCCGGTACAAATACTGCCCTCGCCGTCTGTTATGTGCAATGGAAATTTTGCGTAGGTCGCTGCAACGTATTTATCATCTGCTTTTTTTATCTGTTGTGGTGTCATTTGTACCTCGTTTCCGTAATTATGGTGTTATCGCTCTAAAGCAATTTATAACACGTTATGCTCTAAACATAGTGCCGCTGCCCTTGTCACTTAGTATCTCTATTAGTATAGCGTGTCGTCGTCTTCCGTCCAGTATAAATGTTCGGTCGACACCTCGGCGCACCGCCTCGACACAGCAGTCCACCTTTGGTATCATGCCGCCGCCGACAATTCCCTTGTGCACAAGGCGCGGTACCTCGCTGACCTTCACCTCGGGTATAAGCGTCGTGTCGTCGTCCTTGTCCTCTAGCAGACCGCGCACATCGGTCATGAGTATGAGGCTTGTCGCCTGGAGCGCCGAAGCTATACGCGATGCGGCAGTGTCGGCGTTGATGTTGTACACATTGCCGTCGGCATCGCCTGCCACCGTCGAAATTACAGGTATAAACCCACTGTCGAGGGCGTTGGTTATCAGCGCAGTATCAACGTTTGTTATGTCGCCGACGTAGCCGAGATCGACATCGCCGGATATCTTTTTTGCCGTAAGCATGCCGCCGTCCAGTCCGCAAAGACCGACAGCCTTGCCACCGTGATGGTGCACAAGCGCAACCAAATCCTTGTTGACCCTACCGGCAAGCACCATCTGTACGACGCGAGCCGTCTGCTCGTCGGTGTAACGCAGTCCGCCGACAAAGCGGCTTTCGATACCGAGTTTTGTCAGCATGTCCGTTATCTCGGGACCGCCGCCGTGCACAAGCACTATGCGTATGCCAAGCAGTGACAGCAGTACAATGTCCTCCATAACAGCCTCTTTAAGCTCCGGCGAGGTCATAGCGTTGCCGCCGTATTTTATTACCACCGTCTTGCCGCAGTAGCTCTGAATATACGGCAGCGCCTCGATGAGAATTTGCGCTCTCTCTGAGTCTTTAATCATGTCGTCACCTCGTGTTAAGAACGATAGTCGCCATTTATTTTAACATAATCGTATGTCAAATCGCAACCCCAAGCCGTCGCCGTGCCGGCACCCTTGCCAAGGGAGATGCCGATGCGAATTTCATCACTGGAAAGTACCTTTGCGGCCATTTCCTCGGAAAACTCAATGCCACTGCCCTTTTCGCAGACGTTGACACTGCCAAAGTCACTGCTTATCGCAACCGACACTTTACTAAGGTCATAGTCGGCATCGGAGTAGCCGACCGCGCACAGTATTCTGCCCCAGTTTGCGTCCTCGCCAAACATTGCCGCCTTAAAAAGACTGGAGGTTATGACCGTCTTTGAGACGCCCCGTGCGTCCTGCACGGTGTTAGCTCCGGTGACGGTGCACTCCAACAGTTTGGAAGCACCCTCGCCGTCCTTTGCCACCATACGACATAGCTGAACACACAGCCGTAACAGTGCACTGCGGAATATCTCGTAGTCCTTGCCGTCCATCTCGATAAGCGGATTGCCGGCAAGTCCGTTGCTCAGCACGCTCACCATGTCGTTGGTGCTGGTATCGCCGTCGACGCTGACCATGTTAAAGCTGTCGTTGACACATTCACTCAGCGCTTTTTGCAAAAGCTCCGGCGTAATGCTTACGTCTGAGGTGATAAAGCACAGCATCGTTGCCATGTTAGGGTGTATCATGCCGCTACCCTTTGCCATACCGCCGATACGACATTCCTGTTCACCTATCATAAAGCTGACCGCACACTCCTTTTTGACAAGGTCGGTCGTAAGTATCGCCTCTGCCGCATCGTCGGCAGAGATTTTAAGTTTTTCGATAAGCTGTGGCATTGCCTCCAATATCACATCCACCGGCAACGGTTGACCGATAACGCCTGTCGATGCGACAATGATGTCGTCGCTGTTGATGCCGAGGTGCTTTGCCAGCGTGTCGCAGGTCAGCTGTGCTTTTTCGATGCCGTCCGCGTTGCAGGTGTTAGCATTGCCGCTGTTGCAGATAACTGCGCGCGCCCTACCGTTTTCCAGATTATTTTTTGTCACGACAATGGGTGCGCCCTGCACCTTGTTGCGCGTGTAAACCGATGCCGCCGAGCAAATAGCGTCGCTTGTGATAAGCGCAAGATCGAGTTTTTCCTTATTTTTTCTGATACCGCAGTGTATACCCGCCGCCTTAAATCCGAGCGGTGCACATGCGCCTCCGTCTATATATTTAATGTCCATTTTATCTCCTTAAAAACTGTTCGGTACAAGCATAAGACCGTAGCCCTCGTCGATACCTAACAGTATGTTCATATTCTGTATCGCTTGACCTGCCGCGCCCTTAACCATATTATCTATGGCAGACACGACGACAATCCGCCCACATCGTCGGTCGATGTGCAAGGATATGTCACAGTAGTTGGAGCGTGCAACGGTGGCAATGCAAGCTGTTGCACCCTTTGGCATAAGTCGCACAAACTGCTCGTTTGCGCAGAACTGTTCGTACAGCGCACGGACCTGTTCCTCTGTCACGCCATCCTTAAGTTTAGCGTACATGGTGGAGAGTATGCCCCTGTTGACCGGCAGAAGATGCGGCACAAAAGTCACCTGAACCTTTTCGCCGGCGATAGACGACAGTGTCTGCTCTATCTCGGGTGTGTGTCGGTGCTCGGCGACCTTGTAGGGTGAAAAGTTCTCGTTGCAGTCGGGGAAGTGGGTTATCTGTGACGGCACACGTCCTGCGCCGGAGGTACCGCTTTTGGAGTCGATTATTATACTATTAGTATCAATTAGTGAGTTTTTCAACAACACGTATAAACCCAGTGCCACCGACGTGGGGTAACAACCGGGGTTTGCGATAAGTTTTGTGTCGCCGTAACTGTCGCGAAACAGCTCGGGGATACCGTAGACAGCCTGTTTGTGCAGTGCCGGCTCTTGGAAGTCCAGTCCGTACCACTGCTTGTAGTCACTCTCCTCGCAGAGGCGAAAGTCCGCGCCGAGGTCGATAAAAATGCGACCTTTATCGCTACACTTTTTTGCAAGCGGCTCACACAGGCCGTGCGGCAACGAGGCAAACACGACATCACAATTGTCGATAACACCCTGCTCATCGGTGAGCACGGTGTCGCAAATGCCGGCAAGTGCCGGATAGATCTCTGACATGCGCTTGCCGGTAAAACTTACCGACGACACAGCGGCAAGCTCGACCTTATCGTGACGAGCGAGCAACCTTACAAGTTCTGCACCGGCATAACCGGTGGCACCTACCACACCGACTTTTACACTCATGCTATAAACTCCAATAGTCTTTTTGTTATATCCTGTAGGGCGGTGAACACCTGCTCCGGTGCGGGCCCGCCGTAGGAGGCACGACCGACAACGCATTTTTCCAGTGTTATCGCATCGTAAATATCCTGCTCAAACAGATCACTGCCGAACTTGTACTCGTCCAGCGTCAACGTTTCGAGGGTTTTGCCCTCTTTTATGCACATCGCCACAAGTGCGCCGGTAACCTTGTATGCATCGCGAAAGGCAAGACCCTTTTTAACAAGGTAGTCGGCACAGTCGGTGGCATTGATAAAGCCCTCGGCGGCGGCAGCACGCATACGCTCGGCGTTGACGGTCATGGTCGCGAGCATCGGCGTAAATGTGTTAAGGCAGACGGTCACAGTGTCGAGGGCGTCAAACAGCGCCTCTTTGTCCTCCTGCATGTCTTTGTTGTACGCAAGCGGCAGAC
>CAYJFU010000077.1:0-8186 GCA_964369445.1 uncultured Oscillospiraceae bacterium | reverse complement strand
CCGACTGTGCAAGCTCGTTAAACATACCGTAATATTTAAACACAAACAGTATGCCTATATTAACGGCGACGTTTATCCCGAGACAGGTGGCGCGCAGTGATTTTTTTTGCGCCTTTTCTATCAAAAGTGCCGTGAGATAGGTTGAAATGGTGGAAAAGAAAATGAGTGCGGCATAGCCGGCATTCCACTGCATATAAAAATAGTAGCTTGCCATGAGAAGCCAAAGGTTTCTAACCTTTTTTGGCACAACAAAGTACAAAAGGCAGACTACCGGAAAAAATATTAAAAATGCCGAACTGTTAAATAGCATCTAGCGGTCGTCCCCTTCCAGTTCACGTACTCTTTTTTCAAGTCTAGCTGTCGTTTGGATAAGCTTTGTTATACGCTTGGTAAACCCCGACACAATGATGGAAATGGCCAGCACATTGAAAAGTAAAAATATTAACACAAGCATAAATATAAAATGCACAGGGTCGACGATGCTGACAAGGTCACGAAGTACCATAAGGCTGTACGGCACCATTGCAAACAGTAGCAGTGCAAGACCCGACAGTATCCAGATTATAGCGTATTTAACCGCAAGCATGCCCTTTTTGAGCGCCAAAAATATAATCGCCATATAAAACAGTACACCGAGTATCAGCAGCAGTTGTAAAGAAAAATCTTGTATAATGTTGTCCATCGTTTATCGTCCTTTCTAAATGCTAGTGGATGTAACGGGAGAGCTCGCATTGAAACCAAATGGTGCAATATCTGTTTCATTTGAATTATGCACTCTACCTTTGGCAGGTGTAGTGATCCAAAACCATTCAAACCTTTGCACACAAGCGACAATCCCATCAAATCATGCCATTATCCACAATTTTTCTAACCAAACCGCTTACCCTTTAATCGTCCCACCACCAGTGACAACAGTACCTTGACCATATAGTAGGGCGATTTCAGTGCATTTATGCTCGTGATGCCGCCGCCGCGCTCCTTCATGAGCACCGGCGCTTCCTTTATACGGTAGCCGTTCATGAGGGCGCTAAGTATCGCCTCCGGCTCGGGGAAGTCCTGCGCGTACTCGCTTGCGTAAAAGGCGGTAAGTTTTTTCCCCGTGACCCTAAAGCCACTGGTAACGTCCTTGACACGCACACCTGTCAGCACCTTTATCGTTATGCTGATTATGGATATGCCGACACGTCGCATAAATGAGGACTGAAAACCCTCCTTTGTCAAAAATCTACTGCCTATACACATATCCGCTTCACCATCGATAACCGACTGTAGCACTATTGGCAGTTGATCCGGCGGATGCTGTCCGTCTCCGTCTATCTGCACCGCGATATCGTAATCGCGCTCGACGGCGTACTGATAACCGCACTGCACCGTTGCACCTATTCCGAGGTTAAATGGGTTGGAAATGTAGTTCAAATTGTGTTGTTGCAGTATCTGCTCGCTGTTGTCGGTGGAACAGTCATTTATAACCACATAGTCGACACCCGGGTTTTCTCGCTGTAGGTTGCGCACAACCTCAACTATGTTCTCCTGCTCGTTGTAGCATGGTATTATGACAAGTATTCTCAAATCAGTTCTCCGTCAGGTATTTTATTATTCTCGGAAGCAGTACACTTCGGCTGAAATGTTGCTCGTAATAATCTTTTGCGTTTTGTGACAGCTTACACAGTTCCTCGTGTGACATGTCTTTCAGTGCGATAATGTTTTCGAAAAGAGCGGTTGCATCGTCCGGTGCACCACAAAAACCACAATCCGCCTCGGTAATAACATCGGCACCGGCGCCGGAAAGGCAACACAAAAGCGGTCGGCACATAGCCATGCAGGAGGAAACCTTTGCCGGTATTGTCATGTCGAGCATGTCACTGCCTTTAAGCGATATAAACAGCGCATCGGCATGTTCCGAGGCGGCTATGATATCCTGTTGCGTCACACGCCCGAACATGGTGAAATAACTGTCGACATTTGCCTGTGCAACTCGGTTTGCAAAGTCGGCATGGCTCATTCCATCACCGTACATCAAAAAGTGCACATCTTCTATCCCCTTCTCTTTCAACATCTGCGCCGCTTCTATCAGTATCGGCAAACCCTGCGCCGGACTGAAATTGCCGGCAAACATGATGTTAAACACATCGCCATGTGTTGCCTTGGGTTTAGAGCCTTCTGCGTACATATCCTCACAGTACTGGGGTAAAACAGCAATATCTTCGCGCCGTTTGCCAGTGATGTCGCTTAAGCGGTCGCGTTGCGGTTTTGACATCGCAATAAGCTTTCCGCCGTGGCGGTAATGAAACGCCGACACCGACAGTGCAATGCGACGCAGTAGCTTGTTTTGCACCGGCAGCACCGAGTACAGGTTCTCCGGCCACAGGTCAAGCACATAGGTGCAAAGCGGTATTCGCCGTGTTTTTGCCGCGACGATTGCCGGAAATATCATAAGCACCGGCGAGGTCTCGTAGCTGAAAACGCAGTCGTACTTTTTTCGCCAAAGGGTTAGCAGCGTAAACAGCGCGTAGAAAGGATAGGAAATATAGTTTAAAAATATTCCGGCACTGCTGTTGCCGCGTGGTATCTCATAGGCGCGGTATATGCCTACACCGTCTTTTTGTTGCCGCCGTTGTTTGAACACTCCATAGCCGTCGTAAAACCTACCTTTTGGATAGTTGGGTATGCCACACAGCACATCGACACAAAGCCCCTGTTCCGTAAACCCTTTGACAATATCATTGATGCGAAAGTCCTCCGGCCAGTAGTGTTGTGCGACGACAAGCACTCTTTTTTTCATCATTCCATTTTACGCCACACAAACTCGTTGACAAGTTTTGTGTAACTCTCAATTATTTTAACAACTTTGACCGAAACATTTTTATCGGTGTAGTCGGGGGCAAGTTCTGTCGGTTCCTCATTTTTCTTCATGGCGATGGCAAGGCTTGTCGCGCGGAGCAAATCCTTACTGGTTATACCGCCCACAACGACAGTTCCTTTATCCAGCACTTCGGGTCGTTCGGTAGAGTTGCGAAGCGATACGCCGCAAAACCCGAGTATAGCGGATTCTTCCGGCAGTGTGCCGCTGTCACTAAGTACGCAAAGCGCGCCCTTTTGCAGGCGGTTATAATCGAAAAAGCCAAATGGCGGCAGGTTTTTGACAAGCGGATCAAACACAAACCCCGACGCATCAAGGCGCTTTTGACTGCGCGGATGTGTGGAGTAGATGACCGGCATGTTGTATGTCTTTGCGATGTTGTTTAAGCTTTGCATAAGCGAGAAAAACTTGTGCTTGATGTCAAGGTTTTCTTCCCTGTGCGCCGAGACAAGGAAATATTTATCCTGCTCAAGTCCTAAACGCTCCAGTGCATCGCTGTTTTCGATTTTGTCCGAGTACTTGGAAAGCACCTCCTGCATGGGGGAACCGGTGACAAATATACGGTTTTTAGCAATGCCCTCCGACAGCAGGTAGCGGCGCGAGTGTTCGGTGTAAGGTAGGTTCACATCGGAGATGTGGTCGACAATGCGGCGGTTTATCTCCTCCGGCAGGTTTTCATCAAAGCACCTGTTGCCCGCTTCCATGTGAAAAACAGGGATTTTTAAGCGCTTGGCACTCATCGCCGAAAGGCAGCTGTTTGTGTCGCCCAGTATAAGCAGTGCGTCCGGCTTTTGCTCCAGCATCAGCTTATAGCTTTTGGAGATGATGTTTCCGACCGTCTCGCCGAGGTCGGCACCGACGCTATCAAGGTAAAAGTCCGGCGCTCTCAGCTCCAGTTCCTCAAAAAATATGCCATTTAGCGTGTAGTCGTAGTTTTGCCCTGTGTGTACCAGCAGATGCTCAAAATACATGTCGCACCGCTTGATAACCTCTGCCAAGCGTATTATCTCAGGGCGGGTGCCCACAATTGTCATCAGTTTTAACTTGCCCAATTAAACCTCCAAAAAATAGGTGTCCGGTTTTTGTTTGTCGAATATCTCACTGCTCCAAAACAGTGTGACGAGGTCGGTTGTACCGGTGTTGGTGATAAGGTGCGTGCAACCTGTCGGCATATCGACAACGGTCGGCTCTTCACCTGACACATCAAAGTGTGTTGCGATGTTATCATTTATGTTGCGTATACTTATGCGTGCATTACCGCTGACGACAAAAAACTTTTCCGTCTTGGTGTGGTGCCAGTGGTTGCCGCGCGTTATACCCGGCTTTGTCACGCTGACAAACAGCTGTCCTGTCCCCTCGTTTTTTATAAATTCCGTCAGTTGCCCTCTTTCGTCTATATTGGTAACAAGGTTGTAGGCGCATTGCTCGCTCGGGATATAACTGGTATAGGTGCCGTACAGTTTTTTGGACAGCTCATCACCAATTTGGGGTGTGGCAAGCGTCGTGCGCGAACTTTTAAAGGAATATATGAGGTCACTTAATGCTTGAAGTGTCATTTTGTACTGCGGATTCACCTGTAAAGGTGAATAGCTTGACACGTGATTTTCGCGTTCAATGACACTGCAAATCTCACAAATAACATCATCAATGTGTGAGAGTGTCACCACGGCATCGGGATTGCTTATCGTTATAGGCAGATTGTTTGCAATGTTGTGGCAAAATGTCGCCACAACGCTGTTATAGTTGGGTCTGCACCACTTTCCGAATATGCCAACCAGCCTGTAGAGGTACACCGGCACACCGCAATCATGTGAATAGTTGTAAAGTGCCTGCTCCGCTTGCGCCTTACTTTTCCCGTAGTCGTTGTCAAGCTCAGCTTGTATACTGCTTGTGACGACTATCGGCGATGAGTTACCGCACTGCTTTAGTTGTTGTAACAGTTTTTCGGTAAAACCTGTGTTGCCCTCATAAAACTCACTTGTGTCTTTGGGGCGATTGACACCGGCAAGGTGTACAACTATCTGCGCTTTTTCACAGTAGTCGACAAATTGCTCCTGCGTGCTGTCGATATCATAGAGCATAAGGTTATTGTAACCGCGATTTTTAAGTTCCACCGTCAGGTTTTTTCCTATAAAACCCTTTGCGCCGGTGATTAGAATATGCTTTTCCGGATTCATCTTGCGAGCTCCTGTTGTACATAGCTGAGTGATTTAAGTTTTTCTACTGTCTGCTCGACATTCATCTGTGTCGTGTTGTGGCTGGTGTATTCCTGCGCCTCATCCTTTAGCGTAAAGCCCTCGTCGACATACAGCTCGTACTTGAGGTCACGTCCGTCGGCGGCAACTTTGAAGTATCCCTCCAGATCGACTGCGGACAGGCGCTCCTCCTTTGTGAGTAACGTCTCATACAGCTTTTCGCCGTGACGTGAGCCTATTATCTTCACATCAGTCTCGCCAAAAAGTTGCATAACCGCCTTGGCAAGTGTCTCGATGGTACACGCCGGACTTTTTTGCACAAAAAGATCACCGGAGGCACCGTTGTTAAACGCATATAGCACAAGTTCCACCGCTTCATCAAGACTCATCATATAGCGTGTCATGTGCGGATTGGTTATGGTTATTGGTTTGCCGGCACGTATCTGGTCGATAAACAGCGGGATAACACTTCCACGGCTTGCCATGACATTGCCGTAACGCGTGCAACAGATGGTGGTGTCGGAATCCTTTTGTGTGCGGCTTTTTGCAATGGACACCTTTTCCATCATCGCCTTTGAAATACCCATTGCGTTTATCGGATATGCCGCCTTGTCCGTTGACAGGCAGACGACATTTTTAACGCCGTTGTCGATGGCCGCGGTCAGCACATTATCGGTACCTATAACGTTTGTCCTAACAGCCTCCATCGGGAAAAACTCACAGGATGGCACTTGCTTTAATGCGGCGGCATGAAAGACATAGTCCACACCTTTCATCGCTACCTGCACGCCCTCTATGTTGCGCACATCTCCGATGTAAAACTTCACATTACTGCGGTTAAGCTGTTTGCGCATGTCGTCCTGTTTTTTTTCATCACGACTGAATATGCGTATTTCGCCTATATCGCTGTCCAAAAACCTATTGAGCACAGTGTTGCCGAAGCTACCCGTGCCGCCTGTAATCAGCAGTGTTTTATCCTTAAACATTGTCATCTCCTGCATTGTAATAGTTGTATAGCTCTTTAAACTTTTCTGCCGAACGTGCAATCTTCTCCTCTGTCACACACAATGATATCCTAAAGTGACCGGGATAACCAAAGCCGGTACCTGGTACCACTATTATACCACTTTTTATAGCCATTTCGCAAAATTTAACATCGTCTGCAATGGGACTTTTGGGGAAAAGATAAAACGTGGCGCGTGGCGGGTTGCATTGATATCCTATCCCTGTCAATATATCATACATCAGCTTACAGCGCTCAGCATAGGTCTCTTTATAAGGAGAAGCGCCCAAAAAGTCCGCCGCAACACGCTGAAAAAGTGAAGGAGCATTTACAAAGCCTAGCGTTCTGTTTGCAAAGGAAATAACCTGCCTGAACTCCTCAAGGTCAGGCATGTTCGGGGAGATTGCAAGGTAACCGATGCGCTCACCTGCAAGACTTAGCGCTTTAGAAAAACTGTATGCTAAAAAGCACTTTTTAAAATGCTTAAATATTGACGGTTGCTCTGTGTCGTCAAATATAAGCGGGGCATACGGCTCATCGGAGATGATACAAATATCCTTATCCTCGATAAGTTTTGCAAGTTTTGCATAATCGCTGTCGCTGTATATGTGACCTGATGGATTGTTGGGGCTGTTTAGTATAATTGCACGCGTGTTGCTGTTAATAGCCTCGGCAATGCGCTCAACGTTTAAACTGAAATCTTCGTTTGACATGACCGGCACCAGTTTAGCGCCATGGTTTGCGACATAGAACTCGTACTCCATGAAAAACGGTGCCACCGTTATAACCTCATCGCCATGTGACACGAGCGATTTAAGTGCGACATTTATCGCACCGGAAGCGCCGACCGTCAACACAATATCCTGCACCGAAAATGCTACGCCGTGTACAGTTTCAAGATATTCCGCTACACGCTGTCTCACGTCAAGGTGGCCGGGGTTAGGCATATATCCATGAATCGACGGGCGATCCGCCTGCTTTTTAATTGCGTCTATAACCTCTTGCGGTGGGTCGATATCGGGGTTTCCGAGCGAAAAATCAAACACATTTTCTTCACCCAGTTGCTGTTTTAGCCGTATGCCGTCCTCAAACATCTTGCGGACTACCGAGCCTTTATTTACCGCTTCAACCATACTTTGTTTTATCATCGTTTTAATACCGCCTTTGTCTTTTGAGCTGTAAACATAAATCTTTCGCTGTTTGGTTTTAGTATCCCGAAATTTTCGCCGTCGACGGTGGAGCGCACATAAAATCCGTGCCTTGCGCAAAGCTGCTTTACCTCTTCTTCTTCAAAAAAGTACTCTGTCAACGTCTCATTGTATCGCTCGTTGCCGTCAATTATGCTGAAATTTGAGACGGTTCTATCGGACTTCAGCTCATGCGTGACATAGCACTCAGCGCCGCCGCCCTCATACTTAAAGGTGTGGTTTGCCAGTACTTCGCGGTGTTTAAATGGGGTGTTCATGTCAAATATAAACAGGCCATCAGGGTTTAAAAACAGTGCCACTCGTTTGAGCACCTTTTCCAACTCGCCCATATCACCTACGTGATTCAACGCGTCATATGTACATACTACACAGTCAACAGTTCCGAATAAATCCAGTTCCCTTATATCCTGGCAGAGTATAAGTATACCTTTAATGCCTTGTGCTCTTGTCTTTTGAGAAAAGACACTAAGCATATCGGCACTGCCGTCGACACCTATCATGTCGTAGCCGGCACCGGCAAGACGCATCGTCAACTCACCCGTGCCGCAACACAGGTCTAGTATAGAACAGCCGTGTTTGCGGTAAAAGGATAACCTGCGCCGTACAAAATCTGCAAGCGCGTCATAATCAGCGTCGGTGTTTAATGCGTCATAATATTTGGCAAGCGTTGAGTAAAGCATTAAATATCTTCCTTTGTGATATCCTCTAGCGTTTGACGGCGTACGATAAGGCGCGGTTTGCCGTCCTCGATAAGCACAACGGCCGGTTTTTGCAGACGGTTATAGTTGCTTGCCATAGAGTAGTTGTAAGCACCGGTGCAAAGCACTGCGAGTGTATCGCCGACACTTGGCGTGGGTATGAGTATGTCCTTGCCAAGCAGGTCTCCACTTTCACAGCAACGTCCGGCAATGGTGCAAAGG
>CAYJFU010000076.1:1246-8187 GCA_964369445.1 uncultured Oscillospiraceae bacterium | reverse complement strand
TGTAACCCAGACCGATAAGTTGCTCCAATGTATGTATCAGTGCACCGGCACTTTTATCCCAGATACCGTATGTGGAGAGTTTAGTCAAACCCAGTTCCTCAAGACGCGCTTTTTTACTGCCACGCAGTACGTCTGAAACCATGCCTGCGCCGTAGCGCTCGTCCATGCGCGCTATACACGACAATATCTTTTGCGCATCGACGGTGGCATCGACAACCTCAAATTGCGTGTTGCAGTTGCCACAGTATCCACACTGTCCGGGCGGTCGCTCGCCAAAATATTTGAGTATGTAACGGCGCAGACAGTCGCCGGTGGTACAATAATAGGTCATGTATCGCAGTCGAAGCAGCTCTTGCTCGCGGAGTAGCTTTGCGGTGTGCTCATCCGTCTCGCCCTGCTCCTTGCCGTTTTCGATAAGCCACTGATTGGTGCGCACGTCGCGACCGCTGTACAGCAAAACACAGGTTGCAGTGCTTCCGTCACGGCCTGCGCGCCCTGCTTCTTGATAGTAACTTTCTATGTCTTTTGGCATGTTGTAGTGTACGACATAGCGCACATTTGACTTGTCTATACCCATGCCGAACGCGTTGGTTGCAACCATTATCTGCGCGCGGTCAAACAGAAAATTGTCCTGATTTTCATGTCGCTCCGTTTCGGTGAGACCTGCGTGGTATCTTGTCGCGTTGTGCCCCACACCATTTAAACGCTCGCAAACCTCCTCGACCGTCTTGCGCGTCGAGCAGTAGATAATGCCGCTGTTTGACTTGTGCTCGCCGAGTATCTGCACCAGTGTCGTAAACTTGTCCGAGGGTCGTTGCACGTCAAAGAAAAGGTTGCCACGATCAAAACCCGTTACAAGGCAAAATGGATCTTTAAGGCACAGCAAGGACATGATGTCCTCGCGAACCTTTAGCGTGGCGGTGGCGGTAAAGGCCGACAGCACCGGTCGACGTCGTAACATGCCGATAAACTGCGGTATCTGCAGATAACTTGGGCGAAAGTCCTGCCCCCACTGCGATATGCAGTGCGCTTCGTCCACCGTTACGTGTGCTATGTCGGCATTTTGTGCAAAGGATAAAAATTCTTCACTCAGCAGACGCTCGGGCGCAACATAGATAAGCTTGTAAACACCGTCCTCGGCATTTTCAAGCGCTTTTCTTATCTGATAAGGCGAGAGGGTTGAATTGATGTATGCCGCTGCAATGCCGGACTGCACAAGTGCGCCAACCTGATCCTTCATTAGCGACACAAGCGGAGAAATAACGATACCTATGCCGTCGGTCAACAGCGTAGGTATCTGATAGCAGACGGATTTGCCGGCACCGGTAGGCATAACCCCCAGTGCGTCGCGTCCACTTAGTATGTTCGTTACAAGTGACTCCTGCCCCTCTCGGAACTCGTCGTAACCGAAATATGTTTTCAGTGCTTCTTTACAGTCATTCAACTTAAAAATCACCACATCTTTCCGGCAGAAAATCCACCTATCTTCGCCCGCGTCAATTGCAATGCACAAAGCTTTGCTCACTTCTCCGCCTTGTTAGGCGGATTTTTTGTTGGCAATCTTGTGGCTCTTTTCAAGTTAAGCAACAATTTAGCATCCGCATCTCACCACAAATACATTTGCACAAAAACGGTGCAGACGGGCTTGCAATGTCATTGACTTAAACATTTTCATATACTCCCACCCTGCTATCGGCAGGGGGGAGTATATGAAAAACGTTCGTTTCTTTTGTTGTTGACATTGGTTGCTGTACCTGCCACATCGAGTGCACCGAAACTTATTTTATTCCGAATATTACTTTGAGTAATCCACTGAGACATTTTGGACTTTTTACAATTACTATCTGCATCGTGACCTCCTATCGTAAAATAGCGGCGATGACGAGCAGTAATAGCAAGAGAATTAGAATTCCGACAGCGGTGCCGGTGTCAAAAAGCAGTGCGACCAATCCGACCGCAAACGCCATTGACAGCAATGCCACCGTGTACCAACCCCCCGGTTTTCTGCTCATTTGATAGCCCTCTACCATGTCCGCCGATAACCTATAATATTCAAATCAGTGGACTTTTGATACAAATAGTCAGTTAACTTGCAAAAAAACACATCATGCCGGCATAAAACAGCAATAAGGTGGATTGCTAAAGGAACATCGTATTGCGCAAGTATCCTCAGCCGTGATAGGCAAAGTTTATGTCTGAAAATTCTGTGCCGTTTTTCAACTCAATTGGCTATTAGGGGGTAGATTTTTATAGCAGTGGAGAGTTGGGTTTATTTGTAACGGTGTCTATAACTGCTCCCCCGCCGGCGGCGGGGGAGCAGTTATAGACAGGCATTAGTTACTACTTTATACGTGACAGGACATCACGATATCCCTCAAGTACATCACCGAGGTCACGACGAAAACGGTCTTTATCAAGCTTTTCGCCGGTGTTGATATCCCAAAAACGACAACTATCGGGAGATATTTCGTCACACAGCAGTATTTCGCCGTTAAAACGACCGAACTCCAGCTTAAAGTCGACAAGCTTAATGTCTGCCTTGGCAAACATAGCACTCATGAGGTCGTTGACAAGCAGAGCGTCTTTGCTCATCTGCTGTAGCTCCTCACGTGTGGCAAGACCCAAAGCGGTTATTTGGCTTGTGTTTATCATGGGGTCGCCGAGCTCATCGCTCTTGTAGCTGAACTCAACGATGGTGTTTTGAAGTGCTGTGCCCTCTTCTACGCCAAAACGACGCGAAAAACTGCCTGCCGCCACGTTGCGTATAATAACCTCGACCATGACGATTTCTGCCTTTTTGACAAGGAAAGTCGTCTCGTCGATACGACGTATGCGATGTGTCTTTATCCCGTGTTTTTCAAGATGCTCAAATATTATTTCGGATATTTCGGCATTTAAAAGACCTTTGCCGTCAAGCTCTGCCTTTTTTTCGCCGTTGCCGGCTGTGGCGGTGTCCTTAAACTTTATTATAACGCTGTTGTCGTCCTCGCCGCGACATATTATTTTTGACTTGCCCTCGTATAAAACTTCACTCATGATTTTTTATCCTTATTTTTGTTGCTGTATTGGGTGTGTTGAAAAGTAAAGGGTTTGTCACCACTTTTCGCAAAGGCGACTTTTTCAACATTCCCATATAACAATTATATCGACTTAAATCGACAATGTCAACATTTTAGGGGAACAATTCACACCGAGAACTTATGTGATTTAAAATACACCCCCGCCATCGGCAGGGGAGTATTATAAGCTGAACAACAGCAGTTTTGCTTGCCTAAAGTCAACCGTCTATCTGCTTTAGCAAACGGTAAACCTCAATGTTGTCCGGCATAATTGCTTTAAGTTGCAGTAAAAGCTCGCGTGCAGTAGCGGTATCGCCGGCTTTTATCATGTCCTTTATTTTTATCAGCATCTGTTGACCGAGCATTTCAAACTCGTGATTTTCTGCCGTCTGTACCGTTTGAGTTTCCCCACCGGAGATGCTTTGCTCAAGCAGTGACAGTTCATGCTCAATTATCCCCGACATAGATGTGCCGACTTTGAGCGCACTGCGCAGTTTTCGCACCTGATTAAGGGTATCACCGGAGAGTTTCGCCTCATTTGCGCGGTGCATAAAGTAAACAAAACGATGTGCAGGTGGCAAAAGTTCAATATTTTCATCGTCGAGCACCTCGGCGTTGTATAGCGAGGTCAGTATCGTCCACATACCGTCGATGTACCAACCAAAAGCGGTGTGACGGCGTTTGCTGTCGATAATGTTTTCGTTACATAAAGCGCTTTGCAACGTACAGCAAAGCATAAGACCTTTTGCTGTTGTGATGTTTGCGCCACCGGAAAAGTAATCAAACAGTATATCCGCAGTTCCGTTTATGTTGCGAAGATATTTGACGATAGTGTCTTCAATACAGTAACAATCGGTTACGAGTGTGGCAATTTTATCCGGCGAGATGCCGGCCTTGCAACACAAGACAACCACATGTGCCGCAAACGGTGCAAGGGTTTGGGCATCATGGTCAAACAGCGCGCTTACATCGCCGCCAGCCATAGTTAAAAGTAGCGCCTGAAGCACAGTGTCGGAGTTTTTTATAACACCTGTCACAGCGTTGAACAGATTGTCGCGCTGTGCACCGGCACAGATGTCATTGAAAATTGGGGCAATTTCGGTTTCAAATTCAAACGGAATGTGTGTAAGCAGTTGCACAAGTGGGATGTAATCACTGCTACGGTCACAGCTTTGCCTAAAGTAGGTATAAAAATTAATGCGACTTTTGTGGGATGCACCGCTGAAAAAGACGCTGTAATCTATTGAGCTTAGATACTGCACGGCGCTCTCGGAATCGCCCAGCTGAGTGCTACACATTAGCAGTGCGGCGTAAGCCTCTTGCACACACCACGTCTCCTTGTAGATTTGGACACTGTGCAACATATCTGCTGAATTGAGCCTGCCGTCACCGTACTGCTTTTGTCTTTCGATAAATGTCAAAAAGTGCTCACGGCACTGCTTGTACCTTTTTGTCGATGCCGCCAAAGTGCCCATGTAAAACAAAATGTCAATATCGGTAAAATTGGGTTTTTCCTTGTCAAGCACCTTGTCGGCGACTTCAAGTGCCGCGGTGTAGTTTAGTGTGCGGGTGTAATACAATATAAGCTGTGTAGAAAATGATGTCTGATTATGCCTGTCGGGGAATTTTTTCAGTGCCTCACGACACATTTGCACCAATTCGTCCCCATACTTTTCCCACTCCTCACCGATTTGTTTTACGTAAAAGGTGTAGTAATGTGGTTCATCAGGCTCCTCCTGCATACCGAGCTTTAATTGCTCAAGATTTCGCAGCAATTTTTCCTCACGATACTCCGACGATAGATTTTTGGAGTAACCGTAATGTTTGCACTGAACGCTCTGCGCACTGAACGCCTTGCCACCTTCTACATTCACGCTCTCGTGCACGCGGTATTGAAACTTTATACCTTCAAAGCGTCGAAACCCTCTTGTGGCCAGATGAATAAGTCCGACGTCCCCTTCTTTTTCACTCAAATTTACCATGGGGTAACATATAAGGTTATATCCATGGTAATCAGTGGTGCGTCCTTTTTGCAAAAAGTCCTGCAACTCGTCGGTGTTTTCAAAAACCTCGTCGGCATCGACAAACATAAACCATTCACCGACGGCACGTTTTAGTGATGCGTTGCGCGCGTTTGCAAAGTTGCCGTCCCACTCAAAGCTGTAAACCTTGTCGGTGTACTGTTTTGCGATGCTGACGGTGTCGTCGACAGAGCCGGTGTCCACTATTATAAGCTCGCTCGGTACAGCGCGCAACAGCGGTTGCAGAGCGTCAAGGCACTGCTTTAGGTACTTTTGCTCGTTTTTGACTATCATGCCGATGCTGAGAACGATGTCACTTTTGTTGAACTTTTGCTTGTCCTGCTTTATCCTTGCTTTCATAAATATGACCATTCCTTTCAGCTTAAGCGCACTGATGTTTTTTTCTTACCTCCCAGCACGTCAGCAGTGGTGGTGTGGGTAAGCGGAAAAATTCCCCTAGGTTGTTTTTATCCGTTAACTGTAGAAAAATGTACGCATTTTAAACAATTCATAAAGACCAAGACCACCGAGAATTGCAACATAAGCGCTTAGGGAGTATACAAAAAGTATAACTGTCAAGCGCGGCATAAACAATAGCACAATACCTGCGACAAGCGCAATGGCGGCAACAGCCAGAATTATGATATAATAACGCATACCGCTCTTTTTTGCTTTGAAGCCAGTGTAAAGTTTTATGGCACCCCACACTATGAGCAGTGCACCAATCAATGTTGTAAAAAGGTCGAGGGTGGTGTCCTGTGGCAGTAAAAACATCAAAACACCTATTAAAAGATGTATAAAAGTTGAAAAAAGCTTATCATAATGCCGGTAATGCTTTGGGGTTGTGTAAAAGCTGAACAGTCGATAGACACCAAAAAGCAGAATAAGCACCGAGCAAAGGCGGATGATAAAGGATAGCGCCCACATGGGGTTAAAAATCGTAACGATAGCGGTTACGATCATGCCGACACAAAAAAGTATCGACACAAAGTAAAGACCTTTAAAAAAATTGCCAAGCATTTTTATTCTCCATTGCGTTTTAGCGTTTTTTTAGTGAATTGTTAACAAATTTACCAACCTCGACGAGAGGAATTACAAGCACCGATATGCCGATACATATAAAGAAGTGGGTAGGTGAAATGGGTGTCAGCTCAAACGCCTCGGCGAGCGGCGGGATAAACGCCACTGCGAGCGTGCACAAAAAGCTTGCCGCCATCGCAAGCCACAGGTAGCCGTTTTGCGATTTAAGCGTGAATATGCTGTGCGTGAGGCTGCGCATGTTAAGGCTGTGGAACGTCTCACAAAGGCTCATGGTGATAAATGCCATCGTCATGCCAAGGCCGCTGTCGATAAAACCGACACCGCCGGTTTCAAAATAACAGCCGACAGCATATGCGGCAAGCGTCAGTATGCTGACCATGATACCTTGCAGGATTATACCTTTACCCAGACCGCGTGCAAATATATTTTCGTCGGGGTCGCGCGGCGGTCGCTGCATGGCGTCCGGCTCGGCGCGCTCCATGCCCAGGGCAAGCGCCGGGAATGTGTCGGTGATAAGATTTATAAACAACAGGTGCACCGGTTTTAATATAGTAAAGCCAAGCAGTGTTGCAACAAATATGCTTATGACCTCTGACAGGTTGGAGGCAAGTAAAAACTGTATCGCTTTGCGGATGTTGTCGTAAATACGTCGCCCCTCGGCGACGGCTTTGACGATGGTGGCAAAGTTATCGTCGGCAAGTATCATGTCCGATACGTTTTTCGTCACATCGGTGCCGGTTATACCCATTCCAACGCCAATATCAGCGCTTTTGATGCTAGGCGCATCGTTTACGCCATCACCCGTCATGGCGACGACAAA
>CAYJFU010000076.1:0-1236 GCA_964369445.1 uncultured Oscillospiraceae bacterium | reverse complement strand
TTTTTACGAAATGTAGTTACGATACGCGTCTTGTTTTCCGGCTTTACTCGCGCATAAACACCGATACGCTCTATCGCGTTTACAAACTCTTCTTGCGGCATTTCATCGAGCTGTGCCCCGGTTATTGCACCGTCAGCGCTGTCGATAATACCTATCTCTTTGGCGATAGCGATGGCGGTGTCGCGGTGGTCGCCTGTTATCATGACAGGACGTATGCCGGCGGCGCGGCACTCTTTAACGGCTTCAACAACCTCCGGCCTGACCGGGTCTATCATGCCGACAAGCCCCGTGAATATCATGGACTGTTCAAGCTCTGCGGAGCTAATATCCGGTGGCAGGCTGTCAAACAGCCGAAATGCACCGGCAAGTACGCGCAACGCTCTGTCTGCCATATCCTTATTTTGCTGTTCTACCTGTTTTTTGAGCTGTGAGGTAAATGGCTTTATCTCGCCGTCCTTTAATATGTGGGTACAACGCGCCAGCACTGCGTCCGGTGCGCCCTTTGTAAAGGAGGCATAGCCGGTGTCGTCCTTGCAAACGACGGTCATCATCTTGCGCTCGCTGTCAAACGGCACCTCCTCGACACGGGGGTGGCGCTCGGCTATTGTTTTCTTTAATATACCTTTGGACGTAGCACTGTTGACAAGTGCACACTCGGTCGGCTCGCCTATCGCGTTGCCGCTGTCATCCGGCTCGGCATCACTGCACAGCGCCATAAGTGAGATTAAGCGCTCCTCGTCGGAGGTCGCCATCTCGGTGACGGTCATCTTGTTTTGCGTTAAAGTGCCAGTCTTGTCGGAGCAGATTATCTGCGCACAGCCGAGTGTCTCGACGGCGGTAAGTTTGCGGATAACAGCCTTTTGCTTTGACATGTTGGTAACACCGATGGCGAGCACCACCGTCACCACGGTGGAAAGCCCCTCGGGTATGGCGGCAACGGCAAGGCTGACCGCTATCATAAACGTGTCAAGCACTATGGCGGAGTCGACACTCGGCGCTGTTATAAGGCGGAACAAAAACACAAATGCGCTTATGGCAAGCACTGAAACGGTGAGTATTTTTGAAAGTCCGTGTAGTTTTTTTTGCAGCGGTGTTTTTTCTTCGGCGGTCTCGTTGAGTGCGCCTGCTATCTTGCCCATCTCGGTAGCCATGCCGGTTGCGGTGACAACGGCGTTAGCGCGACCATATACCGCCATGCAACCCATATAAACCATATTGTCGCGGTCGGCAAGCGGT
>CAYJFU010000075.1:4234-8240 GCA_964369445.1 uncultured Oscillospiraceae bacterium | reverse complement strand
GCTTGTTTGCGAATATCAATGAAGTTTTTATAAATGCCGTCTACATCTACAAGTTCATTATGTGTGCCAACTTGGGCAATCTGCCCATTGTTTAGAACTAAGATTTGGTCAGCATTTTCTATTGTCGCAAGCCTATGTGCTATGGTTATTATAGTTTTGCCTTTGGTCAGTTCTGAAATTGCTGCTTGTATCAAGTGTTCATTTTCGGGGTCAACACTTGCAGTAGCTTCATCAAGCATAATTACAGGAGCATCTTTTAGCATCGCTCTTGCAATAGAAATCCTCTGTTTCTCGCCACCCGATAATGTAGATCCACCTTCGGCAATAACTGTATCATATCCATCGGGTAGATCCGATATAAAATCATGGCATCTTGCTTTTTTTGCAATTTCAATAACATCATCTGATGGTGTCAACGGTATTACCAAAGTCCTACAAAGAACCTAACAGTTGGATATTTGTAGGCATTGGTGCTGATAATAATTGTGTTGTCTTTTGGCAACGTATTAATTTTTCAATAAGTTGTGATTTGCTTATGTTTAAAATACGCAAAGAACTGATTAACATCATCTAAACAGCGTGCTTAGTTTTTACATATCCAGTATAACCATTTAGAGTGGTGCATTCTCAATTAAACCTTTTACAGTTATCTACTATTCTCGGGACATAAAAATGCCTCCTATGGTTTAAATTTCTATTCTGCCATAGGAGGTGTTTATTTTATTGTTCGTTTTTGCTTATTCGGTTGATCGGCAGAGGAGTTTTCAAGTTTATCGTCTATGCAGGCGGAGTGTAAACATACCTTTCACCCGCGCCCAGTGCCGTTTCGGTAACGGCGTGTGCATCGACAAGCCAACTGCTGTCTGCTTGCATTATAATAATAAACACAAGGTTGCTCGTCGTAGGTGTAACGGTTTCAGGTGTCTGCTTACTTGCAGAATCAAACACAACCTCTGCTATGATGGTTGCCTTGACCACTCCGTTTTCCTCATATACACTAAGTGAGCCAATGTCGGTCGTTATTGATTTGAGAGCAAAGCTGTAACCTCTGTTAATATCGTTCAACCGCTGTGTTGCTACTGATTTTGCCGCATCGGTTGCAAACTGCATAAGTTCAATGTTTTCGTTTGTTTGAGCATCTAAATAACTGCTATAGTAAGCGTTTATAGCATCGGTTACGTTTTTAAACAACAGTTCGTTGGAATTTAGTTCCTGTTCTGGTTGCTCCGGCTCAGGGGTCGGTTCAGGCACAGGCTCCGGCTCCGGTGCAGGTTCAGGTGTAGGCTCAGGCTCGGGGGTCGGTTCCACTATCGGCTCGGGGCTGACAGCCACGGCGGTTAAGGTGCTGCCCAACTGTGTAAACACTATGACCTCGGCAGGCTGATAATCGTCGCCTGTTCCAAATGTCAGTGTGTGGTTGCCCGGCACAACGTTGTTGATAACAACTTTGTCGCCCTGTTGCACCGTTTCTACCACCTCGCCATCAAGCTTGACCGGCACATCTGACGGCAATCCCGATATCTCTATCGACGCACCGCTCACGCTTACTTTATACCCCATGAACGGCCACGATAACGGCTGTTCAACTACTGAAAACGCAGAATAACTTCGCGCCTCTCCCTGTGATAGTTGTTGTTTTAAAAGCTCTATGTCTTGGCTTGTAAAGGACTGTGTCATACGCAACAATTCATCATCAGTAGGGGATATACCTAAAAAAACCACCTCACGTTTTAACATGTTGACATCGGAATTTGAAAGCGCTGATGAAAAGCGGTTTATCGTCGCCGTCTCGTTATGTGACACAAGTGTAATAACGGTAGCCAGTGTGCCGGACAGCATCAGCGACAAGACTGTTAGCACAACAATTGCAGTTCTTCGTCTTACATTGCCACGTGGCTTGGAGCGCACTTGTTTTTTGTTAGCGGTTTTTGGGAGGGATGCACCGCCTGTGACAGGTTGCGGCGGTATGTTCTGCATAGTTTCCGAGTACAGGTTACCGCTTTTTATTTCGATGTTTTCAAAAAGTTTTTGTGTATCTATTTTGCCGACAGCCTTTTCACCGCAATGATGGCAGTATACCTGAGAGTCGGGAACGGATGTATTGCATTTGTTGCAGAGCATTTTAACACCTTTCAACACGCGACGACACTATCTGGGAAAATATCCCGATACTCTTCCCACACGGTATCGACAGGAGAGAAGAATACGAAAAAATATTCGTCTGTTTATATTGCTGATTTTATCTTTTATTAAAGTGTTGCACAAAAATTGATTGATATTCATTGCCAACACGTGTATATTATAGTATAATATCTTTGAAAAGGCAACAGTAGCGGAGCATATATGCAATCAAACTTCAAAAAAACAGTTATTATTACATCAATTTGCACTGTGCTCGTGTTAGCATTGCAGTGGTCGATGACGTTTGTGTCACACGCACTGTCAAATGTTGTCGTAAACATTGCGCTTGTGTTGTTTACCTGCTTTATCGGCTTTAGAGCTGCACTAATCCTCTCGGTTTTGACGCCCGTGTTGACGTATATTATAGATTTTCAGGACATAACGTTTATTGTTGTACCGGCGATTATTGTCGGCAACTTGCTCTATATACTGGTTTACAAATTGTCACCCAAGGTTTTGGAACCATCGTTGCCAATAATGCGCTATTGGACACCGGTATTGGCCGCCGCGCTTGTTAAATATCTTGCGCTTTTCTTTGGTGTGGTCAAGTTGCTACCGGCTCTTATAATGTTTAATGGTTTGGATGTGGAGCGCATGGTACAGCTGTTTAATAATATGCAGTTGCTGACAGGACTTGTCGGCGGGGCTATTGGTCTGCTCACGGTGACCTTTGTACGTAAGTTGCGCGGAGATACAAATGAGGTATAACCCCCACAACAAAAAAAATGTACCCAAAAGAGTAAAAAACGTTTCAAAAACGTCATATTCATACAACCCGACCGACGCGCCAAAGGGCAAGAATGACAAAAAGCGACTAGCTGTAATTTTTGTGCTTGTATTTTGTTTGCTTGCAATGATTTTTGCGGTTTTAGTGTTTATAGTAATGCCGGCCATGTCACCGCCGGTACAGCCGTTTGACATGCCTCAAAACGTTTATGCAATTGGAATAAGCACACATGAACTGCTACCTACATCGGTGGATGATGAGCAAAACGATGCAACTATAACAGAGCTTGTTGATTTTTGTGCGCAAAACGGAATCAATACAATTGTAGCGGATGTCACTCTGTATGACGTCAAAGGGAGTGACGGTGTTTTGGATAACATTCTGCCGACAGGGTACGACCCGCTTGTAGTGCTCATTGAACGCGCCGAACAACATGGCGTTGCGGTGGTGACACAACTTGATGTGTCGCTTATGCGTGAGCAATCGGCGGCGACAGTATCGGCGCTGTGCGACAACTATGCGGTTGCAGGATTGCTTTACTCTGCGACCTCGCTTGATGATGCCGATTTTGTAAATACCATAACCCCCGAAACGCTCGCAGGACGCGTGACAGGTTCTTTATACGGAGAAGAGGGCGCACTTGCGACGGATTTCGTATTTGCACCCACCGAAATGTCGGAGCAGGCACAGCAGTCGGCTTCCAGGGTATACCTTGACATCGCCTCGGAGGATGTAACACAGTTGACCTACACGCTTTTTAATTCAGCGGCAACAAATCAGCCGGATGGATTTTATTACGGCGAATATCCGAGCGTAACAGCGGAATTTATAGTCGGCGTTTCTGCCGCCGCACAACAGCAACCGTATCAGCTACCGACCTACACCCTGTCAGAACAGCTCGCAATAGCCTATCCGGCTAGCAGTGAGTTGCGCCAAACCGCCGCAAACTACTTTATCACCGGCACATGTGACCCGTCCGTACCGCTATTGCTCAACGGTGAGGCGGTGGCAGATGTTACACCGACAGGACTTTTTGGTGTGTATGTTGACCTTGAAATCGGTGATAACACATTCGAGTTTGCACAGGGTGACAACCTG
>CAYJFU010000075.1:240-4197 GCA_964369445.1 uncultured Oscillospiraceae bacterium | reverse complement strand
CGTTAATATTGAGCGATATGTACCCACCGGCGGCGGCACCTCAACATACCCCTCAGATGGCACACAGCAAGTGCCGGCAGGGACAATGGTGAGGGTGGATGTGCCGATTGCAAGTGCGCTTTATGACTATTCCGGTGACAGTAACATCAGCGAAACATTGCGACAGGGCGCGACGTTTAAGGTTGTCGACAGCGCCACAACGATACGAAGTGGAGAAACCACATACGCCTATCAGCTCAGTTCAGGCGACTGGGTTATGGCATACAACACTAGCGTTGTCGGGGAATATGAACAGCCTGCCCTGACCGGCATAACGGTGACACCGCAAGAGGACGGTGAACTGTTGACTTTTGAGGGCGTCGGTGCCCCTGCCGTTTATGATGAGAGAGTTTTGAACACGCTGACTGTCAAGCTATATGACGTTGACAGCTCGACATTTAACGGCGATGCTGTTGTCGGCGAACTTGTGGAGGGTGTCGGTACGCAAATTGATGAAAACGGCGTGACGGTATTGACATTTGACCTGTCCGGTGATAATATTGTATGGGGACATACTGTTGAGTATAACGATGGAAAACTGACGATATTTTTACAGCGCGCCCCACAGCAAAACACAACGCTAGGCAAGCCACTTGACGGTTTTGTCATAATGGTGGACGCAGGGCACGGCGGCGAGGACACAGGTGCACCCGGTATGGCATCGGGGCAGGGTGGCCCGACGGAAAAGGAGTTGAATCTCAACCTTGCAAATGTCCTTAAGATAAGGTTGGAACAGCTTGGCGCACAGGTTATAATGACGCGCACCGATGATGCAACACTGTCTTTGCAGGAACGTTTGCTTGCAAATGTTTCGGCGCGACCACACTTTTTCATCTCGGTACACTATAACAGTTTGGCGCTCACCTCTAATGGGGGAGAGGCGCAGGGTGTGGAGTGCTACTATTTTGAGCAGGACAGCGCCGCATTTGCACAGGCGCTTGTCGACAATGTTGCCGAGTACACAGGGCGTGAAAATAGGGGAGCAAAGGACGGTTATTTTTACGTAACACGTGCCACAGGGGCGCAGAGCGTTTTGTTTGAGTATGGGTTTGTTATAAATCCCACAGAGTATGAGACACTTTACACACAAAAAGGTGTGTATGATGCCGCATACGGCACCGCTCAAGGTTTTATCCAAGCGGTGGAGGGTTTTTATAAAGAGTTTGGTGGATTACCACAGGTTTAACGGAGGTTTTTATGGACGTAGCAGCAATGAGTATGGCAATTTCCAGTGCTCAGGTTATGCAGCAGGTCAATGTTTCGCTTGCAAAAGGCGTGATGGATCTGGCGCAGCAACAGGGCAATGCAATTGTCGAGATGGCAAACGTGGCACAGCCGCCCTCGGACACGATAGCTATTAATATGCGTGTCTGATAGCGGGACATATACGTTGAAGCGGTCGCGCCGCAAGACGCTCGCCATACATATATTAAAGGATGGCAGTGTTGAAGTTAGAGCACCGCTATATATGTCACAAAGCCATATCAATAATTTTATAAAAATAAAGCGAACTTGGATTGAAAAACATGTCCGTCGTATGCAGAGCAGTCCGCAAAGGCCGGAGCTGACGCAAACCGAAATTGACATGTTGAAAAAACAGGCTCGCTTAGTGTTACCTAAAAGGCTGGAATACTATTCAAAACGTATGGGGATAAGCTATGCCGATGTGAAAATAACCTCCGCCGCCACAAGGTGGGGGAGTTGTAGCGGTAAAAATGTCATATGTTTTTCATATCGGCTTATGCTGACACCGCAGGAGGCACAGGATTATGTTGTGGTGCATGAACTTGCGCATGTTGTGCACAAGCACCATAAAGAACAATTTTGGGCGCTTGTGGCCTCGGTGTTTCCGGACTACAAACAGCGCAGAGCGCTTTTAAAACTTTAGATAGTGTGGACATAAGGGCTCAGTTGGCAGATTTTGGCGCTATTTTCGATCTACCGCGTCAGCAAAATTCACATTCCACAAAGGAGTGTATCTTTTTCTTTCTTGTATAATAAAAACATCACTCAAAATCTGCTCATTTCAACCCGTGTCAACCCTATCTAGCAAAATATTATAAACTTACAATCTGCTCTCCTCATATCAACGAAAGGGGAGAATAAGAAAATAAATTTGATTGACAATAAAAAAAATCGGAGGTTCAATGAGAGTTTTATTCGTAGACATCGACACACTCCGCCCGGACCATCTGGGCTGTTACGGCTACGGTCGTGACACATCACCCTGCATTGACGCCATCGCAAAAGAGGGTGTACGCTTTGACAACTACTACACACCAAACGCTCCCTGCCTGCCCTCGCGCGCATCGCTCGTGACGGGTATGTACGGCATACACTCCGGTGTTGTAGGACACGGCGGCACAGCGGCGGACATTCGACTTGAGGGCGAAAGCCGTTCTTTCCGCGATGAGGTGAGCGACAACAACCTGTTTAATGTCTTCCGTAAGGCCGGTTACTATACTGCGTCGATAAGCACATTTGCCGAGCGTCATTCCTCTTGGTGGTTTAACGCAGGTTTTAACGAGATGCACAACATGGGCAAAGGTGGTATGGAGTCCGCCGAAGAGGTTACGCCTATCGCACTGGACTGGTTGTCACGTAATGCAGACAAGGACAACTGGTTCTTGCACTACCACATATGGGATCCGCACACCCCGTACCGTGCGCCGGAGGGTTTTGGCAACCCGTTTAAGGACGTACCGCTTGCCGATGACTGGATAACGGACGAGGTGTTTAAAGAACATTACGAGCACATCGGCCCACACAGTGCGCGCGAAGTTGCGATGTGGGATGACTCGACAAATGAGGAGTATCCGCGTCAGGCAGGCAGTCTGCACTCTGTAAAGGACGTCAAGGACTTTATGGACATGTACGACTGCGGTGTACGCTTTGCCGATGACAACCTTGCAATGTTGATAAAAGTGTTAAAGGATAAGGGCATCTACGACGACACCGCCATAATAATCACCTCGGATCATGGTGAAAACATGGGCGAACTTGGCATTTATGCCGAGCACGCGACAGCGGATCACCCCTGCTGTAACATACCGATGATAATAAAATGGCCGGGCATGAAAAGCGGTCATGTCGACGGCGGTTTGCACGCTAATATCGACCTTGCACCGACGATGGCAGAATTGCTGAAAGTAGAGCCTTACAAGCGCTGGGACGGCAAAAGTTATGCCGAGGTTTTGACAAGCGGAAAGGAGCAGTCGCAACCGGCAGTGTTCCTCAACCAGTGTGCACATGTGTGCCAGCGCTCGGTGAGATTTGAGGACTATTTGTACATACGCACGGTGCATGGCGGATATCACATCTTTGACGATGAAATGCTGTTTGACATTGTAAAAGATCCACACCAACAGCACAACCTCGCAAGCGAGCGCCCCGAGGTGGTTGCAAAAGGTGCAAAACTCATTTTGGACTGGGAGTACGACATGATGAAAACATCGCCTTACGATGTCGACCCCATGTGGACGGTGATGAAAGAGGGCGGCCCACTGCACTCGCGCGGTGAGTTTAACAAGTATGTCGAGCGTCTAAAAGCGACCGGCCGTGAGACAGGGGCAAAGGCACTCGTTGAAAAGTACACGTTTGACAGTAAAAAATACTAGGGCGTGTTGACACTGTTTGAACAGTAGTTTGGACACAACTAAGATAGTGCTGACACAGTGTTATCGAATTTGGTTTCATTTAAGAGCACCTCCCACGCCACAGGCGGGGAGGTACTCTTAAAAAATATTATATCTTTGTGCAGGTTAACGGACCATAGCTTAAGCCTCATCCTGCAAAGCATCGTAGCCTTGCTCACCTGTCCTGACTTTAATTACGTTTTCTACGTCATAGACAAATATCTTGCCGTCACCGACTTTGCCGGTGTAAAGCGCTTTTTTGACCGTTTCAAGTAGCAGATCA
>CAYJFU010000075.1:0-229 GCA_964369445.1 uncultured Oscillospiraceae bacterium | reverse complement strand
TTTGCATACCGCAACCAAGAACGTCCGTCACCGTCATACCGGTGATGCCGATGCTGTCCAGTGCTGTTTTAAGAATTTCAAACCTGCTTTGTTTTGTCAGTATAACTACCTTGGTCATCTTAGCGCCGGGGTGCGAGGAGTTTTGTACCGGTATCGCAACGTCCACCGGTGCTACTGCGCCTGTTTCAGCATCAACTGCTGTGGGTTTAAAGTCTGTGCCAAAGGGTAT
>CAYJFU010000074.1:0-8328 GCA_964369445.1 uncultured Oscillospiraceae bacterium | reverse complement strand
ACATTGTGAGCGTAGGTATAAAAGAGACGATGCTGGTGAGAGGGTTTTTGGAAGGGTTGGTGCGCTACTTTTCCACAAAAAAGCGCAACAGGATGCTTTTGCAGTTGCTCAACCGTAATGCAACGCTTTTTCTTGCCTATCTAAAACAGATAGACAAGGCATCGACAAGGGTGGAAAACGCACTTCATATCTCAATGCGTAACAAGGAACTCATCCAGATGCTCGGCCTTGAAAAGAGCCTTGTTTATTTTTCCACCTCGCTTAAAGGTAATGAGATTGTACTGGAAAAATTGGCGCGGCAGAGCTTTATTCGAAACTTTCCGGCTGATGAAGACCTGCTTGAGGATGTTATCATTGAAAACCGACAGGCTATTGAGATGTGCAACATCTACAGGGACATTTTAAGTGGCACGATGGATGCGTTTGCCTCGGTCATATCCAACAACCTCAATATAGTGATGAAATTGTTGACTGCCATCACTATCATAATTGCCATACCGACATTTATAGGCAGTATTTGGGGTATGAACGTTCCTGTTCCTTTTGCGGATAATCCGTATGGATTTTTCATAGTGTGTGGTATTGCTGTGGTGGTCACAGCATTTACCGTACTGGTTATGATATTCAAAAAGCTAATAAAGGTAAACTTATTTCGTAAGTTATAAGGCATCAATCTTTGTCCAATATCGTAAAAAACTTTTTACAACTTATCTACATCGTTCACTAAATACTTTTTGTAAAAACCGTTATAACATAATGTGCCGGCTTGGCACAAATGGTATTTACAACATCGCAACAGCGGTATCTGCAACACCGGTTATTACCCATCATCGGCATCAAGCCGACGGGAATACATAGTCTCAGCCCTTAAACATAGTCCAACAAAACGTGGTAGACGGAAAAGAACTTAATGAACGGTTTTAGCAAAACATTACCATCAGCCTTCAAAAAGCTTGTAGGGGTCAGCGATGCCCCTGAAGCGCTTTACACATTCAACCAAGGCGCATCTTATGAGGCTTATAAGTTTTTTGGTGCACACAGGGTTTTGCATAAGCTAACTCTGGGTGTGGTTTTTCGTGTTTTCGCAAGGTGCGCGGCGCATGTCTACCTGCTGGGGGATTTTAACGGCTGGAACACAACCACGCATGAGCTGCAACAGCACGGTGATAGCGGCATTTACGAGTTGTTTGTACCCTACATGCCCTCAGAGAGCTGTTACAAATTTCGCATAATTTCGCCGGACGGCAATGTAAAACTGCGCCCCGATCCCTTTGCCTTTTGCAGTCGACACGACGAGCAGCACGGCACCGTCTCGGTGGTGCACCCACTAAAAAGATATCGCTGGGGTGACATAACGTGGATGTACGAACAGGTAGAGGAGCCGATACAAAATCGACCGCTGTCCATTTATGAAATTCATACAACCTCGTGGCGTCGTAACGACGACGGCTCGGCATATGACTATCGTGAGCTTGCCGATGTTATGGTTCCTTACGTTGCTGAGATGGGTTTCACCCATATTTCGCTCATGCCGCAGACTTTTTGTGCTAAAGGTGACAATTACGGTTACAAAGTACATGGTCTTTTTTCCACAAGTGGCGCCCACGGTCAGCCGGAGGATTTTATATATTTCGTTGATAAAGCTCACAGCCTAAATGTTGGGGTCATAGTGGATATGCCTTTGCTGAGCTTTCCGAAAGAGGATGACGGTCTTTTTATGTTTGATGGCGGTTATGCCTTTGAAAGCGAAAACTCATTTCTACGCGAACGCCCCGACAGTGATTGTGTCCAGTTTGACTTTGCAAAACCGGCAGTGCAAAACTTTTTGATCTCGGCAGCCGTCTATTGGATGGAGGTGTTCCACATCGACGGCATAAAGATAAACAACCTTACATCGGTGCTCTATCGAGACTACGGTAGGGGAGAGGGCATGTGGGAGCGCAACGCCTTCGGCGGTCGTGAAAACCTCGAGGCCTTCGAGTTTTTTCAAAAGTTTAACGACGAGCTCAAACGGCGCAACCCGGGATTTATAACGATTGCCCAGGAAGAAGTGCCGTGGCCGGCTGTTACCGGCCCTATAAATGAGGGCGGTCTGGGTTTTACCCTTTGCAACAATTACGGCTGGACAACGGATATGATGGAGTATATGTCAACCGATCCGTTTTTTCGGCGCAACTGCCACCAAAAGGTCACCTTTAGCATCTACTATGCGTTTTCCGAGCGGTTTTTGCTCGGTCTGGGGCAAGCGGATATGTCAGAAAATATCGGCTCCCTTATCAATAGCATGCCGGGCGAATACGAGGCGAAATTTGCAAACCTGCGCACTCTTTTCGGTTATATGATAGCGCATCCCGGCAAAAACCAAATGTTTATGGGGTGTGAGTTCGGACAGTTTAAAGAGTGGTCTCCAGAAAGCGCTCTCAATTGGATGCTTTTGGACTACGATTCGCACATGCAACTACAGCGCTACATAAAATATCTAAACAATTTTTACCGCGCCTCCCCCGAACTCTATGAGCTGGACTTTAAAACAAAAGGGTTTTGTTGGGGGATAATGGACGACTCGGAGCAGAACATAGTGGCATTTTTCAGGTTCGATAGCCGCGGCGATGAACTGCTTTGTATATCAAATTTTGCACCGGTGCAAAGGGAAGACTACTCTATAGGTGTTGAAAAGGAGGGCACTTACGAGGAAGTATTCAGCTCAAATGAACTCTGTTTTGGCGGAACAGGCGTGAAAAACGATGGGCTGTTAAAAACTTTACAAGGGGCAATGCACGGAAAAAATCATCACATCACAGTTACAATACCGCCACTAACCTCGCTGTACTTAAGAAGAATTAAAATGGAGGAATAACGTTGAAAGAATGTATCGCCATGCTGCTTGCCGGCGGCCAAGGAAGCAGATTGTACACCCTTACAAAAAAGCTTGCAAAACCAGCTGTGCCATTTGGTGGCAAATACCGTATTATTGATTTTCCGCTGTCAAACTGCATCAACAGTGGCATTGATACCGTTGGTGTGCTCACGCAGTATCAACCGCTTGTGCTCAACGAGTATATAGGAAACGGTCAGCCGTGGAGCCTTGACAGGCTTTATGGCGGTGTTCATGTGTTACCGCCGTATCAGACGGCAGGTGGTGCGGACTGGTACAAGGGTACGGCGAACGCCATATATCAAAATATACAATTTATTAAACGCTACGAGCCGCAATACGTTATCATTCTGTCCGGCGACCATATATACAAAATGGACTACTCGCTTATGCTGGAAAGCCACAAAGCAAACGACGCGGATTGTACAATAGCGGTGCTTAACGTTTCGCAAGAGGACACGAAGCGCTTTGGCATAATGACTACGGACGAGACCGGTCGAATAGTTAAGTTTGAGGAAAAGCCGCAACAGACAGACTCGACACTTGCATCGATGGGTGTGTACATATTCACGTGGGAAAAACTTAAACACTACCTCGAACAGGACGAGAAGGACAAGATATCCTCCAACGATTTCGGCAAAAATATAATTCCGTCCATGTTGAGTGATAATCAAAAACTTATCGCCTACCCCTTTAACGACTACTGGAAGGATGTCGGCACAATCGAGAGCCTGTGGGAGGCAAACATGGACCTGTTAAATCCCAACGTCTCGCTGGATGTATGGGACAAGCGGTGGAAGATAAGCTCGCGTACACCGGGCCTTCCGGCACACAGACTGCTGAGCAATGCCGTCGTGGAAAACTCCATGATAACAGAGGGTTGTACCGTCGACGGACATGTGGATTTTTCCGTACTGTTTGCAGGCGTAAAAGTGGGCAGGGGCGCTGTGGTGCGTGATAGTATCATCATGCCTGGCGCGGTGATTGAGCCGGGTGCAGAGGTGCACTATTCCATAATTGCGGAAGATGTAGTGGTAGAAAAGGGTGCCCGCGTGGGTGTTCGACCGGAAAATATGAGTGACCTCTCTGGTTGGGGCATAACCGTTGTTGGCGAGGGTATTAAAATCGGTTCCTGTGCAACCATAGGCCCGAAAAAGATGGTAGACAACGATGTAGCAGAGGGGGATAAAATATGGTAAGCGCTAAATTTTTGGGCATTATATTTCCAAACAATCACGACAAGGAGCTGGGTGAGCTGACACTTAACAGAACCTGTGCCAGCGTACCGTTTGCAGGACGTTACCGCTTGGTGGACTTTACGCTGTCGGGTTTTTCCGCGGCAGGTGTTGAGCAGGTTGCAATGGTGGTGACTCGCAACTATATCAGCCTTATGGATCACATCGGAAGCGGAAGTGAATGGGATTTTTCCGGAAAAAATGTCGGCATACGCCTTTTTCCACCGTTTTCCGTCGGAAGCCGCAATCACTCCACCGCCGCCGTCGACTCGTTGCACGGTATACTCGGCTTTATTAAGGATGCTGTCGAGGAGTATGTGGTACTTGCCGACTGTAACATCGCCGCCATGATAGACTATCGCAGCCTGTTTGCCGCTCACCGCCAAAGTGAGGCTGACATAACCGCCGTATATGCAAAACATACCGTGCCGAAAGAGCTGGAGAACGATAACCTCATATTCAAGTTCGACGATGGCGGCAAGTGCACCGATGTGCTTAGCAACGGCTCCTACGGCACCGACGAACAGCACAACCTGTCGATGTCGGTTTTTGTTATGAAGCGTACACTGCTGTGCGATCTCGTCAACGACGCTTACATGAGAAACTACACGTCATTTTCACGCGATATCGTCGCACGCAACAGCGAAAAGTTAAACATAAGAGGTTTTGAGCACAAAGGCTTTTTCAAGTTAATTTATGACAAAAAAAGCTATTACGACAGTAGCTTGTCACTGCTTGATGGGGATAACAACGACCGTTTGTTTAACCCAAAAGCACCGGTTTACACAAAGGTAAGGGGTGAGGCACCGGTGCGTTACACCGTCGACAGCAAGGTGATAAATTCCATGATAGCGGACGGCGCACTTATAGCCGGTACTGTGGAAAACAGTGTTTTGTTCCGTGGTGTGCGTGTGGACAAGGGTGCAGTGGTGCGAAACTGTGTACTTATGCAGGACACCGTCGTAGAGGCGGGCGCCACGATGGAATACGTCATAACCGACAAAAACGTTACGGTGAGAGAGGGTATTGAGGTCAAGGGTTCGCAAAGTTATCCCGTCTATGTTCAAAAAGGCGAGACGGTATAGCGGGCCGTTCATATAGGTTGTACCAATCACGTTTATAATGCGTGAAACTAAATACTAAAGGTAATGGTGATGGACCATCTTAGTGCACTGTTTTACTTGAAAACGATATCAGTCTTTCATCATTAGCCTTTAGTCGTAAGTGCGTTTTGCACTTGCCAAAGTTGTACACAATAGGAGGTAATACAACAGTGAAAGTTCTTTTTTGCACAAGTGAGGTAGTGCCCTTTGCGTCCTCGGGTGGACTTGGGGATGTTTCGGGAAGTTTGCCAAAAGCTATTACAAAAGCCGGCGTAAAGTGTCGCGTTGTCATGCCGTTATACGGTAATATTCCGCAGGTTTATCGTGATAAGCTGGACTATGTGCTCAACTTTGAGGTGATACTCGGGTGGCGCAAGCAATACTGCGGTCTTTTTAAAGGCGTGTTTGACGGAGTGACATACTACTTTTTAGACAATGAGTACTATTTTAAACGTCCGCACGGACTTTACGGCTACGGTGACGACATCGAACGCTTTGCCTTTTATTCCAAAGCGATAATTGAACTTCTGTTTGTGCTGGATTATAAACCGGATGTGCTACACATAAATGACTGGCAGACGGCACTTGTACCTGTACTGCTAAAAAATCAGTACAGCGAAAGTCCGCAGGTGAACAAAATAAAGACGCTTTTCACCGTCCACAATATACAGTATCAGGGTAAGATGAACATGTATGAGCTGGGGAATACCCTCGGTATGGGCGAATGGGAAAAGAGTACCCTTGAGTTTGACGGCTGCATAAACATGATGAAAGGCGCTATTGTTGCGTCGGATGCCTTTAGCACTGTTTCCCCCACCTACGCGCAGGAGCTGAAGCACTGCTGGTTCTCACATGGGCTTGACGGTGTAATTCGCAACAACGAATACCGATTAAGTGGTATACTAAACGGTATAGACATCGAGAGCTACAATCCCAAAACAGATGAAAACATCGCGAAAAACTACAACGTGCGCAACCTTTTTAAAGGAAAAGAGGAGTGCAAAAAAGAGCTTGTTGAGATGTTTAAGCTTGACGACGAAAACAGACCGATAATCGCTATGATAACACGACTTGTCACCCATAAAGGTCTTGACCTTGTACAGCACATGGCAGAGGATATTATAAACGCCGGATTTTCCTTTGTGCTCTTGGGTAGCGGTGACCCGGCATACGAAGCATTTTTTAACCACATTGCAGCAAAGTTTCCCGGAAAAACCGGAATATATCTGGGCTTTGTGCCATCGCTTGCACGTAAGATTTACGCCGGTGCGGATATGTTCCTAATGCCGTCTAAATCCGAGCCGTGTGGCTTATCGCAGATGATATCCTGTGCATATGGTACAGTGCCGTTAGTGCGCGAGACCGGCGGCCTTAACGACTCGATACAAGACAACGGCGGCGGTGAGGGCAACGGCTACACATTCGCACACTACAACGCACATGATATGCTGGATTGTTGTACGCGCGCGTTGCAGTGCTACAACACAACAGCAGAGTGGAGAAAGCTCATGAAGCGGTGTCTTGCCTCTGACTTTAGCTGGGATCGCTCTGCTGAGCAATATGTAAAATTATATAAATCTTTATAAGAATAAGCAGCAGGAAGTTAATTTATCGATAACCCGCATGTCTTATCCCTCCGCCGGAGGGATAAGACATGCGGGAAGTCAAGTCAACCCTATTATTTATACCAATTTTTATAAAAAAATTGACAACAAACAAAAAAAGTTGTATAATAATGCTTTATAATATAACATGGTGATAGACGTTGCGGTAAAGTGTGACTTTAAAAGCACACGTACACAGACGATTTTGTAGGTGTAAAACGCACGACTAACAAAAATTTTTTAGTAAGGAGTTGTTCATTTTGAGTAAAGAAATAGTAATTTCACACCACGGTCTAGCCGTATTGGAAGAGGAACTTGAGGAACTGAGAACTGTTAAACGCAAGGAAGTTGCGGAAAAAATAAAGGTGGCACGTTCCTTTGGTGACCTGTCGGAGAACAGTGAGTATGATGAGGCGAAAAACGAGCAAGGGTTTGTTGAGAGTCGTATCAATGAGCTTGAATCACTGTTAAAACATGCGCGTGTCATAGATGAGGATGACCTGTCCACTGATGTTGTCAGTGTCGGTTGCCGTGTAAAGATAGTCGATAGCGACGGCGATGAGGGTGTGTATGACATTGTTGGCTCAACCGAGGCCGATCCCTCGCACAGCAAAATTTCCGATGAGTCTCCTGTTGGCGCTGCACTTATGGGCAAGGCTGTCGGTGCAGAGGTGTCAGTCGTTTTACCAAACGGTTCCACAGTAGGATATAAAATATTGGAAATTACAAAACAGGATTTTGAGGATTAAATTGCGTCCGTAAAGGCGTTTTTACTGGGACAAGTGGTGAAATGCAACATTTTTTCGCCACTTGTTCTTTTGATGTTACGCACAAAACATTTTATTTTAAAATAGTATAGTTTAATATTGCCTGACAACACACCAACCCGAGGGAAATATGATATATCTTGACAATGCCGCTACAACTCCGGTAAATTCGCACATACAGTCGGTTGTGACGGAGCATCTTGCGCAAAACTTTGCAAACCCCTCGGCGGATTATCGCCTTGGCATACAGAGCGAACAGGTGATAGACGATGCGCGGGAACAGGTGGCAAATGCACTTTGTGTCCAAAAAAAGTGTGTGTATTTCACTTCGGGCGGAACAGAAGCCTTGCACCTTGCAATGGCAGGATTGTTCTTTGCGCGCCGAGGTTTTTGCAAAAATATTGTGCAAAGTGGCTACGAACATGCCGCTGTCGCACAGTATCTGCAATTGCTTGCAGAGTTGCATGGTATAGAGATACGCACTGTGCCGCCGGAGCGTGACGGTTCTTTAAATCCACAGCGCTTAACGGATGCTGTCGATGATGGCACCGGTATGGTGTGTGTCATGCAGGTTAACAATGAAACCGGCGCTATATGTGATGTAGCGATGCTTGCACAGAGCATTAAAGCAAAAAATCGGCGCACGGCGGTGATGTGTGACGGTGTGCAAGGCTTTTTAAAGCTACCGCCTTTTCTGCAAGCGAGCGCTGTAGATGCATATGTACTTTCGGGTCACAAGTTTGG
>CAYJFU010000073.1:3571-8623 GCA_964369445.1 uncultured Oscillospiraceae bacterium | reverse complement strand
AGCACGATTGCAAAAAATTGAACAAATGTTATAAAGTGCATAACCGTGTTTTCACTTGCCTTTTGTTGCATAAACCGTGCGCCGAGCACCATGCATACAGTTGTCAACACAACCGCTATACCGAGTGCGAGATCGCCACCCAGCATATATAAAAGACCATAGCTTATGCCGCCCACCATCAAAATTAAGATGTTAATTTTGAGCAATTTTTCGTGTTCAAATGTTTTTTTTGGTTTGTTATCCATTTCGTTCTTTTCCTCCTAATTAATGGCAAGCATTATTAAAACAACACTGCACAAATACTTTCACAACTAATGCCCGAAAGATCTTATCAAGTAAAACAAAAATTGCAGACCGAACACTTTTGTCCACACTATATTTATTAGCGATTATTTGTAAAATATGATGCAAAATGTTGCTGGTTTGAAAGCGAAGTTGATAGATTTTAGTAGGTGTCACTTTGAGTATTAATTTGTTTTGTCGTATGACAAACTTCGGTACTCTTATACTATATAATTTTGCGCGGTTTGTCAACAAATATGTCGAAAAGGGCGCTTTAAATCACATTTATTTCACAAATTAATTTTTTCCCTAACAGCTTTTATCACGTATGTTAATATATTGGAGGATTGGGCACGGAGCCCTATGTTAAATATATTGACTTTTGCACTGCTATATGTTATAATGTTACTACATATTGAGGTGGGGAAGTGCTAGTGCTGTGATTGTATTAAATCAATTCTCTATTCCCTAAAATAATTACCTTATGACGATAAGGAGTACTAAATGGACAAATTTTTACTGGCGCATGATCTGGGCACGTCCGGCAACAAGGCGACACTGTTTTCAAGTGACGGTCGTATGCTCGCAAGCGTCGTCAAACCTTATGACACCCACTATTTTAATGAAAACCACGTCGAGCAAAACGCCGATGACTGGTGGCAAGCGGTATGTCAATCCACAAAGGAGCTGTTGCAAAAGACCGGTGTTGACCCGACAGCGGTACATGGTGTCAGTTTTAGCGGTCAGATGATGGGTTGCCTTTGTGTAGACAAAGCTGGCACTCCGCTCAGACCGTCGATAATCTGGGCGGACTCGCGCGCGCAGGCACAGGTGCAACAATTGGAACAGCACATATCACAGCAGGATTTTTACCGTATTACAGGTCACCGCAACACACCTTCTTACGGTGTGCAAAAGCTGATGTGGGTAAAGGATAATGAGCCGAGCGTCTACCACAACACCTACAAGGTGTTAAACGCTAAAGATTACATAGTTTACAAGCTAACCGGCAGGTTTTACACCGACCCGTCCGATGCAAACAGTATGGCGTGCTTTGATCTTGACAAGCTTTGTTGGTCGGACAGGCTGTGTGAGTACGCCGGCATAGATAAAGACAAACTCCCGGACATTAAACCGTCGACGTTTTGCGCAGGCAACGTCACGCAGGAGGCCGCGGCGGCTACAGGGCTTTCCACATCGACAAGGGTGGTGATAGGTGGCGGTGACGGCGTTGTCGCCAACATCGGTTGCGGTTCCGTTGCGCCGGGCAGGACATACTGCTGTATGGGAACATCGGCATGGATAACAACAACGTCCGAGCACCCTATTTACGACGAGCAGATGCGCACTGTGACATGGGCGCACGTTGTGCCCGGCATGTATGCGCCAAACGGCACCATGCAGTATGCCGGTGGCAGTTACAGCTGGATTAAAAACACCGTGTGTGTCGACGAGTGCCGCAGGGCAAAGCAGGAGGGTGCGTCACCGTTTAAGTACATGGACGAGCAGATATCGCAAAGTCCGGCAGGCAGTAACGGCGTGATTTTTCTCCCCTACCTGCTGGGTGAGCGCGCACCTCGTTGGGATCCCGATGCGCGCGGTGCGTTTGTGGGTTTAAAACCCGAAAACAGTCGAGGTGACCTGTTGCGCAGCGTGCTGGAGGGTGTCACCCTAAACCTTTCCATCTGCCTTGACATACTGCGCACCCACATAGACATCGACGAGATACTTGTCATCGGCGGCGGTGCAAAGGGCAGGGTGTGGCAACAGATGATGGCGGATATCTACGGCGCAAAGGTCACGGTGCCGAAACTGCTTGAAGAGGCAGGCTCGATGGGCGCGGCGGTCATAGCCGGTGTCGGCACAGGCCTTTACGAGGACTTTTCCGCGATAGATATGTTTTTGGATATCGAGCAGACGCTGACACCCGACCCCGATACTTTAAAAGCGTATGATCCGATAAAAAAACGATTTGAGTTGACATATCAAGCCATGCGACCGCTGTTTGCACAGCTGAGCTACTGTTATTGACCGCTACGTGCAGAACCCGTGGAGCGAAAGACTGTGTACATGTCCATTTTAACTTGTCAAAAACAGCTTGATATTTCCAGCCTTTAACCGAAGTGCAAAGGTCAATAACCGCACAAGTCTTATACCATTTGCTGTAGGTGCATTTTGCACTTGCCTGTAATTAACCGAAAGGAACAACATGAACAAATATACACCGGCCACCGAGCCGACATTCTACTTTATCGGAGTGACGACTGGCAGCTCCTCCATCATGAAAGTTTTCCCTAAGTGGGCAGAGGCGCTCGGTATTGATGCTGTTATCAAGGGCATCGACCTACCGCTACATGCCGCGCCGGAAGTTTACCGCGAGGTCACGGATTTTATCAAATATGACCCCTTGTCGCTCGGAGCACTCGTAACAACGCACAAACTTGACCTGTACACCGCCTGTAAGGATATGTTTGACTATATCGACCCCTTTGCCACCATGCTTGAAGAGGTGAGCTCGTTGTCCAAAGCGGACGGCAGGTTCTGTGCACACGCAAAAGACCCTATCTCGAGCGGTCTTGCACTGGAGGCATTTGTGCCGGAAAACTTCTGGGCAGAGCACGGCGGCGAGGTGCTGTTGCTTGGCGCAGGCGGAAGCTCGCTTGCCATGACAACCTACTTTACGCAGGAAAAGTTCAAGGGCAATATCCCCAAAAGGATAACGATAGCCAACCGCAGTGTCGCACGCCTTGAGCACGCAAAGGAAAAACTACAAGCGCTTGCAACCGTCACCGACATACGGTATGAAAACGTTCCAAACCCCGGCGACAGCGATGCGCTGATAGCCGCTATGCCACCGTACTCACTTGTCGTAAATGCTACAGGGCTTGGCAAGGACGCGCCCGGCTCTCCCACAACCGACAGCGTCACGTATCCAAACAACTCGCTTGTGTGGGAGATTAACTACCGCGGTGATCTGATATTTAAGTATCAGGCAGAGGCTCAGGCACAGCAAAAAAATCTTCATGTCGAGGACGGTTGGATCTATTTTATTCACGGCTGGACACAGGTCATGGAAGAGGTGTTTAAGCTGAAGTTCTCAAACGAGGATATTGAAAGGTTAAGCAATATCGCAAAAGGAACACATTAAAAAGCGTCACATCTTGCAGGCAGAAAGTTCATCTGTTTGTGTTGTCGTCAATTGCAATGTACAAAGCATGTTTTGATTTTGCTTTGACAATATTATCCGTTTGTTGGATAGTTACAGAAACAGTGCCTATCCTTCACTTTGAAAAGATAACTTTCTGCTCGGCAATTTTGTCTCATTTTTCAAGTTAAATAACCATCAAAATAGAGGTATAAAGTTGAACACATTTGATTTTACTAGAGGTTTTGTACTGGACTTTGATAAGTCGACAGGCGCTTCGAGCGGTGCAACACCGACCTATCGCCACCTGTCGCAGATGAAAGGCATGTACCGAGACGATGCGGCTTTTGAGACATCTGTCGCCACGGAAGATGCGCTCGTATACGAGTTTTATGAGCTTTCGGCGCCCGAGCACGAGGGTGAAAATGCCTTTGGCACGTCGATAGTCTACCCCGGCACCGTCGGTGACGAGTACTTTATGACAAAAGGTCATTTTCACACCGTACTGGACACGTCGGAGGTATACTACACGCTGTCCGGCGAGGGTTACATGCTGACGGAAAGTCCCGAGGGGGATGTGGTGGCGCACGAGTTATCGCCCGGCAAGGCGGTGTATGTGCCGCGCCGATACGCACACCGCAGTGTCAACACCGGTAATGTGCCACTGGTTACTTTTTTCGTGTTTCGGGGCGATGCCGGCCACGACTACGGCACTATCGAGGAAAAAGGTTTTCGCAAACTTATCATCAAGGGCGAGGACGGCAAGCCTACTATCATACAAAACCCAAAATGGAAGGAGTAACCATGACCGTATCCGAGCGCATAGCAAAGACATACCTTGTACCCGTCGTCGTCATAAGCGATGAGGCGCACGCCGTGCCTGCGGCACAGGCGATGCTTGACGGCGGCGTTGACATTATGGAGATAACACTGCGCACACCTCAAGGTTTGGGCGCGATAAAAACGGTATCCGAAAGTTGCCCCGACATGTTGGTCGGTGCAGGCACCGTCACAACACTCGAGCAGTGCAAGGCAGCTATAGCAAACGGCGCAAAGTTCATCGTTTCACCCGGCTTTGATGCCGAGATAGTACAGTACTCCTTACAGCAGGGTGCAGTGCCGGTGCCGGGATGTGTGACACCCACCGAAATAACCGCCGCCATGAAGTTAGGTCTGCGCGTCTTAAAGTTTTTCCCTGCCGATGTTTACGGCGGTATCAAAGCGATAAAGGCACTGTCGGGACCATTTGGCGACGTAAAATTTGTGCCGACAGGCGGTGTCAGCGGCAAAAACCTTGCGGAGTTTGTACACAATGCGGTGTTTGCTGTCGGTGGCGGCTGGTTATGCAGTCCAAAAGCGATGGCGGACGGCGATTTTGCCGCCATAACAGCGACCTGCGCCGAGGCGGTGTCCATCGTTGCCGCCACGCGTGGTAGTGCAAAGTAATGCAGGTTGTAAGGACGGTTTTAGGTGACATCACACCGCAAGAACTGGGGTTTTGTCAGTGCCACGAGCACCTATATATAAAAAGAGGGCACAGCGCCGAGTGCAACGCCGCCCTATGTATTGACAAGCCGAGCAAAACATTGACGGAGCTGTACGACTACCGTCAAAACGGAGGCGTG
>CAYJFU010000073.1:0-3561 GCA_964369445.1 uncultured Oscillospiraceae bacterium | reverse complement strand
CAAAGTGGTATCAATGTTATCGCATCGACAGGTTTTCACAAGCTCTGCTTTTACCCAAAAGGACACTGGATTTTTGAGCTTACCGAGAGCGAGCTCACGGCACTTTACATCGCCGAGTTGCGTGTCGGCATGTCCTCAATGTGCGATAACGACCAGCCTAAACCCATCGCGACCAACCCTAAAGCAGGACAGATAAAGGTTGCGCTGGACAGATGCAACATCGACGGCGATTACAAAAAGTTGTTTTCGGGGGCGGCAGTTGCCGCACGTCGCACAGGTTGCCCGATTATGATACATGTCGAGCAAAATTCAGATCCACTACAGGCACTGGATTTTTTCACCTCACGGGGTGTCGAGCCGCACCGTTTGCTTTTTTGCCACCTTGACCGCGCTGTTGCCGATATATCGGTGCACTATGAGCTTTGTGCGGCAGGCGCATACCTTGAATACGACACGGTGGGGCGATTCAAGTACCACAGCGATGAGCAGGAGCTACAGCTTGTGCAAAACCTATTTGAGCACGGCTACGAAGACAGGGTACTCATGTCACTGGACGTGACGGCGGAACGACTGCTAAGCTACGGCGGTGACATAGGTTTGTCCTATATCCTGAACGACTTTACACGGTTGTTGCATTCGGCACAAATCCCGACGGAGCAGATTTTTGTAAGCAATCCCAAAGCGGCTTATTCAGTAGACAACGGTTATTTTGCTTGAAAAGCAATACACGGGTTTCCATGCAAATTGCGTCCATTAAAAGGAACACATGTGCTACACGCTGTTCCTGTGAGAATCCTGAGTACGGTTAATTTGGCAATCTCAAAACATGCTTCGCGCATTGCGATTGTCGCGAGCACAGATAGGCGAAATATAGCAATCAAGACGTGTTGGTTTTAAGCTAACCTACTACAAAATGAGGGAAAATATATGAAAAAAGTCCTTATAACCCCACGCTCTTTTGGCAAGACGGACAGGTCGGTGTTTGACAGGCTTGTCGCCGCAGGCTGTGAGTGTGTTGTGAACCCACACGGAAGCATAATGACACAGGAGCAGATGAAAGGGTGCATCGCCGATGTCGACGGTGTGATTATAGGTGTCGATCCGTTAAACGCGGAGGTTTTGGCAGAGGCAAAATGCTTAAAAGCCATTGCAAAATATGGTGTGGGCACCGACAACATCGATCTCGGCTGCGCAAAGTTGATGGGTATACCCGTGTCAATAACACGCGGTGCAAACGCAAACGCTGTCGCAGACTATGCTTTCGCGCTGATGATGGCATGTGCGCGAAAGGTGGTGCAGATCGACCGCATGTGCCACAACAAGGACTGGAGCAAGGTCATCACAAGCGATGTGTACGGCAAGACACTCGGTATTGTAGGGCTTGGTGCTAGCGGCAAAGGGCATGCAAAGCGTGCCGCGGGCTTTGACATGAAGGTCATGGCATATGACATCTACTGGGATGAGGACTACGCAAAAGAGCACGACATCTGCTATGCAACGCTTGCGCAGATATGTGAGCAGTGCGACTTTATCAGCCTGCACATGCCGCTCACCGATGAAACCCATCACATGATAGGCGAAGCGCAGTTTGCCACCATGAAACCGACAGCGGTGCTAATCAACACCGCGCGCGGCGGCCTTGTGGATGAAACGTCGCTTATCGCGGCGCTAAAATCCGAGCGCATAGGCGGCGCCGGTTTTGACGCATTCGCGCAGGAGCCACCCACCGACCCCGAAATCTACAAGATCCCTAACCTTATCATGGGCTCCCACTGCGGTGCGTCCACCGCCGGAGCATCGGAAAGCATGAGCATGATGGCGGCGGAAAACCTATTGAGGGATTTGGGGTAAAATTTTTATACATTTGTATGATTTCGTAACTTTGGTGCGGATGTTCATAGGCAAAGTAAAATTTCCACTATAGGGATATTTAACAAAACGATGATAAAAATGCAAGTATTAATACAATTGCTACTAGACGAATGTGATGTTTTTCACATTCAACACGTCGGTTTTCAACAAGCTCACAAGCCTTGTGGCTGCAATGTCACAATACCAATTTGTAACTACCGTCGGGGTGTGGTCTTGAGATAACATACAAAATTTAATGGTCTCACAAGGACATGGTGGAAATATTCCGACAGATGGAAGAAGCCTCAAATGCCTACGGGGGAAATGAGCTAATATTAGCGTTAGAAAGTGATATAAAATGAGAACAAAACAGACTAAAACCTATTGTTTTAGTCTGTTTTTTAGTGTGAACTCTTATGAAATTTACAATATTTAAGTGCTAGACTTTATTTAATTATCATATTCCACATCATGTTCCCAAATTGTACCATCAGTAGCACTAATTGTATATTCGTATTCCATTCTATCGATCTCCCACTCGACCTCGTATTCAGCATAGCCATCATCAAAGTCTAACTCACACTTAATGCGACTAGCTTCACTTTCCGTCACACCTGCATGTGCAAACGCTATAGCCTTCGCTTCCGCTTCTCCGATATATTCGGTTGGAGTGTTTGTAACCGCTGGAGTTACAGGAGTTGCACCATAGCTTTCCATGTCGTAGTCATAGCCTATAATTTCACCATTTATTGCATTGATTTCATAGTCATATTCCTTTGTGACGTCCCAAAATTCCACTTCATATTCCGCTATGCCATCGTCATAATCAAGTTTGCACATCATGTGTGACACATCAGTTTCGTTTAATCCAGCGTGTGCAAGCGCTATAGCTGTCGCTTCCGCTTCTCCGATATAGCTTTCTGTGGCATTTAACAAGGGTTGCGCTGATGAATCAATTGCAACATGTTCAGTTTGTACTACAGTAGCCTGCTCTTTGTGGGTTGTTGTCATAGGACTTGTCACAGCTATAACACCGATGGCCAATGCAACTGATAGAAATACAGCACAAGAAATTATGCCCAATGTTTTTAACGTAAATTTTGATTTCATTATAAATGCCTCCTCGTATTTTTGTTTATAGTTCTCATTGTAGCTTTAATCTTATACCTCAAAAATTAAAGTAATATTAAAGTTTTAAAATTTCCGCAATTATTTTTGCTGTGTTGTTATAACAGGTAGTGTTTGTATTATTCTGGAGTTGTGTCTTCGCTCTCAACTACCGTATGCTTTTTATCGTTGCCAATAAATCCTTTGGCAAATGACCATATTGCTGCTATTGGTAAAGCTAAAGCGATGATTAAGAAAAATTCTTCCTCATCAGCTAATATAACCCCTCCCACACTCATTACGGCCAAAAATATGCCGAGTAGCATAAACTTTACATTGTCTGTCATTTTAAACTATCCTTTCTATGGTGTTTGTGTTTTTAGCTAAAAACCACTTTATAATTTAGCCTGATACTACTATAAGCTAAATTATAAAGTGGTATAATTAAAGTAAAATTAAAACCGTAAATTTTATTTTAGGAATTTTACGGTGAATAAACTGCCCTCATCGAGCTCGCTCTCAAGCTCTATTTTTGCACCATGCAGTTTTGCAATCTGTGCCACCATAGATAACCCTAAACCCATACTTCCGTGATGGCTTGCT
>CAYJFU010000072.1:578-8963 GCA_964369445.1 uncultured Oscillospiraceae bacterium | reverse complement strand
CGGTACACCCCAAAACAAAAACCCGCCGCCAACACAATTGTGGCGGGCGACGGCATGAGTTTTGAGCAAAAGAGCACCTTTAAACCGCCTGCAAAGCGCACTTCCGGTGCGGGTGGTAACAAAAAGTTTCCAGTGCACTACGTAATAATCGGTGCGATTGCACTCATTATCATTATTGTGGTGGCGATACTGCTCGGGCGCGGTACAAGTGTACCGAACGTCGTGGGTTGGACGCAGTCACAGGTGGAGCTGTGGGGCAATGAAAATGAGGTGTTGCTAAAGTTAAACACCGAGTTTAGCGACGAGGTAACAGCAGGAAACGTTATATCGCAAAACCCTGTCGAGGGTGAAGCGTTATCTGGCGGCGAGTTTTTTGAGGTCGTCGTGTCCGGCGGTCCTGACCAGAGTGTCATGATACCACTTCCCGACATAATGAACATGAGCATCGACGAGGTCGAGGCATGGGCGGAAGAAAACAAGATGACAAAGGTGCGCGTCACCACTGAGGAGAGCCAGACGGTGCCACTGGGTGAAGTCATAGAGTTTACCGTCAACGACAACACGGTGCTCGGCGACGAGGTGCGTCGTGATACGCCGCTTTACGTGCTGTTTTCCAAAGGCGCCGGCGAGGGTGAAGCGGTAGATGTACCGAATTTCCTCACAATGTCGGTTGCTGAGGCGGAAAAGTTTGGCGAGGACAACGACCTCGAAATACTTCTAAATGAAGTCTATGATGACGATGTCGCCAAAGGACAGATAATGGAGCAGAGCATTAAAGCGGAAGAGACGGTGCATACCGGCGATGTTATAACGCTGACCGTTTCGCTTGGCAAGGAGATACTTGTACCCAATTTCTACAGCTACGACCAAGACGAGGGCGCATTGCAGGCAAGCCAACTTGGTATAACAACCATAGTGGAAGAAAAATATGCACTCGGCACCGAAGAGGGCGACCTTATATCGCAGTCGATGGCAGCAGGCACTCATTACGAGACCGGCGACTATGTCGAGCTTGTCTACTCACTCGGTGACAGGTTTGTTATTCCGTCCTTTATCGGCTCACATGAGGAGGCAATTCGTGAATGGATTGTGCCGCTGAATGAGCAGGGTTGTTCGCTTTCCATCAACACGCGCTACACCGAGTCGGACTCGGCACACGGAACGGTGCTGTCACAGGACAAGGTGCACCTCACTATTAAAATAGACGAGACAATCAGCTTTGTAGTTTCAGAGGGTAAGATTATATATGTACCTGATTTGGTTGCCGATGAAGGTTCACCATACAGCGACATTGTGACGCGTGAAAAGGCAATTGAAATATGCAACGAACTTGGCATTGTACCTGTGTTTACCGAGGAAAACGCACCGGGACGACTGCCGGGTGAAGTTTGGTATCAAAACATAGCCGCCGGTACCGAGGTACGCGCAGGTGCGACGGTAGAGCTTAAATATGTGCCGGTGGTCACCACACACAACGTGCCGGACTTTACCGGCATGACACAGGCAGATATCGTTGCAAACGGCTATTCCACAATGTTTACAATAACCTACGCTGTCGGTGATTACCTTGCCGGCACAGAGGATAAAGCGGTGGCGCAATCGGCGCCGGCCGGATCTACCGTGGCTGTAGGCACAACGATAGTTGTAACACTTGGCGCAAAGACGCCTCCTGCAAGCTCGTCGACGCCGACAAGCTCGACATCAACAACTTCGTCGATTCCTACATCGTAATTGCATTTATTGTCGCATTACATCAAAATTTGTACAAAGTCGGCTTAGGTGAGATTTTGTTTAACTAGGCAGAGGTTTAAGCATTACTGTCGTATTGCGTTTGACGAAAAAGCAGCTCTTTAATTTGACGGAAAAGTCAGCCTCCTCCGGTTTGCTTTTTCCGTCACCGGTGACACTCAACCTCCGTTGGGTTCTCAGTCCCCTCCCACACAAATTGCGCTTAAGTCTGTTTTGTGTAGTAAACCAACAACGCGCAAGCCATGCACAGCGGCTCTGCGAAGAATGAGCAGCCAGCAACCATTGCTACAATGTAAGGCCATTTGTAAAATACAGAATTCGCCATGCATGTCACTGAATTTTGCGTTTGAATGGATGATATGAGGTATTTGCTACTCTTTTCATATTAAAGTATACACCCCCCACCATCGGTGGGGGGTGTACTAATGTTTTTTCTACAGCTTAAACCTCTCGACAATCTCGTGCAGGTTGCCGGCCTCGATACTAAGCTCGTGGCTTGCGGCAGCGCTCTCTTCACTTGTTGCGGAGTTTGTCTGTACGACTGTGGATATTTGATCAATACCGGCGGAAATCTCTTTTATGCCCACCGCCTGTTCTTCAGTTGCTTTTGCAATCTCATCAATGGTTATGACCATCTGTTGCACCTTTGATGCCAAGTCTTCAAAGGAGGAGTTGGCTTTTTGTGCAATGCCCTCACCGACCTCTACGGCGTTTCTCGAGCGGTCGATAAGTTGCGTTGTGTTTTTTGCGGCCTCGGAGGATTTTTGTGCAAGACTTCGCACCTCTTCCGCAACAACTGCAAAGCCTTTGCCTGCTTCACCGGCGCGTGCGGCCTCAACAGCGGCATTAAGCGCAAGAATGTTGGTCTGGAATGCGATATCGTCGATAACTTTGATTACTTTAACTATGTTGTCTGACGTACCGGATATTTCCTGCATTGCACTGAGCATCTGGCTCATATCATCGAGTGTCGACGTCGTAACTTCACCGGATATAACGGCAAGGTCGTTGACCTTTTTGGTGTTTTTGGAGTTGTCTTCTATCTGGTTTGAAACATCGCGCAGGTTATTGGACAGGATGTCTACACTGCCTGATTGGTCAATTGCACCATCGGCGAGTGCCTGTGCACCGTTGGAAACAGATGTCACGCTTGATGTTATTCGACCTGCCGAAGCGGAAACCTGGGACAGTGCACTTCTGACAGAGCTTATCATTGCGTTAGCGGACTGATAGAGTTGTTTCCAGTCGCCGACATAAATATCAGCGTGACCGGTGCTTACATTCCAGTTGCCGTTTGCAATATGGCCGAGCATATCTACAAGCGCGCCGTTGACATTTGTGAGATTGTGTTTCATCTCGTTAAAGTTCTGAGCTAAAAGGCCTATCTCGTTGTTAGCGTTTACGTCCAGCTCAAAATTCATATTGCCCTTAGCAATGTTTTGTGCGGCATCCATAACGATGTCAAGCGGTTTAGCAACAGTTCTGTCAACAACTATTTTTGCTACAATGCATACAATTATTATCATAGCAATACCGACGATCATGGACAATGTAAGAGCGGAAGATATGGATGCATCATTTGCCTGTGCGGATATACCTGCAAATACAACACCGGTTATCTCGCCGGTTTCATCATAATGTGGGATGTATGAAGTTATGTGGTTTTCGCCGAGTATATTTGCCTCACCGACATAACTTTTACCCTCATTTAATACCACATTTGCGATGGTGGGATCAAGTGTTGTTCCGACAACCCGTTCGCCATCAATAATAATGGTGGTAAACTCACGCACATCGCCGTTGAATATAGTGAATTCACAGCCGGTTATCTGTTTTAAGCGGTCAAGTATAACAGTTTTATCCTCAGTGCCGTCAACTGCATGTAGGCTTAATTCATACTCCAACAGATTTGTACCGACTATACACTGGTCGGTCAGCTCTGCATTGACATTGTTGGCTGTTACCACACCGCTTATCAAAATCATCACGGTAACGATTATCGTCGTCAGCAACGCGATCATAATGTTGACCTGCGCCGACATCTTTCCGAACTTTTTTTGCTTACTCAAAATTCTACCTCTGACAATGCGTTTCTCTACATCTACTATTATAGAATATCTTTTGTTAAATGTAAATAACAAAAGAGACTCTATATATGCAATTTTTGCCGGTTTTTCGGAATATCAAGGTGCCATAGCTGCTTGAGGAAAAAAATATGGTAATTTATTGCAATTGTGCAAAAAATTGTCAGCAAATGCCCCTTTATCGCAATTTTAGTACTCAATTAAGGTTAAACATCGTAAGATAGTCTATTTCAATATTACGTTTGATATATTATAATTTATCTATAGTTACCGACAGCAGACATTAAGGTTAAAAATTAGATTATTTAATATCGGGTGTGAATATGTTTAGTTATGTAACGTTCAGCGACAAGGGCGACAGGAAGAATAACGAGGACTGTGTCGGGGCATTTTCAGGTGCCGGCGGTCATATGTTTGTGCTGTGCGACGGTCTTGGCGGTCACGGTGCCGGCGAGGTAGCCAGCGCAACGGCAGTGCAGGCGGTGCAGCGTGTGTTTTCCGGCGAGGTGCTGCCCGGACAAGAGCTTTTAACAAAATGTGTCGCCACCGCCCAGACGGATATTTACAACATACAGCAATCCTCGCTCAAATTTGATGCCTGCAAGACAACAATAACGCTACTGCACATAAAGGACGGCGTTGCATGTTATGCGCATGTGGGTGACAGCCGTATCTACACATTTGAGCGACATAAAATTGTCAAACGAACCCTTGACCACAGTGTGCCCCAAATGCTTGTGTTGCAAGGCGAGATTAAGGAAAAAGACATCCGCTTTCACGAGGACAGAAACCGCCTTGTGCGCGTGCTGGGCAACGATGCCGCCCCGCCCAAACTTGACATGAGCGAACCTACGGCAGTTCGCCCCTCACAGCGCTTTCTTATGTGCAGTGACGGCTTTTGGGAATGGCTGGACGAAAAGGACATGATGCGATGTTTGAAAGGCGCAACTTCCCCGCAGGACTTTGTGTCAGCAATGACAAGTATAGTTATGCGCAACGGTGCTGGAAAAAACATGGACAACTACTCGGCAATAGCGGTTTTTTGTTAGAGTCAATTAACTCAAAAAACGATGCGAGGCTGACAAGGCGTATTGGTTTTTAAGATAGGTGACGATAATATTGAGGTGATAAATGGCTGTGACAAAATGTAAAAACGGACATTTTTACGACGATGAAAAATTTGACAAGTGCCCTCACTGCGAAAACCCTCTGCCGCAACGTCGAGTGCTCAGCGATGAGCTTACGCAGTACACACCGGTGTTCACATCATCAAACTCCGGTGCGATTAAAATCGACATGGGAAATGTCGGTTCCGACGAAAAAACGGTGGGTATATTTAAAACCGACAGCGGCAACGACCCTGTAGTCGGATGGCTCGTGTGCATCAAGGGCACCGAGTGGGGACGCTCTTACCAGTTGCACAGTGGAAGAAATTACATAGGGCGCGCCGTAACTTCGGATATAGCTATAACCGATGACGAGCAGGTCAGCGCCAAAGACCACTGTTCCATTGTGTTTGAGCCACGTCGCTCGATGTTTTTGCTCGCACGTGGCAAAGGTGAGATTGTGCTTTTAAACGGTGTTCCGTTGCAGGAAAGCAGTGCGCTTTTCGGTGATGAGACAATAGAGATAGGAATGTCCGCGTTTGTGTTTGTACCATATTGTAAGGAGGGCAGAACGTGGCAAGAAAACTAATAGCGACGGTTTTGGGACTTGTAGTTTTCACCTTGTTCAGTTTTACGACACTTGCGCAAGACTTGACGGTGGAACAACTACAGGCCAACCTGCCGAACATATCGGTGTGGTTTTACGCACCTACGCAACCTGCCGCCGATGAGGTCACACTCAGTATAGGCGAACAGAACATAACCGCAAGCAGTGTCGGCGCGCCCGATACAGATGCTAAGATACACCACTATTTTCTTGTGGATACATCCACTTCAACAACCGCCGAGCAGTTGGCGGCTGTACAAGCGGCACTTAATGATTTCGCCGATGATATGACACAGCAAGATGTCGTCACACTTATAAGTTTTGGAGTAGAGGTGCAAACACTTGTCGACAGTTCCACCGACACGGCCAAACTCACAGAAAAGGCGGCGAGCTTGCAGGCAAATGAGGCAGGAACAGTGTTTTTTGATGCACTAGCGACGGTGTCAGACCTTGCAAAGCAGGAGTCGTTGTCGCTTGACAGAAAGCTTCTCTATGTCTTTTCCGACTCGGTGGATTACAATGTCGGAGGGTACACTGCACAGGAGGCGCAAACCCTTTTAAATGATGCCGGACTTACGCTTTACGCCTTTGGGTTTGACACAGGAACAAAGGAAAACCTTGACAACTTCGGCGCTCTTGCAAGGTCAACCGGCGGATACATATCCGTTGTCAATTCGAGCGATTTGTTAGCAACATTTGACAATGTTGCCAGCTCACTGCAAAGCGATGTTTACATCGCAAAGTTTAACGCAACCTCTAACGTGCTCATACCCGACGGTGCTCAGCTTTCGCTGACAGCCGGACAGAGTAGCGAGGAATTTTCCGCTTACTTTAACTACAGCACACCCGACACGACAGCGCCACAACTGTTATCGGTCACTCAGACGGGCGAGGGCACCCTGAACGCTACTTTTTCCGAACCGGTTGCCGGTGCCAACATCGCTGATAACTATATCGTATCGGATGAGCAGGGAGAGCTTATCGGCGTGACGGCGGCTGCGTTTGATGCACAGTCTAACAGCACGGTACTGACGCTTGCCAATCTACCTGCAAGCGGTGAGTTGACATTGCGCACAAGCGGAATAACCGACATGTCTGCACAGCAAAACGATGTGGCAAACGAACTCTCCTTCGACTTTATCAACAACACACCGCCCGAGCTTTCTGTAATATCCGCACAGCCGGTGTCAGCAGGTGCCTACATATTTATAGGTTTACTCGGCGCCGGTATCATAACGGCTGTAGCGGTCGGCACAGTAAAAAAACGTGCAAAAGCAGAACAACAGGCACAAGAGCAGTTGTCGATGATGCAAGCAGATGTACCGATGCAACAACATGTCATGCCGATGGGGCAGACGGGACGCGCACATTTCGCCGCCGTAAAACAGTCAGATATCATACTTGACGTTGCGAACATCAGTGGCAAAGGGCGCTCGGTAAAACTGCCGATAAGCGGTTCAATGTTTGTAGGCCGCAGTGATATCTGCGATGTCATTTTTGACGATGTCAAGATGAGCAGACAACATTTTGTCATTGAAAAGACAAGTGAAGGCTTTAACATAACAAACCTAAGCCCCGGTGGGACGTACCTTAACGGTGTGCTTATAAACGACACGCGCCCGCTTGTTTACGGCGATAAGATTTTTGCAGGCTCGCAGACGATAGTTTTTAAACCGGAGAAAGGCTAATGACGGATTTTTGTCACAACTGTTTTTTGCCGGTCACGACGGACAAGTGCGACTCCTGTGGCTACATCGCCATATCGCAGGCAGGTGCAAATATTATCCTTGCCCCCGGTACGGTGTTAAATGGTAGGTATCTGCTTGGCAGAGCGCTTGGTGCAGGTGGTTTTGGTGTCACATACCTTGCCAAAGACAACCACAGCGGACAGCGTGTCGCCGTAAAAGAGTTTATGCCGGCATCCTTTTCCGTTCGGCTCGGTGATGGTCTCACCGTCGCGGCTTCCGGAGAGGACAACAAAAAGATGTTTGAGCACGGTCTCACTGTCTTTAACCGCGAGGCACAGACGTTGAAAAGTTTCATGGGGCAAAACAACATCGTACAGGTCAAGGACAACTTTGAGTGCAACGGTACAGCGTACTTTGTCATGGAATTTCTCGACGGAGTAACACTTGGTGGACTTGCGCGTGCCGGTGGCGGCAAATTGTCGGTGGAAAACGCCCTTGAGATATTAAAGCTCACCGCGGGTGCCCTTTGTGAAGTACATAAAAAAGGTATGCTTCACCGCGATGTCAGCCCTGACAACATACTTATAACGCGCCAAGGAGAGGTTAAACTTATAGATTTTGGTGCAACGCGCTATTTTGTCGGCGAGCGTTCGCGAAGTCTGTCTGTTGTACTCAAAGCGGGTTTTGCACCGCCTGAGCAGTATTCTAGTCACGGCAATCAAGGCCCTTGGACGGACATCTACGCGCTGTGTGCTACTTTTTATAATGTTGTGGTCGGCAAGCGTCCACTGGACGCACCGGACAGACTAAACGGTGACAATCTTGAAAATTTGAGGATTTACAGCGTTGCGACAGCAGTTTCAATGGCGATTGAGCGCGGACTTACCCTTGACTACCGTAAAAGGCAGCAGAGTATGGAACAGTTTTTATCGGATATACAGGTATCAGCTGCCACGCCACCTCCTCAGCCGAGCGTGGGTCGGCAAACTCCACCGCCTGCAAGACCCCAGCAACCGCAACAACCGCCACCGCAGCAAAACAACGTCGTGAACCAGGTGGCAAATCTACAGGGAAAAGGTGCCCCTTATATCAGTTTACTGCGCACAGGTATGCCGCCGGATAGATGGTTACTGCCCAAAAACATGCCGATG
>CAYJFU010000072.1:0-568 GCA_964369445.1 uncultured Oscillospiraceae bacterium | reverse complement strand
GGGCGATCCTCTGACAAATGCAACATTATTATTGACAATAAAAATGTCAGCAGGGTTCACTGTGAGGTCAGGTTTGATGAAAAACAGGCTATGTTTTATGTCCGAGATCTATCTTCAAATGGAACATATATAGACGGCGCAAGACTTGAGCGTGACAAATACTACACAATAGCACCGGGAAATCGGTTTTACATAATGTCAAAGGATTGTATGTTAGAGGTTGGCCTATGCTAAACTTTTTTAAAAGAAAAAGAAAAGAAAAACCGCCACAAGAAAAGCAGGTTTTTCCACAGTACGACACCCCGACGGTATTGCTGACGGAACAGCCCGACGCGCTACCCATCGAAACGGAGCAGGAACCGGAAATACTCGACGGAATAGTGGTCAATACGGCAAGCGCCACCCACATCGGCACAAGGCAGTATCAGCAGGACAGCTGTTTTGTGTGTCAGCCGACACAGGCGGGGCAGGATGCATACGGTGTGCTGTGTGACGGCATGGGTGGTATGCACGGCGGTGAGCGTGCCAGTGCCGACGTGGTAGAATTTTTTAAGGAGTTTTTCTCCCA
>CAYJFU010000071.1:0-9179 GCA_964369445.1 uncultured Oscillospiraceae bacterium | reverse complement strand
TGTATCTTCACTATTTAATTTAACAAAGCCTTTTTTATTACATCGGTGTGCCGCACTCGGGGCAGAATTTTGTCGGGTTTTCCGGCGTAAATCCGCAGGAAGAGCAGGACTTTGTACTTGTGAGCGTTTTTTGGCATTTTGCGCAGTTTACAGCATCCGCGGCATTGTCCGCACCGCAGGAGGAGCAAATGGTTATCTTTTTACCACACTCAGGGCAGAATTTTTCACCCTTTAGCTCGGCACTGCACGCACTGCACGCTTTTTTAACAATGTAACCGCACTCGGGGCAAAATTTAACGCTCTTGCCGTACTTTGCGCTGCAAGCGGGACAGGTAAAACCTTCCTCGGCAGGTGGTGCGGACGGCTGTGCCGGTTGAGCGGCGCCCATCGTATCACCGGCCATAATCTTCATGCTGTCACCGAGCACCTGTCCTGCCATGATGCCCACACCAAGACCCACAGGACTTGCCATCGCCGCCATTGTGTTGTTGCCGGCGGCTTTGTCCATCACACCAAACTGACGCTCTCGATCGTATGTAGTACCCAGTGATGCAAGGCGCTCAGCCTCCGCCATGCCAAGACGTTTTATACGGCGCTCCTCGGCGTGAATGTTAAAGTACTCATCCTCGTACCTTTTATAGCGCTCCCACGCGTCGTCCTCAACAACGGTGAAACTTTTTACATAACAACCCTCCAACCCCAGACCGTAAGGCACGAGCTCTTGGTGCATAAGCTCACCGAGCGGTTTTTCTATAACCGTTACGTTTTGTTGGAGTGTCACGAATCCTGCATCATTGGTGCTCATGAACTCGCCCATCACCCGTTGCAGGCGAGAGACCATCATGCCGCGCATCGCCGTTTGAAAGTTGTCTATTGAAAACACCTTGCCCTGGCCTGCCATCTCGGTAAACAGCTTTTGCGAATCATTAATACGCAAGCTTATCGAGCCGTTACAGCGCACCTTTAGTGTCAACGGTATTTCAAACTTGCGCTCCTCCATCGACAGCGGTTGCGGTGTGCCCCACGCTATATCCATCATGACCGTCTTGTTGACAAACCATATCTCGGCGCGGTTGGGCGAATCACCGCCGTAAGCGAGTTCTAGTATCTGCTTTGCGATGGGTATGTTGTCCGTCTCAAGGTTGTACGAGCCGGGGCCGAACACCGCATCTATAACACCGTTGCGCACAAAGATAGCCTCCTGCGACGGGCCTACTATCAAACGCGAACCCTTTATAAGCGCTATCTTATCAAACTTATATAGCATATCTTTGGTTTGACCGCTTATCTCCGGATTAGTCACAACGTCCGGCAGATTGTCAACAATTGTCTTTTTTAGTGCATCCAGTACTCCCATTTACGCCCCCCCCCGATATAATTTTACGTGTAGAAAGTTGTCTTTTTTTCTGTATCCATATCATTATAACAGCTATGTCGTAGGATGAAAATATAAAATATTCAGTTTTTGAATGTGAAGATTTTATGAAATCAACAGCCAACTATTGACAGTACACTGTTGTTATGTCATAATAAACACACAGGAGGTTGAAAAAATGACCAACGATATAATGCATTTTATAAAAAAGGTAACCGACGGTATAGAAAAAAAAGCTAACAACGACTTAAAAGACACAGGTCTTACGTTAAACCAATGCGGTATTTTGGGCTATCTTTCATTGATGGAAAATCATTCAGCACCGATAAAAAATATAGAAAAGGCATTTGAAGTTTCACAGGCGACTATGCAGGGGAACATTCAACGCCTTGTAAAAAAGGGGTTAGTCGTGCTGAGTGGTGACCATAACGATAAAAGAATTAAGGTGGCCACTTTAACGGAGCTCGGTTTGCAAACATGGCGCGAAACCGACAAGTTCAGACAAAGGAATGAAGCCTATTTTTTTTCCGACTTTACACCAGAAGAAATAAGCACACTGCAAACTTTACTGAAAAAGCTCTATATAAAAATCAAATAAACCGTGTCCCACTCTACCTCGCTGTGGGTTAAAAAAACGTAAGCATATCAACAGCTAACTGTCAAAAGGTGGCTATCAATTGAAAAAGGTGGTAAATACATGAAAAATCAATCAACCGTTCAAAGTGTTCCAAAGCTCGTATTGAGCAACGCTATTCCCGCTATTATCGCAATGATAATGGTGCTTGTTTACAACATGGCGGATATGTTTTTTATCGGTCAGACAAACGACCCGTTGCAGGTTGCAGCAGTATCGCTTGCAACACCTGTGTTTATGATATTTATGGCTTTAAGCTCTGTTTTCGGAATAGGTGGAACGTCGCTCATTTCAAGGAGTTTCGGTGAGGGCAAAGACTGCTATGCAAAAAGAGTCTCCTCCTTTTGTTTTTGGTCAGCCGCTATTATAGGCGTGATTTTATCATCATTTATAATTATTTTTTCACAGCCGCTTGCTGACATATTAGGCGCAAGCAGTGATACGCTGACAATGGTTTCCGACTATCTTGCTATCGTCGCATTGAGCGGCCCGTTTATACTGATTTCCGCCGCATTTTCCAACATCATCCGAGCGGAGGGCAACCCGAAAACGGCTACACTCGGCATGATTATCGGCAACCTAGTAAACATCGTTTTAGATCCGGTTTTCATCTTAGGGTTTGATATGGGGATAACCGGCGCTGCGGTTGCAACCGTCATCGGAAATGTCACTGCCACATTGTTTTACATCGTCTACTTTATAAAAGGTAACAGCAAACTCAGCATCAACCCAAAAGATTTTGCCAAAGATAGCAAAACGGTCAAAAACGTGCTGAGTATCGGCATCCCTGCGTCACTGTCAAGCCTGCTGATGAGTGTATCCACAATAGTTGTGAATGGTTTTATGGCAGATTACGGTGATCTTGCCGTTGCCGGCATCGGCGTCGCGATGAAGGTGACAATGATAACTTCTTTTGTCTGTGTTGGTTTTGCGCAGGGCGTTCAACCGCTTTTAGGGCACGCTTACGGCGCAAAGGACTTTAAAAAGTTCAAAAGCATTTTAAAATTCTCCACCGCTTTCAGTTTTGGATTGAGTGTGCTCTTAACTACACTTTGTTACATCGGGCTGCCGCAGATAGTCAGTGCCTTTTTAACCGATAGCGCGGCGTATACCTATGCACTCTCCTTTGCGCAGGCTCTACTTTTAAGCTCCTTTATTTTTGGCGTACTGTTTTTGCTTATCAACGCTATGCAAGCTATCGGCGCAGCAAAGGCCTCACTTATTTTAAACATAAGCAGACAAGGCATATTCTTTTTGCCGATAGTATCAATATTAAATGTAATATTTGGTCTTTACGGGCTTGTTTACGCTCAGCCCATCGCGGACCTATTAACCTTTATAATAGCCTTGATTTTGTACAAAAGGATAAGCAGCACCATGCAAAGTGACGACCCCAAGGTTGTAGCGGTGACCGAGAAACTTGTGGCAGATAACTAGGGCAAGTTGACACTACTGTCCAAATATTATCAACACGCCCTAATCCTTTAACAACACCGCCTGCACAGGACAGTTGAGATAACAGTCTCCGCACTCATCACAGCGATACCTGTCGACGGTGTAGACATCTCCACTACGTTCAATCGCTTTAAAGGAACATACATTGTCACACACACCGCACCCTATGCACTTTTGGGCATCAATGCTAAGTCCCGAGTACTGCACCTTTCTGCCATTGTAAGAAATATATATGCGCTCTAGTTTATTTTCGCGTGCACGCTTTGCAAAGTCGTAGTCGAAGATGTCGCCGTTTGCGGAGGTTATACAGAAAACCACCATCGCTTTGTAAATTTCCTGATCCTTTATACAAAAGTCAAATATGGGGTTTTGCTTTGCTTTGAGTTGTTCTATAGACACCTCTTTTACATCTCCTGTCATCCTTATGGCATAGCCATCGTCGAATATCGGAAAGCCGTCTTCATTGTGCTCAACTTTACTGTTGGCGCAAAGCCCACATACCGATATTTTGCCGGTGGCTTTCAGTTGTTTGTAAAACGACTTAGTGTACATCGTCATAAAGTAGATGCCGTCCTCGTCATAGCCGCGCAGATGTGCAATTCGCGTATGCGGTTCACCGTTTTCGTCGATGGTGGCAAAGGTCAGACATCCCACCTTGTCAAAACGCTCGTAAATATCCTTAATGTTTGTAATTTCCATAATATCCTCCTTTGATTAAATAAAATACGGTTAGCCAAAGCCTTGTAATCCGAACCGTTTTTGATTTAGCCAAAAATTCTCTGAACCTTGCACCCACAATTTTTGTGTCAGGCGGGGCAGACGGTTGAGTAATACTGCCGTATTACGAATGAGGATAACGAAGCATGGCGCAAAATTTGTACGCGTAAGGCGTGTTCGGATTACAAGTCTTTGGCTAGGTTAAAGTGAATACAATATCACAGTAAACCCAAAAACATAACTATTTTTTATTTCCGTTCATTTCTCCCCACCTTCGGCGGGGAGAAATGAACGAGTGACAAATATTTTCCCATGTTAAACTTAGATAGTGTCGACACTATCTAACAAAGCCTTAAACAATAAACCCGCATATCAAGTATAGCACACTTGACACCCCAAGCACAATAAGTGTGTATGGCAACTGTGTGCGCACGTGATCCAGCGGTTTAGCGCCTGTCATTGAGCAGGTCATCAGCACGCTGTCGGATATGACAGAATTTTGGTCGCCGAACACAGCGCCGGACACAACCGCACCCACAGCAAGCGGTATACTACTACCTGTAGCCATTACAATCGGCATTACAAGCGGTATAATAATAGCTATAGTTCCACTGCTTGTTCCGGTACAAAATGCTATAACCGAAGCAAGAATAAGTATTGCAAACGGCAGTATTTGTGGCGGTAAAAATTGTGTTACCTGCACAAGGTATGCGGCGGTTCCGATTTGGTTTATGACACTGCCAAACGCAAACGCCACAAGCAGTAACACCATAATCTCCACCATGTTGCGCATACCTTTAAAAAACCAAGACATTATGACATCCATGGTTCCAAGCTTTACAACCCGGTAAAATACAGCAGTTACGAACAGCGATACACTGCCTGCTGTAAACACAGCTGTTGCGCCGTCGCCACTCATAAGATTTCCATCGCCGGTGTAAAACAGCATTATAAATATCATCGCCACCAGAGTTAATAGCGGTATGAGCATGTAAAGGATGTTGCTGTTTGTCGTCTGTTCCTGTTGTACCTGCTGTTCTTCATATTTACAGTGCTTTATAGGGCCTATTTCAACACCTGTAATAATGGTTATCGCCAAAAACACGAGCAACAGTATGGTGTAAAACTGAAACGGTATTGCCATAAACACCTGAGTGAAACTAATACTCGCATCGACACCGGACTCGGTCAGGGCACCTGCCACCATGGCGGCGGCACCACCAAAGGGGATTATCCATGCAATAGGAGCGGCCGTGCTGTTCACCACAAGCGCCAACTTTTCTTTTGGAAGTTTAAGCTGCGCAAACACCGGTTTTCCAACAACGGCGGTAAGGGCCATCGAACTTGTGCCATCCATAAACATAAGAATGCCGATTAACATGACAAGCAGTTGACCTGCCACCTTAGATGTAGAGCGCTTTTGTAGCCTTTTAAGGATGTTAATAGCGCCGTTCAACCCTCCGGAGCACTGCATTGCGCTGACCAGCGCTCCGGTAAGCACCACAAACCCAATTATTTTAAATTGATAGGGGTCGGTAGCCACACCCACCACCGAGTTTATAGCGGTAAATGTTTCACCAGAATAGGCAAAAACAATTATTGAACCGGACACAAGTGCGCACACTATCGAGACAAATGCATTTTTTGTCAGCAATATCAACGACAGACATATTGCAATAGGTATTAGTGAGACAATTCCTAAATCCATAAAAAAACCCCTTGTTATTTGTTTACTTTAATGCTATTATACATATATACTCACCTTAAAACAAGTACGATATTTTATGATACTGTGGAGTTTTTTATGAAAAGGGATTTATTTTTAGTTTGTCCTTACCTTACAAGCCAAAAATTGCTCTCCGGCAAGTGGTCAATTTACATATTGCATCTTTTGTCGCAAGGGTCGCTACGGTTTAATGAGTTGCAGCGTCGTATGCCGGAAGATATAACACACACCTCACTTTCAAGACAGCTAAAGACGCTGGAGACCGAAGGACTAATAACGCGCCACGTTTACAATCAGGTGCCGCCAAAGGTAGAGTACAGCTTGAGCGATGTTGGTGTGGAATTTTCGCCGGTACTGGATGCCTTACGTCAGTGGGGTGAGCTTTACATACGCAACAAGAATATCCAATAGTACATTATAAAACTAGGTTTGGCACAACATTTCAAAAATCGTCAGTTTTCACATTCTTTACAAAGTGCGTATTTTTTTCAACAGAATAGGCTATTTGCTAATTTGTGGAATTTTATTCAAATTTTATGCTATAATATTTTCTATTAAGCTGGCTATGTTGCAATCAAAGTTCGTTAATTCTTAGGTAGGCATGACAAATCTATTACCACTTTATATATTCACAATATTATTATACCTCGTGTACAACTACACTCTCTTCGGCTATGTAACTAATATCCTGTTACAAGCTAAACGAGGCGGTGTTGTGCACGCGTTGCTATCCTTGCTAAATCTAATGTTATTAGGGGTCTTTGTTGCACTGCAACAACCAATATACTTAGTTTATGTAACAATATTCATCGCTTTTTCGTTGGAATTTAAGCTTATGTCCAAAGCACCGTGGCGTCAAGCGGTTCTTTTAGGTGCGCTATTTGCCATGCATGTTTCCGCCATACATCTGCCGGTATCCATTGCGCTGTGCAAAGCATTTAACATTTCCACAATAAGTATATACACAAACTCCGGTATTCGCGTATTGAGCATTGCCATAACTACAATTGTTTTGTTCTTATTTTTATTCGCAATTATGAAATTTTTGCCGACAGAGGGTGTAAAAAAGCTGTCCGTGTCGCGCAGATATCCGCAGCTTATATCGGCACTTTCGCTTGCCTCCATTGTCTATACCACATTTTCGTCTATTCTGCTGTATTCACAGCGTGACTATCCCGAGCAACTTTACATTTCACTTTTAGCATTTGTACTTAATATAGTGCTTTTCTACTTTACATTTGTGTACTGTGTCAACTTTGTCAACATGACAATTAATAAACATTATCGTGACGAGGTGCAGACAAAGTATGAACAGCTGTTGATACGAAAAGTAGAGGTGATAAAAAATTTCGAGTGCGACAGTTTGACCGGCGCGTATAACAAAATGTTTATGCACAGCATGTTGCGCGAGCTATACAACGATAAATCGCAGTCGTTTGGCATACTTTTTATTGACATTAACGCCCTCAAAGCAGTTAACGACACCTTCGGGCACAATGTCGGTGATGAACTTATAAAGGATATGGTCGCGTGTGTAAAGCGCGCCATACGTGATATTGATGTTTTGGGCAGGGTTGGCGGAGATGAATTGTTGGTCATTCTCAACAGCAATTCCAAAGAGGAGTTAGAGCTTGTCGCGGACAGAATAAACAGAATCATTGAATTAGACGCCGTCGAAAAGCATTATCGGTTTTCGGCAAGTATAGGCAAGCAGTTTATCGACTATGGCCGCCGATATCATTCGCTGGAGCAGGTGCTTGATCTTGCAGATGCCGACATGCGCAAGCAAAAAGCCGCTTACTATAAAAGAGGTGTTGCATGACAATTCTTCCTTTTATAGCGATTTTTGTGCTATTCGAAGTCTCAGCCCTCAATTTTTTCACCTCATTGATTGGGAGTGCAAAATTTTTATGGCCTAAAATTATTATAACAGTGTTAATAAATTTGTCGGTCATTTTGTTTTTTGCACAATTTTTAAGTGCGGATACAGAGTTTATCGGCATGATATTGTTTGTAAGCGTGCACTTTTTAGAGCTTGCACTTTTGGCTCGCAAAAACATTTTTGCGGCACTTTTTTGGGCACTTATTGCAAGCGTCAATTTTTACACATGGCGAGTATTAACATTATCTTTGACGGCTGTACTGTTAGATGTTGACTTTGCGGCACTTTATGAAATACGCGAATTGCGTACTTTACAGACGGTTACCCCATTTTTTATTTCATGGCTATACATAATATTTGCGAAATTCTTGATAAAACCACACAAAATTAGACTGATGATTACTGACAAGAGAAATGTGCGTTTTGCGACGTGGATGTTCTCATTCACTTATATATTCTTTATTGCCACCGTTATATTTTTGGGTGCAGACGGCACTGGGGTTGAGTACAAATTGCACTTTGCCCTATTAAGCATGCTGGTATTTATAGGCTATCATATCACCGTGTTTTATACGTTAACCTTTGTCAATTTGAAACTTGACAGAGAGCGTTTTGACAACCTTCGCCGTTCCATCAACGTGAGTGAGTCGGAGGTGGAGAGGCTGGAAGAACAGTCCAATTTTGATGCATTTACCGGTTGCTACATGCGTTTTTTTGGTGAGAAAAGGCTGACAGCACTAGTGGATGCAAAGGCAGAATTTAATGTTGCACTTGTCGACATTGATGGTCTAAAAGTGGTTAATGACACGTTCAGTCACACCGACGGCGACAACTATATTAAAAGCGTTGCCGCAATACTAAACGACGTGTTTTCTGACGGCATTGTCACGCGCATGGGCGGTGATGAGTTTTTAATCACCGTTGAGGGCGCGGACAAAGATGCAGTGAAAAAGCTGTTGAATGTTGCATTTGCACAGAGCCTCGACATAGCAAAACATCTACAAAGGGATTTTGAGACGTCCATAAGTTACGGTTTGATTTCCGTCGACAGTGCAAACGTATTGTCATGTGCGGAAATACTGCACAAAGCTGACACAAAAATGTACAAATTCAAAGAGAACCGAAAGGTCCACAGGCAGTAGATATTGTCTACTTAAAGTACTTACTTCAGGCGTAAAACACATAAGAAAAAAGGCTTGCTCTTCCACCAATGGCGAGAGAGCAAGCCTTTTTGTACAAGGTTTTTATGATACAAAACAATATCTGTTAACTTTAAACCACTGGTACGGCCGGGTCGGCAACGTGGTTGCCGGGGCAGGGTGGCGGAGCGCTATCCCTTTTAAAGTATCCGGTTGCAGACGGACAACCGTCAACGGCGGTAAGTCCTGTC
>CAYJFU010000070.1:0-9784 GCA_964369445.1 uncultured Oscillospiraceae bacterium | reverse complement strand
AGTATTCTCAAACGAAGAAAATGTCGAACTGTTGCCTAAAGGTGTAACCAAAGCGACAGCATTAAAGCAGCTTACAAAACTACTCGGAAAAAAGATGGCAAACACCGTCATGATGGGGGATTACGACAACGATATCGAAGCGCTGAAGGCCGCCGGTGTTGCGGTGGTGCCTGCCGATGCGCCAAAACATATAAGGGCGCACGCAGACAGGGTTGTGATGCCCAGCTACGAGGGCGGTGTTGCGGAGTATCTCTATGACATTATACGACAAAGTAAAGGTTAAGAAACAAAGTTCGCCGTTGTGGTTTTTTTGCACCGTCGCGGTGTTTGCGTTGTTGTTGGTCTTTTATGTTGTACTGATGGCACCGCCATTTTTAACCGATGACGAGCTGGTAAATAAGGCGGTGGATTATCCGCTGTGTGACAAAGAAAAAGTATGCTTAAATCATGCACCGGCGGCACAGTTGGATATACTAAAAGGCATAGGTGAAGTCAGGGCGAATGCCATTGTTCATTACCGTGAGCAAAACGGTGAGTTCCAATCAATAGAAGAGCTGATGCTCGTCGAGGGGATCACCGAGAAAATATTTACGGAGATAAAATATGAAATCACAGTCTGTTAAACCCAACTACGATATGTTTATCAACCGCGAAATAAGTTGGCTGGGTTTTAACAGGCGCGTACTGGAACTGGCGGATAGTAAACATGTTCCACTGGGAGAAAAGCTGAAATTCGGTGCAATTTTCGCAAGTAACCTTGATGAATTTTTCATGGTTAGGATAGGCTCGCTGTTTGACCAGACGCTCTTGAACGTGCAACCTATAGACAATAAAACCGGCCTTAACGCGCAAGGGCAACTGGATGCTATCATGCCGGTGGTGTCGGAGTTGCTCAGCTATCGCGATGATATTCTTGACAAGTTGCTATTGTCGCTTGAAGATGAGGGTATATATCATATTGACTTTAAAAAAGCGTCAAAACAGGAAGAAAAGTTTTGGAGAAATCATTTTCTAAATGAGATAGCACCACTACTGTCACCACAGGTTATCGACCGACGCCATCCTTTTCCGTTTTTGCGCAACCTTGAAAGTTATGTCGCCATGACGTTAAAGGTAAAGGGCGCCGATAAAAAAAGTTTCGGACTTATCCCGATAAGTACACAACTTCCGCGCCTTGTAGTTCTTAATGCTGATAACAGGATGATGTTCGCCTTTACCGAGGAGATTATACTGCACTATGCATCGCAGGTGTTTCCTGACCTGAATGTATCATCTAAGTGTGCCTTTCGCATAACGCGCAACGCCGACCTCTCCATGTCCGAGGCGATGATGGAACATGAACTGGACTACCGCCTTGTCATGTCGGAACTGCTGAAAAAGAGGCGCAAACTGGCGGCGGTTCGTTTGGAACTAAGTCGTGGTGCTCCTGCGGAAATAGTGGAGTATTTACAGGAAAAATTGCAGTTGCACAAGTCACACTGCATTTTTGAAAGGCTTCCGCTGGGAATGGGAGCTTTATATGATATATCAAAACACCTAAAACAGCGCACAATGCCGTCACACAAGTTGTTTTACACACATCGTTCGGGGGTGCAACCGCCAAAAGGTTATAGTCTGGCAGACAGCACCGTCAAACACGATCTACTCATCAGCTACCCGTTTCATTCCATGAGACCTTTTATAAAACTGCTTTACGAGGCCGCTGTCGATCCGGATGTCATATCAATAAAAATGACACTTTATCGACTCGCGTCGGACTCCAAGGTGATCGACGCACTTATAGCAGCCTCTGACAACGGCAAAGAGGTCGTGACGGTGGTGGAACTACGTGCGCGGTTTGACGAGCAGAACAACATTCACTGGGCAAACAGGCTGGAGGACAGCGGGTGCACCGTCATTTACGGATACGAGGACTATAAGGTTCACTCAAAACTGTGCCTTATAACCAAAATAGTAAACGGCAAAAAGCACTATATTTCCTTTGTAGGTACCGGTAACTTTAACGAGAGCACAGCGGAACTTTACACCGATATATCTTATATAACGCAAAAAAATTCCGTCGGTACCGAGATAGCCGCACTGTTTCACGACCTGTCACTCGGTCGAAAAACCCCACAGACTGATCACCTGCTTGTGGCGCCGCTCTGTTTTAAAACTGAAATAATAAGGCAGATAGAGCGAGAGATGGAGCAGGCCGCACAGGGCAATCCGGCAAAGATTGTGATAAAATGCAACTCTGTCAGCGACAAGGACATCATGCGCAAACTTGCACAGGCATCCTGTGCCGGTGTAAAGATAGAGATGATAATTCGCGGCATATGCTGTCTGCGCGCCGGTGTCAAGGGTGTCACAGAGAACATAACCGTCACTAGTATAGTTGGACGCTATCTTGAACATTCACGCATTTATGTGTTCGGGCAGGGGAGTGAGGCGCGCATTTACATCGCCTCGGCGGACTTTCTTACAAGAAACACCGAGCGGCGCGTTGAGGTCGGCATACGCATCGACGACCACCACAGCCGTGAGCTATTGCTGAGGATAATAAACGCCGAACTGCAGGACAATATAAACGCGTTTGTCATGGACAGCTTCGGTGACTACCACCGCAAGCAGTGTGGTGAGGATGAAGAGATATTCGACTCGCATGATGAACTTTACAAGATATTCGGCGCATTCGACACAAACTTTCCAATGTCGGATAAACCTGTTAAAAAGGTAGGCTTTTGGCGGCGGCTTTTTGGACTTGGGTGATGTGTTTCATGCCACGATTTTAAAGGTGGACTACCCGATTTAACGTGGTATTAGGAGCAATTGGATTTATAGGGTTACTAAAAAATATAAAAAACCACCGGCTTTGAGCCGGTGGCATTTTATTAACTAATAATTAGGAACAGAGGATGCTGTCATACTTGTCATGTCCGTTGCCGATGCCGGGCACGTTACCATGTTTGCAATGGCCCCAACCATTACCGTTACCGTTGTTCAGACCGTTGTTCATTGTGTCGTTAAGTTCAAGTGATGCTACTTCGGGACGGGTCCATTCTTTTTTCATTGTGTTTTTGTTGTTCATAAAAATATCCTTTCATGTGGCATATTTAATCTTATATTAAATATATAATAACACACATAAATAAAAAATCAACAATTCTAACAAAACTGATAGATTCATTTGATTAACCTAACCAATTGTGTACGAAGATTGAAATGTGAAAAAATATCTTTACAAAGCGTCGTGTGTGTGGTAAAATAGCTTAGTACGTTACCCTTTGGGCGGTCAGTGTGAAATTTCTGCCCTGCGGGTCTATCAAAAAAGGTGTAAAATGGAAAAGAAAATTGACTTAATCAACAGCAGTCGCCTGCACGAGGGCGATACCGGTTCGCCGGAGGTTCAAGTAACATTGCTCACAAGCAGGATCAACCACCTGACAGAGCATCTGAAAATCCACAAACACGACCACCATTCGCGCAGAGGTCTTTTGAAGATGGTCGGACGCAGACGTAACCTGCTTGCGTATCTGCACAAAAAGGACATCGAAAGATATCGTAGTCTTATAGCAAAGCTCGGACTGCGTAAGTAGTGAATACAGGCTGTTTGATATATTCCATGCGGTGTGGGGTTTAACTCACACCGTGTCGTCTGTGTCGTACAGCCTATTTTATTACTCTTGTCATGTACTGAACGGTAACAGGGAGGGGTAGCAGTGAATTGAGGCGGCAAGCCGTATTGCCGATTGAATTTATTGCTATATCCTCCAAAATAAGCAGATAGTATCGTTACTATCTTAATGAACGGAGGTAAAAATGTTCGAAAATTTTAAAGTGTTTGAGACGCAGCTGGCAGGTCGTCCGCTGGTCATCGAAACAGGTAAGATGTGCGCCCTGTCAAACGGTAGCTGCCTTGTACGCTATGGCGAAACTGCGGTGCTTTGTAACGCCACAATGAGCGTAAGACCGCGTGAGGGCGTGGATTTCTTCCCGCTTTCCGTCGATTTTGAGGAGAAAATTTACTCGGTAGGACGCATCCCCGGCAGCTTTTTGCGCCGTGAGGGTCGCCCGTCGGAAAAAGCAGTGCTGTCCGCACGTGTTGTTGACCGCCCGCTTCGTCCGCTCTTCCCCAAAGACATGAGAAACGATGTGTCGGTTGTTATGACTGTTATGTCCACCGATCAGGACTGCTCACCCGAAATAGCCGGTATGATAGGCGCGTCCATTGCCCTTTCTATATCCGATATCCCGTGGAAAGGCCCCATCGGCGGCCTGTTTGTCGGACTTGTCGACAACGAGATTGTTATAAATCCCGATGAAAAACAGCGTGCAGTCAGCGACCTACAGCTGACCGTCGCCGCCACAAAAGAAAAGGTTATCATGATTGAGGCTGGCGCTAACGAAGTGTCGGAGGATGTCATGTTCACCGCCATCAAAAAAGCACATGCTGAGATAAAAGAGATTATCGCGTTTATCGAGAGCATCCGCGCTGAAATAGGCAAAGAAAAAGTACCGTTTGAGTCAAAAGAGGTTGATGCCGAGCTGTTTGAGACGGTGAAAAACCTCTGCATTGAGGATGTAAAACTTGCTCTTGACACCGACGACAAAAACGTGCGCGATGCGAGAATGGCTCCCATAACCGACAGGGTTCACGCCGAGCTTGATGAAAAATATCCCGAGCAGGTCGCCATGATTGATGAGTGCCTGTACAAGCTGCAAAAGTACGTCGTGCGCAGATGGCTACTGGACGACGGCAAACGTGTTGACGGCCGCGGTATCGACGAGATTCGTCCGCTTGCCGCTGAAGTCGGTCTTTTACCGCGCGTTCACGGCACCGGCATGTTCACAGGGGTCAGACACAGGTGCTTACCACCTGTACTCTCGGTAGCATACGCGACGCGCAGTTGCTGGACGGCATTGATAAAGAAGAGACAAAGCGCTATATGCACCACTACAACTTCCCGCCGTACTCGGTCGGTGAGGCAAGAGGTATGCGCTCACCCGGCCGTCGCGAGATTGGCCACGGCGCACTTGCAGAGCGCGCACTGTTCCCGATGATACCGCAAGAAAATGACTTCCCTTACTCGATACGTCTTGTAAGTGAGATACTCAGCTCCAACGGTTCGACCTCACAAGGTGCTATCTGTGGCTCGACACTTGCCCTTATGGATGCCGGTGTTCCGCTCAAAGCCCCCGTTGCAGGTATCTCCTGCGGCCTTATCGAGGAGGGCGACAAGTTCCTCACTATGGTGGACATTCAGGGCGTCGAGGACTTCTTCGGCGACATGGACTTTAAGGTTGCCGGCACAAAGGACGGCATAACCGCAATACAGATGGATCTTAAAAACGACGGCTTGACATACGAGGTTATCGAGCAAGCACTTGCAAAGTGCCAGACAGCAAGATACTATATCCTTGACGAAATAATGCTAAAAGCTATCGATATGCCGCGCAAGCAGCTTTCCAAATACGCACCCAAGATGGTATCGTTGCAGATAGATCCCGAAAAAATACGTGATGTTATCGGCAAGGGCGGCAAGGTTATACAGGAAATCTGTGCCGACTGCAACGCAAAAATCGACATCGAGGACGACGGTCGTGTATTCGTACTGGCTGTTGAACAGGAAAACCTTGATAGAGCGGTTGCTATCATCAAGATGATAACGGAGGACCCCGAGGTCGGCGCTATCTACAAGGGTCGCGTAACAAGACTTATGACCTTTGGTGCGTTTGTCGAAATCGCCCCCGGTAAAGAGGGACTTTGCCACATTTCAAAACTCGAAAAGAGCAGGGTAGAAAAGGTTGAGGACGTTGTAAACGTCGGCGATGAGGTGTTCGTTAAGGTCACCGAGATAGACAGCCAAGGTCGCATAAACCTCTCCCGCAAGGATGCCCTAGAGGCCATGAATAAATAGTCAGTGAATAGTGAAGTGAAAGGAAAATAACAATTATGACACTTTTAGACCACAAAAAACTCGAGAATTCCGAATACGAGATAAAAATGAGCATTGACGCGGCTGAGTTCTCCGCCGCCGTCAACAAGGCATACAAGAGTGCCGTCAAGACGATGAACGTGCCGGGCTTTCGCAAGGGAAAAGCACCAAAACATCTTGTTGAAAAGATGTACGGAAAAGAAATTTTCTACAGCGATGCAATAAACGACGTTTTTGGCGACAACTACGAGAAGGCCATAGAAGAGACAGGTATTGAGCCGGTTGACCGTCCGTCGGTCGACATCGAGAGCGCGGATGAGACAAACGGCGCAGTGCTGGTTGTCAACGTCACCGTTATGCCGGAAATCGAGGTTGGTGAGTACAAAGGTTTAAAAGCTGACAAGGATGACTATACTGTAACAGACGGCGAGATTGACGAGCGCGTCGAGCAGGTAAGAGAGCGTAACTCTCGCCTTGTGACAACAGAGGAAGCTGCAAAGGACACCGACACTGTTGTTATCGACTTTGAGGGCTTTGTGGACGATGTTGCATTTGATGGCGGCAAAGGCGAGGATTTCTCACTGGTATTGGGGAGCGGTCAGTTTATCCCCGGCTTTGAGGAGCAGGTTGTAGGTCACCTGACCGGCGATGAGTTTGACGTTAATGTCAGTTTCCCGGAAGAATATCACGCGGCAGAGCTTGCCGGCAAACCGTCGGTATTTAAGGTGAAACTTAAAGAGATAAAGGCAAAAGAAGTGCCGGCGCTTGATGACGAGTTTGCAAAGGATGTGTCGGAGTTTGACACACTTGCTGAGTACAAGGACAGCATCCGCAAGGAGATAGCCGACAGCAAGGAAAAACAGGCGGAACTTGGTGTTGAAAATGCACTGATGGAGCAAATTATAGGTAGTGTTGAGGGCTTTATACCGGCTGTAATGTATGACAACCGTTCAAATGACATGGTTCGTGAGTTTGAAGGCAGATTGCAGGGTCAAGGCCTTAACCTTGAAACCTACTTAAAGTACATGGGTCGCAACCTTGAAGAGTTTAAAGCCGGCTTTGCCGAAGAAGCAGAGAAACAGGTTAAAACACGTCTTGCGCTACTGAAAGTCGCACAGCTTGAAAACATCACAGCAAGCGACGAGGATCTCGACGAAGAGGTAAAGCGCATTGCAGAGGCCTACAAGATGGAAGCGGACAAAATCAAAGAGCTTATACCGCTTGAAGATGTGCGCAAAGACCTGTCACTGAACAAGACACTTGACTTTATCAAAGAAAATGCGGTTATCACAGTAAATAGTTCTTCAAATTAAAAAACGCCGCAAGATTGCCGAGCAGAAATTTTGCCTATCAAGGCGGAGGAGTGAGTAATGCTTTGTGCATTGCGATTGACGACAACGATGGTAGGCGCAATTTCTGCAGGGAAGATGTGGTGGTTTTAAAGTTGGATGACTATTAAGGCACCCGAAGCTAAGACAGAGTAAGAGGGAGACAATGAGCAATTTAGTACCAATGGTTGTGGAGCAAACCGGCAGAGGTGAGCGCAGTTACGACATTTTTTCAAGGCTGTTAAATGACAGGATAATCATGCTGTCAGACGAGGTCAATGATGTTACCTCCAGCCTTATCGTGGCGCAGCTGCTCTATTTGGAGGGGCAAGACCCAGACAAGGATATAAGCTTTTATATCAACAGTCCGGGTGGCTCGATAACATCGGGTATGGCCATATACGACACGATGAACTATATCAAGTGCGATGTGTCGACCATCTGCGTCGGACTTGCCGCCTCTATGGGTGCGTTTTTACTGGCGGCGGGTACAAAGGGCAAGCGCCTTGCATTGCCGCACAGCGAGATAATGATTCATCAGCCGCTCGGCGGTTTCCGCGGTCAGGTTAGCGACATTCGCATACACAGTGAGCGTATGCTTAAGACTCGTGAGACGATGAACAAATTGCTTGCGGAGATGACACAAAAGCCTATCGAAATCATCGAAAAGGACACCGATCGCGATAACTTTATGTCCAGTGAAGAGGCTGTTGCCTACGGTATCATTGACAAGGTTATCTACAAACGTTAATTATAGGGCAGGTTAAATGGCAACAAAAGAAAAACAAACCGTCTGCAGTTTTTGCGGTAAGCATCAAGGTGTCGTGGAGCGAATGGTGCTCGGCCCCGGTGTCAACATCTGCAACGAGTGCGTGGAGCTGTGCGTTTCAATAATGGACGAAGAAAACGCAATGCAACCCCCGACCTCAAATAAAAAGGGAGGCAACTCTCGCAAAGAAAAAAAGATAAGTGAACTGGAAATTTACACCCCAAACGAGATTAAAACCCATCTTGACGACTATGTTATTGGTCAAGATGACGCAAAGGTTGCGCTGGCGGTAGCGGTTTATAACCATTACAAACGCATAATATCCGGCGACGACCTTGGCGATGTGGAGCTTCAAAAGAGCAACGTGCTACTTCTCGGCCCCTCGGGTGTCGGCAAGACGATGCTCGCGTCCACCCTTGCAAACAAACTGGGTGTGCCGTTTGCCATCGCCGATGCAACCACACTGACCGAGGCAGGCTATGTCGGCGAAGACGTGGAAAATGTTCTGCTAAAGCTTATACAAGCGGCGGACTTTGACATCGAACGTGCCGAGATGGGCATAATTTATATTGACGAAATAGATAAAATTACGCGCAAAAGCGAAAATCCCTCCATAACGCGCGATGTTGGCGGCGAAGGCGTCCAGCAGGCACTGCTTAAAATTATCGAGGGTACTATCTCAAATGTGCCGCCACAGGGTGGGCGCAAGCACCCGCAACAGGAGTTTATCCAGATAAACACCAAAAACATACTGTTTATCTGCGGCGGCGCCTTTGACGGACTTGAAAAACACATAGCAAAGCGCACAGGTAGCACGACGCTCGGTTTTGGCAGTAACCTGACGGGCAAGATCAAAGAGGATTCCAAGGCTATACTGTCCAAAGTGGAGTCGCATGACCTTGTGAAGTTTGGACTTATACCGGAACTTGTCGGTCGTATACCGGTTGTGTCGGTGCTGTCGGAGCTTAATGAGGACGCGCTTGTGCGGATACTCAAAGAGCCGAAAAACTCCCTTGTAAAGCAATATAAGGCACTGTTCTCACTGGATAACGTGTCGCTGGAGTTCACCGACGCGGCACTACACGGCATCGCAAAAAAATCTCTTGAAATGAAGTGTGGCGCACGTGCACTGCGCTCGGTTATGGAAAGTCTGTTGATGCAGACGATGTTCAATGTGCCGAGTGATAAGACCATCTCGAACATCGTTGTCGACAAGGAGGCGGTGGAAACCGCTACCCCGAAGCTAAAACACGGCGGTGAGACGAAGCAGCGCTACGCAAGACGGCGCAGTACAGCGAAAAAAACGGCAGCCACAAAAACTGAATAACCTATAAGGGTTGTTGTGACGGCGCAACATTACACAACTATAAACTCATTTAAACTCTCACCCCTGCCATTGGCGGGGGTGAGAGTTTAAATAGTTAACATTCCGACTATGTAGTTACTCAACAATCTTGTGATGTTTTTTAAGTTGAATATCTATATCAATAATAAAAGGAGAAAGATGATTGCAACATTTGACTGGGTCGGTTATGCCGTACCACTTGAAACACGGTACGATCAGATAAAACAGGCAGGTTTTGACGCCGTGAGCCTTTGGTGGGGATGTGAGTTTGGCGATGACAATTTTCAAGACGCACCCAGGCTTGCTAAAAAAGCAGGCCTGGTAGTGGAGCATGTTCACGCGCCCTTTAAAGATGTAGAGCTATTGTGGCAGCAGGACTGTAGGGCAGGGGATAAGGTGACAGAGCGTTATACTGACATGATGA
>CAYJFU010000069.1:7232-10010 GCA_964369445.1 uncultured Oscillospiraceae bacterium | reverse complement strand
ACCCGCGCAACTAAGGCCCGCGAGGCCCCGTGGGATAAACAATAAATCCAAAACGCAACACCTTTGGGAACACTTTAAAAACCCCCCCCGCCTTCGGCGGGGGGAGTATTTAAAAGGACATTATTTTTTGCGACAGCTTATTTTACTATAATTGATGCCATGTCGAGTGGATTGCTGTCTAATTTTGCCACGAAGATTAAATTTATCTCATTACCCCAACTTCAGAAGCCCCAACTTCTGCAACGTCAGCGGTGTGGACAGCGACACATACGGACGGTAGCCGATAGTGGTTGTCGCTTGCAGGTACAACGCAATATTGCTGTCGGTTGTAAGGGTGGACAGCTCATTTATAACGCTACTGCTCGGGCTGAAACTGTCACTGGCAGAAAGCCCGGCGCCGGACAGGTTTTGAGAGAACAAATCCTCCTTGGAAAAACGCAGAGCGGACACTGACGCACCGTCAACCGGCAAAATGTTACCTGTTGCAGTGTCATAATAATATGCGCCGTCTGCATCCTCGTAGAACAGCTCGACCGTGACGTTACGGCTGAGGGGGTTGTCGTCGCCGACGGTGTATGCAATTCTCCTGATACCCGTTAGCACGGTGCCGGACAGGGTGTTCTCACCAAAAACCGTCGGTAGCAGGACAGTACTGTTGCCGGTAAATGCGACAGACGGATCTGAAAAATCATCGTTCGCAACATGTATCACGTGACGCATTGCCGTTGCTATCGACACATTTTCCGGCAGATAGTCTGCGCTTGGGCGATAGCGGTTTTCGGTCTGTATCTCGGTGAAAACCTCATGGTAAGCACTTCCGACTGCTGAAACACCGTCATAAGCAGAATTAAAAGCACTCGTCACCAGTTGTGCACGCTGTGCGTCGGGAGCAAAACAATACACGTTGCCGCGGACAAAGCCACCGCTCGGCGCACCGGACACTATCACCGTGTTTACAGCACCGCTCAACTGTGCCGCTGTGACCGACGCAAGTCGGCGGTCTAAAACGATTGGTTTTGTTTTGGCATAGTCAGTTATAGCCGCGGCCGCGGCCGCACTAATATCGTTGCTCGCCGTATAAGTGCTCTGCAAAGAGCTGTTTGCGGATAGGTTATAGCCTGCGGACAGCACCAATAGGTCTGCCGCTTGTAGTAGAGCCGGATTCGCGCTCAACTGTGAGGGCGTCAGCGATGTCACTGTTATGGCCGGAGATGCATTGCCGTCTAACACAAAACTGCTAAAAAAGTTGTTGTTCACAAAAACGCTTTCAACATAAACCACATCATAGGTAATGCTGTAAGCGGTGCCATCGTCCGCCTGTGCAAAGTTATAATCGCCACTGCTATCGGTTACATAGGTGAATGTCGTCCCGGCCGGTATCGGCTCGTCAGGGTCGGAAAGCACACCGTTAAGCTTGTATGCACCCCCACTTACTGCGACAAAATTACCATTTACCGACACCGTTGTCTCGGAAATGTCATATGCTACGTCAGCGCCGTCGCGCGGTTGCCACGGAAGAACATACAAATCCGGTGTGACCTCACTAAGCGGTGCACCTGCGCCGACAAGTCCTGCCGCACGCAGCTGTGTCAGACTTTGCAAACTGTCACCGGCTATCGGCTCCTGTCCTTCGACATAGTAACCTATACTACCTGTGCCGGCGGTGGGTATCAGCTCGACTATAGTAAATGTTCCGTCCGATGTAGCGGCGGATATGCCATTTAGACTGCTGTACGCATCTGCACCGACTGAAAGCAGGCACGCGGAGCAGATAAGACCAAGCGACAGCGATACTAAGCTTCGCAAAAGTTTGTGGTTTTTTAAAGATTTAATGTTCATATTTTTTCCTGTTTTATAGTTGTACAGATTTAGCTTGAAAAACTACAATGCATTCATGCTTAAATATCGTTTAATGCCGAATGTAATGCTTTGAGCACTACGCTTGACAACTTGGAATGAATGCAGGCGCTTTGACGACTGTGCTGTCTACGGTAAATAAGTTATTTGTAAGGTGAAAATCTTACGCTGTTTCCGCTGATATCAGTGAAAGGACTATCGAAAGATCACCGCTGTAAAAAGGCTTTGCACGACATGCAACGGTTTGGCTTGCCTCGTAATTACGGTTACCGCGGACAAACGCGGTTTTTATATCACCGCTGAGCAAAACCGTCTCGTCAAGTTTTGGTGTAAATTCCAGTAGCGTGACGTTGTCAGACATAATGTCACCCACATTGTCAAGACTTTCGGCAAAGGATGTTATCGCCGCTCCATCCCCGGTGTGTGTGGCATAATAAAGCACATCATCACGTATAAAGTAGCCGTGTAGTATCAAGGTGTCGTCATCATTCTCATTGACGATGAACAGTGCCGACTGCGCCGAGTTATAAGACACACCGCCATTGCAATCTAAAAGCCTGTCCTGCAACTGTGCCATGACAATCTGCGACTCGTACTGAATATCCACAGCGGTGTACAGCGAAGAGTAGGAGCGAGTGCCCGACGTGATAAGCAACGTGGTGCTTATCAATACAAAACTGAGTATTGCCATAGAAATGACAACCTCAATCAGCGTGAAACCCCCGTTTTTTTTCATTAAAACCTCTTTGTTCATCGTGTGGTGCTGTAGTATCCCGTCGCCGCCGTTATATCCATGCGGACATTTTGTTCGCCTGCCGTGGCCGTGATGCTTTTTATTGCTGACGGCTCTACAAGTGCGCCGTTGGGGGGGGGGGTGTATTTTTTTAGTGGGGGGGGGGGGGGGGGGGGGGTTGTGGTTTT
>CAYJFU010000069.1:1926-7222 GCA_964369445.1 uncultured Oscillospiraceae bacterium | reverse complement strand
CGGCATCGGTCGTGTAGGACATTAAGACACTGGTATCACCCAGTTGTTCGCGGTGAGTCTGCTCGTCCGCGCCGGTGAAAATGGTGCCGTAATATCCGTCACTCTCCAGTGTAATCGTCATGTAAGGTTCAATCTCACCGCTGAGGGTGGACACCCTGCACAGGTCATACATGGCGGCTGTTGAGGTTATGGCCTTGCTCGACTCCGATGCCATCAGCTGTGACAGCGATGCCGCAGACACTGCAAGCAGTGTGGCAAGCAACGCAACAACAATGATAACCTCAAGCAGTGTAAACCCCTTGTTGTTGCATGTTGTTTTGTATTGTGTCGCTGTTACATTTGTCATGTTATGTTTTTTCCCAATATGAATAGCCGACATAATCCGTAATATCTTGCAGTCCCTCATTGCTGACAAGCGCGTCAAAGGAATTAAAGCTTGAGCCGGTTAAAAAATCAGCCATTGAGTAGGGATGTGTACCATATTCTGCATCTATTGCCGACCTCGTCTTTGTGCTGTCACCGGTAAGTTTTCCACCGGGGCCTACAGTTATATCGCCAGCACAGATAATTAGGCCGTCAAAGTCAGCATTGACCTGTACGTTTGCTGTAGATATGATAAAATCGGCATTGGCATAGAATGAACCGGGTGTCAATGTAATATCGGTAGGTGTAAAGTAACCGACAAAGTCCTTATTTAAATTTAAAAAAGCCGATGGCCATGTGGGAGCCGGTTGGGGAGCAAATAGCCTTCCAAAATTAACAATTCCATCCTGCGATACAAGATAATCATAAGGTGTACTGCCGGCTTCATGCACGCCGGACAGCGTAGTGCCAAGACTGCTGTACAGACTTTCAAGTCCATCCGCCTCGACTGCGGAAAGGGGGTTGACAGACGGTAACACATAGCCGCCTGCGCCATCGGTGATAAGGGTGTTACCTGCTGTTTCAGGGTCATTTGTTACGTTGTAAAGTGCGGTGTACGCATCGAGATACGAGGAAATTTCCGCACTGTTAAAGCTGAAATAACGGCTGAAATAGTCGTTGGCACCCTGCGGTGTCGCAAAGGTCAAAAAGTAGTAGACCGCCTGTGTTGCCGGTGTGCTGGGCAGGGGATAGACCATCGTTTGAACGGTAGCACCAAACGTGTCCAGTGTACTGCCGTCGGGGAAGAGTTGCGTGTTGCCGGGCGGCGTAAATGACGGCACAGCCTCGCCGGCAGACAGAAGCAATGGGTTGCTATCAATGTTGTTCAGTATGCTTGTAGGGGCAAGGTACGCAAGCTGATTGGGTGCGGCGGAGATGGATTCGCCCATTAAAATTCCGCCGATAACATCATCGGTGCGCGGTTCTAATATAAAGCTGTGTCCGGCGAGCATGAGTCGCTGTATGTTGGACAGCTCCACCGTGGTGTCAAGACCGTTTATAACGATGGCACTACTCTGTGTCGGGGTGTCGATGCTGTCGCCGAAACCGTAGATACTGCCGGTAACATTCAGCACCGAGCCGGTACCGTTTAGCGCGATGTCATTTTGCACATATACAGCGCCGTCGCGCATAACATTGAGCGTTGAGCTTGTGCCGGACAGGTCGATACCCTGCGCCCACAGCTGTCCGTTTGCCTGCACCGTCACGGTGTGTCCGAGCGGCACTTCCAGTTCGTTTGCGGTTATCACCGTCTCGTCGATGACGGTATTGCCTGTGCCCTGTAAAATGATGTTGTCCGCGTAAAGACTGCCGTCAAATGTCGCGCCGGAAGCAAAGGTTATGTCACCTTTTGCAATGGCGGCATAGCCGAATATATCTGAAAAATCGTAGCTTGCACCACCCGGAACGCCACTGGTATAATCGGGTATGCTAAGCTCTATGTCAGCGGTTACGGTGGTGCTTATGCCACTTGTCGGGTTGGTGTAATTTATGCTGATACCCTCAAATGTTATGCTTTCATCGTCGTAGGCGATGGTACCCATGTTGCCGTAAATGGTGCTAAGTCCGGCCGGTGGTGTTGTCACATTGCCGCTGAGGTGTATGGGGCGTATTTCCTCAGCCGGATCGTCGACACCGACAATGTAGATGTCCTCACGCGGTACACCGCCGTGCAACAACAGCTCCGACAGTACACGGGTATCGTAGTAGTAGGTGTTTGTACCGCCGGATATGGCAAGCGGTTGTGATGACGCAGACACCCAGTCCAGAACCGCCGCCGAGTACTGAGTGCTGAAAGAAGCGCTATCCTCACTAAAGCGAATTAGCGCCTCGTTGTAGGCTATACCTGCGCTGTCCGAGGCAACGGTGTAAAAACCTGCCTGCAACTCGTCCATAAGTTCGGCGGTGTCGTAAAAGTTGCGCACACCGCGCTCCTCGGTAGAGCGTATGAGCAAACCGGTGTATGCCATGTAAAGTATTGCGGAACCCAGCGTCGTGACAAAAAACATCGCGAGCAGTACCGTTATTATGCCGGCACCGCGATTATCCTTTAAAGAGGAAACGGCACCTTTTATTCTGTTTTGCATGTCGTATCCTCTCGATTTATGCTAATTTTGTAGTACTGAATGTGTAAACAGGTCCCTCGCTGTAATCGCTGTTGCCGAGGGCATCGCGTGAAAAAACCTCTATAAAGACGTTGTAAATCTTGTTGCTTTTTGAAGTCGGCTCCAGCGTAAGCGGTGTAAACGCTGTCGAATTATGGGTAAACGTAACGTTTGGCAGATCGTTTGTCAGCACAAAAGGTTGTGATAGGTTGCTTTGGACATCAATGAGGTCGGGGCTTTGAATGTCAACGGTGGCACTGAAACTTGACTCCTGTGCGGTGGTGACGGTGCTGTGCTGCTGTTTTACAAGCACATAGTCAAACACAAGGTTGTCGGGATTTTCCAGCACAAAATGGTTTTGGCTACCTACAGGTGCATAAAAGGGGTACATAAAAACGTAGAGTTTCGGCGGATTGTCGATAAACTCCTGTATCGGTACACCTTCGTTTGGGGTCATGGCGACGGAGGCGGTGTCGCCGACACCCGGCCATGCAAATGTAGTGCCCACAACACCGGCGGTCAACGATTCACCTGCGGCGGCCGACGGGAATGTGTACACATAGCTGTAGCTTGTTGCGGCGTGCACCGTCTGCACACCGGCATCGTCCTTTAAATTAACGGATGTCGTTACAGTGCGGTCGACACGGACGCGTGCCATAAACGCATCGACATTTGTGATGTCATAACCGTTGTTTTGCGCCGCCGACAAAAATGCGGTTGTGGAGATGGCATCGGGGTTTTGCGCCTCGTTCAGCGGTTGTGTGGACACATACTGCAACGGTGTGGCGCTAAAAAACTCCATATCGTTAAATTTACCGTAAGCGGTGGTATCATCACCGGGATCGATACTTACCACAACATCATAGCTGTAATAGCCACCGGCAAGGTTGCTGAAATGCATACTGTACGACGCATCCGTCGCAAGCGGTGCACTGCTTGTGGGGATATAGTCCGTCACGCCGGCGGTGGAGGTATCCTCCTCAACAAATGTGCCCACGATAGGTGTGGTATTGCTGTGCAATGTAAGCGGGACAAAGGGAGAGCCTGCAAACCAAGCGTCAAAGTCCTGCGCCTCAACCTGCTCTGCGACATTTTCGACGATAAGCGTAACATCTCCTATTTCCGCACTGCGCTGTGTAAGCTCAGAAGAGGAAAAAAACAGCGAGCTGAGTGGTACTGTTATCAGTGCAAGCACAACAACACTAATCATAAGCTCTACAAGTGTAAAGCCGTTATTATTGTGGCTGTTTTTGCCCATTAACCCTCTTCCTCTTGTTGCTCATCGACCTCTTCAGACACACCGTCTGTCGTGCCGAAAAGCGCATCGACACCTATAGGCACCTGCGGCATCTGTAGCGGAACATAAACACCGCCGGGATACTGCACCAGATATTTGCTAAGCGTAAAGTTTGACAGCAGTTTTGCCGTCGTTGCGTCGTAAGAAACGGTGACACTGTCCACCGCCGTTGCGTGAGGTGTGTCATAAATGTAGTTTATCGCTTGTTTTATTTGATCATAGGAAAACTCGCCGGAAAACGCAAGCGTAGTGCTGTAAGCCTGCATGTCGACAATCTGCTCGACACCATCAACGGTTCCGATGCCGGAAAATTGCAAGAATGGCACATTTTCCGAAAAAGAAAGCGTCTCGATGTTAACCGTGTTACTTTCTTCAAAGTCCAAAAGCCATACAATGCTGTCCTCTTCAAGAACATCGTAAGGGTACTGCTTTATCTGTTCAGCAACATATACCCTGTTTGCCTCGGTTTGTTTTTCGTATGTCGGCAGGTTTGCCTCATGCTCCTGCAAAAGCAAAAGGTCAGACTGTGCAACTGTTATTTCCGATTGCAGATTTGCCGCCTGCTCCTGAAGAGGGGTAAAAACAAACATAAAAACCAGTACAAACAGCAGTACACCAAACAGTGTTAACAGTAATATCTTACTCTGCGAAGAACCGCTACCCATAAAAATCTCCTAATTTAACATAAATATATCCGTCAAACTTAGCCATCAAAAACATTTTAAGTCAAAAGCTCTTCATCCTCTAAAAGAGCTTCGCCTTCCTCAAGCGGCACTTCTTCCAGCGCGGCAGGTTCCTCGGGTAGGTCATAGAGGCAGGTCACGCTAAACGCTGTTGTTGTGACGCCCAGCTCGTTGGTCTCCTCGGCAATTGCCGATACCGTCAGTTGCTGTATCGTCTCAAATTTGCGAAGTTCCGACAGCACAACAGCGGCATCCGCCATCGTTGCGGTATTTATCATCATGTTGACACCAAAGTTGTCACAGCTGGCAGAAAGAAGCAGTAAACTTGAGGGCATTTTATCTTCAAGTTCCTCTAAAAATGCAGGGATGCCGGCATTGTGGTTGGTGCTGTAGCCGTTTAAAATTTCAATATTTTCCTTTGCACTGTTGTAAGCTACATACACATTATATACCTCTTCAACTGGTCGAAGCTGTTCTATTTGTGCGTTTAAACTTGCAAGCTCTGCCTCAGCACTAAAGTAGTTAAAGGCGGCATAACCGCTAAAACCGACACTTGCAACGATACACACGACAAGTGTGGCAATACCTATACCGATTCCGGAACGTGCGTTGCCGGACGAAGTGACGGCGTTTTTGTACTTTGCGGAGGTCTTATCCAAAAGCTCAAGCGGTTCGATTAAACCGGCGGCGCAACCGATAAAAAACGACAGCTTTTCGCCGGTGACAACCTTGTGCAGTTCGGGAAGTTTTGATATATTTATGGCCTCGGCGTGCATACCGCGTGAAAA
>CAYJFU010000069.1:0-1916 GCA_964369445.1 uncultured Oscillospiraceae bacterium | reverse complement strand
CAGGTATGCAATTTCAGCACAGTTGCCGCACAGGACGATGCTGTCTATTTCATCAATTTTGCTGGAGGACTTTACAAAGTCGGCGGCGCGGTCGATGCCGCTTATAAGGCGCGACACAATAAGCTCGAAGCGCTCGGGGGGCAGGTTTTGTTTCACCCACTCGCGATCGCAGGAAAGCCTTATCGCCTCGCTGACGGAGTCCTCTTCAAGTCCGTTTATCTGCATGACGGCGTTTATAACCTCGTCGCCGCCGGCAGGTATCGTGCGCTGTGCCACAAGCACAGAATCGGACATAAATGTCGCAAGTGTCTGTCGCGTGCCCACGTTCAAAAACAGGGTGTTGCCGGTCGTTTTCAGTCGCCTGAAAAGTTGATACTGGCTGTTTGCGTTGTGGTCGATGTCAACAAGGTTGAGCCTTGCATTTTCAGCGAGCTTTTCATAGCCGCTCAGCACCTGTTTTGGCGTAGCGGTCACAAGCACGCGATAGCCGGGTGTTTCGCCCTTTATTTCCTCGACAATCCTGTGATTAACCACGTAACTTGTGAGGTCAATGGGGAAATACTCGGTGGCATTTGCCGCTATAATGCCGCCAACGAGCCTTTTTTTGACAGGTGGTATCGTGACCGTTCTCATAACTATCTTTGGCGAGGCTACAACAAATGTTACTTCATTCACACCAGAGACGCCATTGAGGGACATCTGCTCAAGCAGAGCTGAAGCTAAAACATCCGGCTGTACCACCATGCCGTCGGCAAAACACTCATCGGGGGTGGAAAAGAAAAAGCTCTTTTCAATGTCTAACAGCGAAGAGCGCTTGGTACTACACACGCACACACGTGCAAGTCTTGCTCCTATCTCTACAACCAGTTGTTTTGCCATGTTTGTTTGCTCCTGTATTAAACGAATTTTGTATTAGTAAACATTGGAATTTATCCTTTAAATGTCGCTTATTCTATAAAAACGACATGTGATTTTGTGTTAAATTGCAAATAGTCCCAGATACATTTGCAGTATGGCATCGCCGGCAAAAAGGCTGATAGCAACACCCCCGGCAAGATAAGGTCCCATTGCAAGGGTGCGTCCGGCCCCGAAAAACTTCATGCGGATGACATGTATCACCGCACCCAGAACACACGCAAGTATAAACGCGAGCAGTATGTGCGCAAAACCCAAAAACAGTCCGCATCCGGCCATGAGTTTTACATCGCCGCCACCGATAGCCTTGCCACCGGATACTATCAGCAGTAAAAGCAGCAGTCCGGCAACCGTAACAAAACCAAGCAGATGGCTTTGCCAATCGCTGAGGTTGAATAAAAGCATTAAAACACCAAGACAGCCAAAAAATATTGACGTCAGTGGCGGTATAAACTGTGTGCGAGCGTCCATAACCCATAGCACCAGTAACGCCGAGCACAAAAGCGCGGCAAGCACACCATCTGCCGAAAGCCCAAAACGCGCAAACGCGATAACCCAAAACAGGGCATTTGCCGCTTCGATTAATGGGTACTGCGGAGATATAGGCGCTTTGCACCCGTGGCATTTTCCGTGCAACAGCAAAAAGCTGAACAGCGGAAACAATTCCCACGGACGCAGACGCCTGTCGCACCGAGGACAGTGGGAGGGGGTCGTCACAACGCTTTCACCGGCAGGTATGCGCAGTATACAGACGTTGCAAAAGCTCCCGACTACAAGTCCGAAAAGTGCTACATAGAGGTACATTAATATTTCTATAATGTGCACGTTAGTTAACTATCCTTTAGGGAAGTTGGATGGTAAAGCGGCCTTTTGCAAGTGCTCCCGAATCTACTCGCCACCGTCGGTGAGTAGATTCGGATAAGCCGAATAACGTTTTAGCCACTCATTATAATTGTTACGGATTAACTCCGATGGTGGTTTCCCAACCGGCACTGTTCGTT
>CAYJFU010000068.1:5800-10310 GCA_964369445.1 uncultured Oscillospiraceae bacterium | reverse complement strand
AAATCCGAACCCTTCCCCAATCGGGTAAAAGTTCGGATTATCTGCTTTTGGTGGACGATAGGGGGGTCGAACCCCTGACCTCCGCATTGCGAACGCGGCACGCTACCAACTGCGCTAATCGCCCTTATTAAATATTTCACTCTATAAATTATAATGAAATTTGCGCATTTTGTCAATAGAGTTTACATTTTTTGTTGCGAGGGTTGCTGTACGCCTTTCACCCATTATTGACATACGTACAGCAAGCTCTAATTATCCCTAAATTGCATCTTGAAAAACTTACCATCATATAGTATAATAATTTGATAAGATATAAAAAATATAGGTTTATTATATGGTTACTCTGTTTGACGGACAAAAGGTAAAATTTGACGAATTTAAAGAAGCCTTTTGGCACACTTCATCCCACATACTGGCGCAGGCGGTGAAAAGATTATACCCACAGGCAAAACTGGCTATAGGGCCTGCCATCGACCGCGGTTTTTACTATGATATCGACTGTGATGTCAGCTTTGGTGAGGAGCAATTGGCAGATATCGAAGCACAGATGAAGGAGATTATCAAAGAAAACTTTAAGCTGGAAACTTTCAGCACAGACAAGGCGGAGGCAAAAAAGCTCGTTGAGGATGAGCCGTACAAACTGGAGCTTATTGACGGTTTGCCGGAGGGTGCCACCGTTACTTTTTATAAACAGGGTGAGTTTTGTGACATGTGCGCAGGACCTCACATTGCATACACAGGAAGCGTCGGTGCTGTAAAACTGACAAGCTGTACCGGTGCATATTGGCGCGGCGACAGCAAAAACAAGATGTTACAGCGTATTTACGGCGTAAGCTTTGAGACACCAAAGCAGCTTCGCGAACACCTCGCGGCTGTCGAAGAGGCAAAAAAACGCGACCACAACAAAATAGGAAGAGAACTGGAATACTTTACAACGGCGGAGCCGGTAGGTCAAGGTCTGCCGATACTAATGCCAAAGGGCACAAAGGTATTGCAGATATTACAGCGTTTTGTCGAGGACGAGGAGGAACGCCGCGGTTACGTGCTCACAAAAACTCCTCTCATGGCAAAAAGCGACCTTTACAAAATCAGCGGACACTGGGATCACTATCGCGACGGTATGTTCATTATCGGCGACCCTGACAGCGACGATTGCCTTGCACTGCGCCCGATGACCTGTCCGTTCCAGTATCAGGTCTACCTGAGCAAAAAGCGCAGTTATCGCGACCTGCCGATGCGCCTTGCCGAGACAAGCACGCTTTTCCGCAACGAGGACAGCGGCGAGATGCACGGACTTATCCGTTTGCGTCAGTTTACGATAAGCGAGGGACATCTGGTGGTGCGCCCCGACCAGCTGGAAGAGGAGTTTAAAGGTTGCCTTGAGTTTGCGCGCGATATGCTGAGCATTTTGGGTCTGCTGGAGGATTGCAGTTTCCGTTTCAGTCGTTGGGATCCAAAGCGTACCGACAAGTACGAGGGCACTCCCGAGCAGTGGGAAAATGCCGAGACGGTCATGGAAAAACTGCTGGACAGCCTAGGTGTCGACTACACAACAGGCATTGACGAAGCGGCATTTTATGGACCGAAACTTGACATACAGATAAAAAACGTTCACGGCAAAGAGGACACCATCATAACGATACAAACGGATATGTTGCTTGCCGAAAAGTTTAAAATGGAATACGTCGGTGAGGACGGCCAGCCGAAAATACCGTATATAATTCATCGCACGTCGGTCGGCTGTTACGAGCGCACCCTTGCACTGCTCATAGAGAAGTACGCCGGCGCTCTGCCACTGTGGCTTGCACCGGAGCAGGCAAAGATAATCCCGGTCAGCGAGGCGCACCACGACTACGCAAGAGGACTGGAAAAACGTTTGCGTTCAGAAGGGTTCAGGGTCAGTGCGGACTATCGAAGTGAGAAGATGGGCTATAAAATCCGCGAGGCACAACTGCAAAAGATCCCATACATGCTTGTTGTCGGCGACAAAGAGATTGAGCAAAATGCTGTTGCAGTCAGGGCACGTAAGGAGCAAAACGGTGGCGTAAAAACCGTCGATGAATTTGTTGCTCTTATAAAGGAAGAGATTGACACCAAAGCGAAGTAGTAACATCGGGGTAAAGTATGAAAAGTGACATTGAAATAGCACAAGCGGCAGAAAAACTGCCGATAGAGCTTATCGCGACAAAGCTCGGTGTCGCACAGGAGTATATCGAGCAGTACGGCAAATATAAGGCAAAAATTAACACCGCACAGGCTACCGGCAGTAAAAAAGGAAAGCTCATACTGGTAACCGCCATCAGTCCCACCCCTGCCGGCGAGGGCAAGACAACGACAAGCATAGGCCTTGCCGACGCATTAAATCTTTTGGGCAGCAACACGGCGCTTGCGCTGCGTGAGCCGAGTCTCGGCCCGGTATTTGGCATCAAAGGCGGTGCGGCAGGCGGCGGTTATGCGCAGGTCGTGCCGATGGAGGATATAAACCTGCACTTTACCGGCGACATTCACGCTATCGGTGCCGCCAACAACCTTCTTGCGGCTATCATTGACAACCACATATACCACGGCAACGAGCTTAATATTGATCCGCGCCGTTTGACCTGGCGTCGGTGCATGGATATGAACGACCGTCAACTGCGTTACATAAACGACGGCCTCGGTGGTCGCGTTAACGGCACTCCGCGTGAGGATGGCTTTGACATAACCGTTGCCAGTGAGATTATGGCGGTGTTCTGTCTTGCCACCGACCTTGTTGATTTGAAAGCTCGACTTGCACGCATCGTTGTCGGTTACACCTACGACGAAAAACCCGTCACCGTCGAACATCTCGGTTGCCAGGGCGCACTTTGCGCACTGCTCAAAGAGGCGATCAACCCCAACCTTGTGCAGACGTTGGAGCACACACCGTGTCTTATACATGGCGGCCCTTTCGCCAACATAGCTCACGGTTGCAACAGTGCAATTGCCACAAAGCTTGCGTTGTCGCTTGCCGACTACGTCGTGACGGAAGCCGGTTTCGGTGCCGACCTCGGTGCAGAGAAGTTTTTGGACATAAAATGTCGTACAAGCGGTCTTTCGCCGTCAGCTGTCGTCATTGTCGCAACGGTGCGTGCGTTAAAGCATCACGGCGGTTGTCCCAAAGACAAGTTGAACGAGGAGGGTCCGGACTATCTGCGACAGGGTCTGCCAAACCTCGGGCGGCACATTGATAACATCAAAAATGTATTCGGACTGCCGTGCGTAGTGGCTGTCAATGCTTTCCCGTCCGACACACAGAACGAGCAAAACATCATTAAGGACTACTGCAAGTCGCTCGGTGTCGAGGCAAAACTCAGTGAAGTGTTTGCAAAAGGCGGCAAGGGCGGCACAGAACTTGCGCAGGCGGTACTGGATACCGTCAGCGACACCTCGGTGCAGTTTGCATACTACACCGACATGTCGATACAGCACAAAATAGAGGCGGTTGCTAAAAAGGTGTATCGTGCCGGTGCTGTCAGCTATTCCGGTTCGGCAAAAAAGACGCTAAATACACTTAAAGCCAATGGATTTGACAATCTCGGGGTCTGCATAGCTAAAACGCAGTACTCCTTTTCCTCTGATGCACAGTTGCTTGCCGCGCCGGAGGGGTTTACTATGGAGGTGAGGGAGCTTCGCCTGTCAGCCGGTGCCGGTTTTGTTGTCGCTATCATGGGTGATATCATGACGATGCCGGGGTTGCCGAAAAAACCGGCGGCACTTTCTATCGATATTGATGAGAACGGCAGAATTTCAGGATTGTTTTAAATGCGGCTATGTTATTTTATAGTCAGTTACCTTGAAAACCAAAACGTCTTGTCGGCATAAATTCCGTCCATCTTCGCCCGCGACAATCACAATGCGCAGAGCATGTTTCGGTTTTTTCATCGACAAAATTAATCGTCCGGTAGCTTGTCAAAGGAACATCGCGACATTCCGCCTTGATCGGCTAACTTTCTACCGGGCAAACCTATATCTTTTTTTTAGTTAAGTGACTATACTTTTTAAATTAATTCTCTTGCCGTCAGCGGGGGAACTAATCTAAAACATGGCATACTTGCGACAGCTATTTCAAATCGTGTCGGCACTATCAAACAGTGACTTAAACAAGGTTATGTTAGCTTAATATGAAAAATTTTGGTTTCCGGACCGCTCACACTCGCCGTAGGTTAGCAAGAGCCGTCAAAAAGAAAATCGTTTGTATTTTCTAGATTGTTGCCATTTGCCACTCATTTTAACTTAACAACGCCAAAACAATAAAAGGAGATGACCTATGAAAGCAGCAGTATTTTACGCACCCCATGACATAAGGATAGAGCAAGTTGAAAAGCCGACACCCGGCAAGGGCGAAGTGCTTGTAAAGGTGATGGCGTGTGGCATTTGCGGCACGGATGTCCACATTTTTGAGGGTGACAAAGGTTCTGCCGAAACACATCCCCCCTGCATTTTGGGACATGAATTTTCCGGCATTGTAGAGCAGCTTGGCGAGGGTGTC
>CAYJFU010000068.1:0-5790 GCA_964369445.1 uncultured Oscillospiraceae bacterium | reverse complement strand
TCAGTGAACACAACGTCGGCGATGTTGTAAGTGTCAATCCCAACCTTACATGCGGAAACTGTGCGGCATGCAAAAACGGCATGGAGCATTTTTGCAACAGTATGGTAGGGTACGGCACCAACCACAACGGTGGTTTTGCACAGTACTGTGTTGTTGATGCCGGCCAGCTCTGCCCAATGCCATCCGATATTGGTTTTGAGGACGCCGCAATGGTAGAGCCGCTTGCGTGTTGTCTGCACGGCATTGATATGTGTGACATAACACCGGGTGCTACTGTGCTTGTCATAGGCGGTGGTATGATTGGTCTTTTGATGTTACAACTTGCAAAAATTTCCGGTGCTGCAACGGTTATTGTCAGCGAGCCGGTCGCCGCAAAGCGTGAGCAAGCGTTAGCGCTGGGTGCCGATATTGCAGTTGATCCTACTGCCGGAGATGTAAAACCCCAGCTTGCCGAGCTTGGTGTGGGGCGCATTGACACTGTAATTGAGTGCTGTGGTCTGCCTGTCACAATAAAAAGTGCGATAGAGCTTGTTGGTTACAAAGGCACCGTCATGATGTTCGGACTTACAAAGCCGGACGAGACAGTCGACTTAAAGCCTTTCACCGTGTTTGAAAAGGAGATAACGTTGCGCTCCTCCTTTATCAACCCCTACACGTCGGAGCGTGCCTCAAAGCTTATTGCCGCCAAAAAACTTGATGTTACCTCTATGATTGATAGGGTTATTCCACTTGAGCAACTCGCCGCGGTGCTGGGTGACAGCAATGCACGGCGTCAGGGTAAGCTTGTTGTAAACCCGTGGCTGTAATGCTATACGTGCAATACTTTTTCATTTAGATGATGTCCCCAAATGTGGAGAGGTTTAAACACCCATAAGTCTGTGGCCGTTATAAAAAAACAATATATTGGAGCTTTGTAGAAATTATTATGGAAAAGATGAACATGAAAAGCAAAATCTTATCAAGTATTCTTGCCCTGTGCATGGTAGTGGGTATGTTACCTGCTGTAAGCATTACGACGCATGCGGCGGAGAACGTAAGCTATCAAAAAGCAACGGTAAAGGATGACAACTCCGTGACGTTTAGCACTGAGACAGCAGCAACAGCAACTGAAATTACCGATCAAACTTCACTCACCGAAAGGTGGTATGTGGTGGATGATACTGTAACAATTACAGATAGAATAACAGTGACAGGTGATGTGAATTTGATTTTAACTGACGGTGCAGTGCTGGCAGCAACAGCAGGCATTACAGTAACTGCTAGTAACTCCCTTACTGTCTATGGACAGACGAATAATAGTGGTATCTTAAATGTGGCAACACCGAACACTACCTCTGCAGGTATAGGTAGTGTTGCCACCGAAAATAGCGGTGTTATCAATATACATGGCGGAACGCTCGATATAACAGGTGCAAATAATGCTGCGGCTATCGGTGGCGGCAGTTATGGGGAGGGCACCGTTAACATTTACGGTGGCGACATCACCGCTACTGCTTCCGGCTTTGGTGGCGCAGGCATCGGTGGAGGTAATACCAAAAGTGGTAATGTTACTATTTACGGTGGTGTTGTGAACGCAACCGGCGCCCAAAAAGCCGCCGGTATCGGCGCAGGTAATCAATCCGCCGCAGGTGGCAATACTGCTGTCGGTACTGTTGCCATCTACGGGGGAACTGTTACTGCAACGGGTGGAGATGGCGGCTCAGGTATCGGTAAAGCTGCACAGAACAGCACCTCAGCGGTCACCATTGCTACCGGCATGGAATACGGCACCAATGCAACCGACCTCAGCAGTATCTTAACTTATACCCGAGGTAGCGGTGCAGAGGTGACTGATTTCCCTGCTGACAGATATGTCAAGGTGCAACCATATACCTACTTTTGGGTTGGCGGCCTGCCTGTTACAAGTGCCAATGCGAGCGCAATAACAGGGTCGGGTGTTTCAGGGATTATAAATTATGATGTAAGCACAAAAACGCTTACGCTAAATAATGCTACTATTAGTGGGGCGCATACTGCAACTATTGATTCTTTTACACGTTCAAGTGGTATTTATGGTGTAGGTGATGAACTTATCATAGACCTTGTCGGCGAAAACAAAATAGAAAATACAACTGTTGACAGCATGAACAACGGTATTTACTATAAAGGTGATTTGACTATTAAAGGTACGAGTAAAGCAAGCGATAGTTTAACAATAACGTTACCGAATGTCGAGAATCACAGCCGGGGGATTTATAGCTATAATGATTTTGGCAACACCGATAAAGGTTTAGCAATTACAAATGCTACTGTAACGGTAGCAAGTGGAAATTCAACAGGTAGTCCGCTGCAAGCTACATGGGGTGTAAATGTACGCTATGGCAACTTCACAATTACCGACAGCACAGTGAGCGCAACAGGTGGAGACGGAAGCGGTATTATTGGAATATATACTGATGACTCAAGTTACGCTCTGATTATTACAAAAACCGAAGTAACCGCAAAAGGCGGTACTGCCACAACATGGGATAGTGTCGGTATAACCGGCAATGTAACAATAAATAGCGGCAGTTTAACGGCGACCGGTGGCAATGCCAACGGTAATAGTTACGGCATAGACGGTGTTGCAACCATTAAAGGCGGCGAAGTGACGGCGTCAAGCGGTACGGCAACGAATAGCAAAGCTTTTAACAATGTGCCGCAATATGATGGATACATCCCGATAGTCAAGGCAGGCAATGATAGCACTAGCGCATTAGGTGTTGCTTCACCTGTGGATGCTACATATACAGGTAACAAATATGTTAACATCACAAAAGGCATTGACCCCGATGCTACAGCGGTAGCATCGGCGAAAGGATTAATTGAGGGTGCCACATACAATTTAACCCAAGCGGTGGCAAACACCGAAAATGATGCAAAAGCTGAAATTGTAAAGCAGATAAATGTACTTTCAGGCATAAGTGCCACAGGCATCACTATTACCGCAAACGACATAACAATCACAGGCTTTACAGCGGCAACGATTGGAACTTCGGCAAATGCAAGCGGTGTAAACGGTAGTTTTAATTTTACGGTAAATGTTGAAAAAGGCAGTCAGTCCGATACTACGATGAGCAAAGCTGTTACAATTACGGCGACAGCCTTTGCAGGTGAAACCGATACTGCTGCGGTAGCAAGGGCAAAAGGTTTGATAGTCGGCGGTAGTGTAGAAGTGGCAACAGGCGCAGACCAACCGGCAAAAACAGCGGCGGTGCAAAGCTATGTAGACGGACTTTTGGGCAACACAGGTGTTAGCGCAACGGTTACCCATAGTTCAGGCGACACTTATGTGGTGACAATTAGAAAAGATTCTGCGAGCGATAGCATAGACATTGATATGACCATTACCGAGCGCGCTAACCCAGCCTCCCACAACATAATAAAGGGAGAAAACCAGACAGGACAGCAAGGGCAGAGCATGTCTTTTACCTCGGATGGAGAGTATGGTGATTTTCAGCGTGTTGAGGTGGACAGCAATGTGCTGACAAGAGGTACACACTACACTGATGCCCCGGGCAGTATAATAGTGACCCTGCTTGACAGTTATACAAGAACCCTCGCACCGGGTGAGCATACACTGGATATAATAAGCACCACCGGTGTAGCCTCGACACAGTTTACAATAAGTGAACTGGTTACACCAACACCAACGCCAACACCAACACCAACACCCACACCCACACCAACGCCTACACCGGTGACACCCAGCACAACAACAACAACAACAACAACCCTTTCGCCGCAAACCGGCGTAGACAGCCATAAAAACCCAATGTTACTTGTTGTGTTCGCGGCAATCGCCGCAACAGGACTTGCCACAGGGTGCGTTATAAGAAAAAAACATGCGGCTAAATAAAAACAGTAAGTTGATACTCCCTCACCGGCGGTGGGGGAGTATTACTTAATAGCATTTAATTTGACATATAGTCATTCAACTTTAAAACCAACACATCTTCCCGGCAGAAATTCCACCTATCTTCGTAGTCGTTAATCGCAATGCACAAAGCATTACCCACTCCTCCGCCTTGATAGGCAAAATTTCTGCTCGCCAATCTTGTGGAGTTTTTCAAGTTGAACGACTACACACTACACATTGTCGGCATAAATACCCCTACTTAGTTGCTGTCGAATTTCAAGTTAAACAACTATAATTATGAAAAAGAGGAAAAAACGATATATCCGCTTGAATTTTTCAAAAATTTTTCACCATTTCACCCCCTTGACATTTGCTGTTTTTGTGGTATACTGATTTTAGCACTCGATATGCGAGAGTGCCAAAACAATATACATGAGGTGATTTTTTATGGCAAAAAAGCAGTTTAAAGCAGAAAGTAAGCGTTTAATGGACATGATGATTCACTCCATTTACACGCACAAAGAGATATTTTTGCGCGAGATTATAAGCAATGCATCCGATGCGATTGACAAGGCATACTTTGTCGCGCTCACCGAGGGCAGTGGCGCAAGCAGAAGCGACTACAACATACGCATCACAGCTGACAAAGAGGCTGGCACACTCACAATCTCTGACAACGGCATCGGCCTTACTGCCGAGGAGATGGAGAAAAACCTTGGCGTTATCGCATCCTCCGGCACACTCGGCTTTCAAGATAAAGTCAAAGACAGTGAGGATATCGACCTTATCGGTCAGTTTGGTGTCGGTTTTTATTCGGCATTTATGGTCAGTGACAGCATCACCGTCAAGAGCCGTGTTGCAGGCGCGGACGTTGCCAACTGTTGGCAGTCCTCGGGTCCCGATGGCTACACTATAGATGAGTGTGACAAGCAGACCGTCGGCACCGATATAATACTGCATATCAAACCTGACGAGGACGAGGAGAAGTACAGCGACTTTTTGCAGGAGTACCGCCTGCGCAGTCTCATCAAAAAGTACTCGGACTATATTCGTTACCCCATAAAAATGGAGGTGGAAAAGACAAATGTCGTCGAGCCGGGCGATAAGGACAAAGACCCCGTCTACGAGACCGAGCACGTTGACGAAACACTTAACAGCATGGTGCCGCTGTGGAAGCGCCAAAAGAGCGAAATAACAAAAGAAGAGTACGAGGCATTCTACCGTGACCGCCATTACGGCTTTGACACGCCGGCGCGTGTAATTCACGGCAGCGGCGACGGTGCAGTCAGCTTCAACGCACTGCTCTACGTGCCCTCACAGCTTCCGTATGACTTTTACACGAAGGAGTACGAAAAAGGCTTGTCACTGTATGCAAAGGGTGTTATGATAATGGAGCGTTGCGGCGACCTGTTGCCGGACTACTTTGCTTTTGTACGCGGCCTTATCGACAGCGAAGATTTGTCGCTCAACATATCACGAGAGATGTTACAGCAGGACAGACAGCTGAAAGTGATAGAAAAATGGCTCTCCAAAAAGATAAAGTCAGAATTGCTACAGCTACAAAATACCGACCGCGAGGGTTACGAGACATTTTACACCTCGTTTGGTAAACAGCTTAAATACGGCGTTTACTCCGACTTTGGTATGCACAAAGACCTGTTGCAGGATCTTTTAATGTTCTACTCCTCCACCGAGAAAAAGCAGGTCACATTAAAAGAGTATGTCGACCGAATGAAAGAGGGTCAGGAGTTTATATATTACGCATGTGGCGCAAGCGTCGAGCTTATCGACAAACTGCCACAGACCGAGCGCGTTAAAGATGCCGGCATCGAGATGCTTTACCTCACCGACGACGTGGACGAGTTTGCACTGCAAGCACTTCGCGATTACGCCGAGAAGCAGTTTAAAAGCGT
>CAYJFU010000067.1:8575-10448 GCA_964369445.1 uncultured Oscillospiraceae bacterium | reverse complement strand
GCTGTAGCAGAATATTTTATCAAGGTCGGCGGTAAACAGCTCGTGCGTTTCGCTGTTGACACCGATGGCAACGGTGTTTGCATCCAGTGCCGTCACGGCATCGCTTTTGACAAACTCGTCACAAATTATACCCTCCACCTTAGCGCCAAGCTTTTTTACGCCCTTGTCGCTTTTAAGCTCGGCAAACTTTCTGCGCAACGTCTGGGCAGGACTGGTGCCGGGGTCTTCTTTTACGCACAGCGCCACCTGAAACTCAAGCGGCAACGGCGCTTTAATAAGTCCGCGTCCGGGTGTTCTGTCGTCCGGAAGTATTTCACTGCGCGTGCCCAAAACGGACTCATACTCAAACTTATCCGCCATCTGAAGCGCAATGCCGTTGGTAAAGTTCTGTCTCATACGACCGCGAATGTCGCCGGTGTTGTTGATGGCAAGCACGATGAAAATGCCGTAACTTGCCGCCTCGCGCGTCAGCTGGATGAGTGTATCCTCATACCTGTCGTAGCTGTCAGCAAACGCGACGTAGTTGTCGATAAAGAAAAGTATCGCAGGGCAGTCGTCCGACTGGGTGATATAGTCGCGATAGGAACCTATGCCCAAACGGCTGAACTTGTTTTTGCGCTCGGACAGGGTGTTTTTTAGCAGGTCAAACACCTGCTCTATCTTGTCGTCCTCGCCCTCAAACATAACGCCGCCCACCTGTGGCAGGTCGCCGAACACCGTCATCGTTCTACTGGAGAAATCCGCTATGTAGAGGTTGACCTCGTCGACGTTGTATCGCGTTACCGCGCTGTAGATAAGCGTCTGTAATAAGGTGGTTTTACCACTGCCGCTACTGCCGCAGACAAGCAGGTGACCGTCACGCAAAAAGTCGACGCTGACGGCAAACTGGCTTTGTGTCTCTGGGCTGTCGGCATAACCGATAGGCAATACAAGTGACATGCCCTGTGGTTTTTGCGGTATGTGCAACTGCTCGAGGTACACCGTCGAGGGCAGCGGCTCCAGCCAGATTTGGCGCAGTGCGGCTATGCTGTTTTGCGTGGCAACAGCGTTTAAATGCCTTACAATAGCGTCCAGCTGGGTCAGTTTTGCGATGTTATCGCTCTTTTTCTTGCTCTTTTTCTTTGGTACGGCATTTTTACCGATAAGGTTGATAAGCTCTACCTTATCGTTTTTATCGTCGGTAAAGGGGACGTTTGGCGTGTACTCAGCACCTGACCAACCGCTTTGGAATTCGTCGAAAATCTCGTCACTGCCGACCTGGAAGTAGCCGCGACCTGTGCCGGTGATAAATGCGGCATCGGGTCTTTTGAGCATCTCGGTGCTGTCCTGCTTGTCGGCAACGCGCAAGCATAGACGGAAACGTGTGTTGGACCATATCTCATCGTCAACGACACCGGACGGTTTTTGCGTCGCCAGTATCAGGTTAACACCCAACGAACGACCGACGCGCGCGGCGGAGACAAGGGCACGTACAAACTCGGGTTGTTCTTTTTTAAGCTCGGCGAACTCGTCCGCAATTATGAGCAGATGCGGCATCGGCTCGGTTGCAACGCCGGAGCGGTACAGCTCGATATAAGCGTCAATGTGCTTGACCTTGTAGTCGTTAAACACCTTTTGGCGGTGCTTAATCTCGGCGTTAATGGACAGCAGAGCACGGTCGGTAGCATTGCCGCCGAGGTTGGTGATAACGCCGGCAAGGTGTGGCAGGCCGATAAAGCTTTGCGCCATACCACCGCCCTTGTAGTCGATGAGGATAAACGCAACCTCATGCGGGTGATAGTTCACGGCAAGTGAAAGTATGTAGCTTTGCAGCGTTTCGGATTTACCTGAACCGGTGGTACCGGCGACAAGACCGTGAGGGCCGTGATACTTT
>CAYJFU010000067.1:0-8565 GCA_964369445.1 uncultured Oscillospiraceae bacterium | reverse complement strand
TGTATATCGAGGTAGAGCGGTTGACCGCCGGACTTGTATCCGACCATCGCTTTCATGCTCTCATACGTACGATTTTCCAGCCACTTTTTCATGACCTCAAGCTCTTCGACATTTGAGGTCTTGTACATATCCAAAAACGTCAGCATTTCGGGTATGGCGGCGGAGGAACCAAGCTCACGCACCTTGAAACCGGACAGTTTTCTTGTGTAGCTGTTCATGGCGACCACGGATAGCTCGGAAAACGCAACGTTAGTGCGCTCATTAAAACCGCCGCTTGTGCTGTAAAAGCCTCTGTAGTCATCGTCATCGCGGACGATGGCACTGCACGCCGCAGGAAGTTTGTCGGTGGAGCTGACCGGGAACACGACTGTCATACCAAGTTCCAATGTCGGGTTGAGCAGATATTTTGCCATCGGCTCATTTTCGATGAGAGAAATGTCGCCGACAACGACGATGTAATGCGGCAGAATCTTTTCTTCAACCTTTTTGCCCTTGTATTTTTCAAGCCTGTCGCGCACAACGGTGGACAGGAAGTAGAGCACGTCACCCACGCTGTTTTTGTCGTTGGCGATCATTCGCACACTGCCGTCCGGCGACCATGTATGCGGCACAAACCTTGTGTGATCCCACATGTCGTACTCGTTCATCGGGTAGAGGAACGCGGTGCGCAGTTCGGTGTAGGGGTGGAGCGCCGTAAGTTGCGCTGTTATAACCCTGACAAGGTTAAGTGCTTTTGCCCTGCTTTGGCTGACAAGACCTACCATCATGTTGCTGTCAAGTGATAGCTCGGACGGCACGTTGCTCAACATGCAGGTTTTTGCCTTTATCTCGTCAAGGCTGTCATTTAACGGGTCGTAGGAGACCATTCCCTGCTCTTTGGCAATTTTCACCTCGTTAAAGGTGGGTATGTCGCAGTTGCCCAGTGTCACGTGCAAAAAGTCGGAGTGTACGCTGCTTTTTTCCCAAAGGCGCGGACTGTCACTCATGGCGAAGTTGACCGCTTCCTCGGCACTTGGGAGCATTTTGTACAGCACATTGCGGTTGTAATCAATTTTATGTGCTATCTGCGCGTTCATCTTTTCAAGGTACTGTGTGTAGCTGTTAACACGGAACCCCTCGGTTTTTTCCGCTTCGCTACGGTTGTAACGGATGTTCATGACCGCCCAGCCGCCGCCGATAACCGCCGCGCCGAGCGACATAACCACAGCGCTTGCTATGTTGGAGCCGCCACCGCTGAGCATTGTGCCGGCAAGCATCGGTATCACCATCGTAAAGGACGGCCCGAGTGTCATAAACAGAGGCTGTTGCCTTTGTGTTGACTTAGTCGGTGCGCGCTCGATGCTAAAACCCTCTCTGTCAACCAGCTCCACCTTACGAGGTGTTCTGAGAAAATATTGCTCGTCGCCGGAGACCTCGGCCACCTCTTCACTGAACTCTGTCGGTTGAATTTTTATCTTTTTAAGGCGCTGTTCGTTGACTTGGCACTCACCTTTTGGGTTGTTTATCGCAAAAATTTTGTCAAGATACACAAGTTTTAAGCCGACAATGTATATGACATCGCCGTACAAAAGCGGTTGTTTTGCGGTCAAAAGCCTGCCGTTGACAAATGTGCCGTTAACACTGTTTTTATCGGCTATGTAGACGGTGCCGTTTTCGGTCGTTATCTCGGCGTGCGCAGGGGAACAAAATCTATTTGTATAGGCTATAACGTTACCGGCGGTGTTGCTTCCGATAGTGACCGAGCCGATGCCGGAAAGGTCTAAAAAGTACTTTTCAAAGGACGTGTTGCCGGAGTCCGACTGCGTGACGGTAAGCGAAAACACAACATCCGTGCCATTTACGGTGCAGTTTAAAAGTTTTCCCGGTTGTAAAACGGTGCTCTCGACAACCGTTTCGTCCAGTGTTATGACAAATTGACCTGAGCCGACAATGGACCACTCACCACTCCAGACCTCAAAAGGCAGTACTATGTCCTGCGGCAGACCGCTGACCGAAGGACGTACCTCAATTGGGTGAGAGCGGTTATCCACCGCCGGCAGATATATCTCTTGAAAGCCGTTTTCAAATATGACTGTAACCAGTAGATTGTTCATTTGACACTCTCTTTCGTTATTTATTATCAGTTAACCTGCAACCAACACGCCTTGGCGGTGTAACGATGCCTGTTCACGCACGTGTAAATCGCACCGCACAATAAATTGTAAAGCCTTTTACTATACAAGAAAAATGCTACTCACAAGCCTTGTACTAATTGAAAAGTTAATTGACTTCACGTATTATTTTAAGCCGTTTTCTGTGTTGGCAAAATTTTTTCACAACCATTGTTTTGTAATTAAAAAGTGAACAAATATTGGCGGGAATTTTGCCTTTAGGTATAGCAAAAGGCTCTTTGTAACCGAAATACGGCAAAATAACCGTCAGGATTGTCCATTGGTTAATTGGGGGAGCAAGGCTATGTGCCGAATACAAACTCGCCGTCAAAGTTATAATCGTAGATAGTATCCTGATTTATAACTCCAAGCACGGTGTTGTAGGTGTCGGAGGTTATGTAGACCTGATTTGAATCAACATACCACGTACCGGAAAACTCCATAAGGTCGGGCGACACACCTCTTGTCGTGCCGTCTTCGTTGAGCTGTAGATAGGACTCGTTGTTAAGCGTGTATGTAAACCTCGGCGCGGAACCGCCAAACACCACCGCAAGTATTATGATGACGACAAGTACAAATGCGACAGCAGCGGCACCGATAATGACGAGCATCTTGTTTTCTGCGAGTACAGCGCCAATGCTTTTGCTGTTTTTTGCCGCAACTGTGCTACCGGTTGCAACCTGTCCGTAGGGTGGGGGAGGTGTGCTTCTCACCGGCTGACCGCTTGCCGCGGCTTTTAGCTCCTGTTCTATTCTCGCCTTTTCAAGATCGGCATTTCTGCGGCGCTCCTGCTCCTCCTGCTGAATCATAACAGCATCCTGCTCTGCTTTTTTCTTGCGCTCGGCTACCTCTGCTTCCAGTCGGCGCACCTCTTCCTCAGCGGCTTGACGTGCGGCCTCTTTTTCGGCGGCTACGCGCTGTTCTTCCTGTTCCGCCAACTGTTTTTTGCGCGCTGAAACAAACAGCGCTGATGTATTATCACTGGACGGTGCACCGTGATTGTTTTGATTTTCGTTCATATCTTTAACCGACCCTTTCTGACCATTATATTATGTGTTAATGACATTATAGCATTGTCGAAAGTTGTAACATAGTAACTTTAAGTTAGATTTTGAAACATGTGACTTGCACTGATAAAAACCACCCCCTGCCGCCGGCAGAGGGTGTCATAGGTTGGTAAAAAGTAGACGTCCCCGAAAAGGGTTACTTGTCCCCAAGTTTTTGAAGATGCAACGTTACTTCATATTCGTTAATCTCGGCACTGACTGTGACAGCCTGTACCCGAGGTTCCCTTTTGCCACCGCTGTGCATAGAAAAGCGGCTTTATGAGGACGAGTAGTTAACCACAATTGCCGGCTTACCTTCGTCCCCCTTTTTCCGGGTGTTCGCCGACAATTGCGCCTAAGCCTGTTTTGTTTAGCAAGACAGCAAAAGCAAGCCACTACTGCTGCTAATGCATTGCCACAACAAACTGTAACGTCGGCACTTAGGTGAGTAGAGTAGAAGGCAAAATTCTACACACATGACGTCGAATTTTGCCTTCTGATTTTGGGGTGCATGAAATTACAATACAAATAAAATGTTGTTTACAGCTTTTCCGTCTCACAGTTTCGATATGACGAAATATCTATGATGGAAAAATATAATCGTCTGTTTCCGTTTTCATCAATCGCAAGTTTTCCGTTTAGCTGTATTGTTTTATAATTGCCGCTCTTGGTAGTGGTGCGGCAGATATAGCTGTGCGCTGTTAATGGATCCTTTATAACGTTTTGCTCATAATAGCGCCTTGTCGCCTGTAAGTCCTCCGGATGAATAAGCTCACCGCCTCTGTTTTGGAATATCTCCCTGAACTCCTCTTTGCTGTAGCCTGTAATGTCAAAATAGCCTTGGTTTGCCTCCAGTACGGTAAAATATTCATCCGGATCGGCTATAACGATGCCACACGGCACAAAGGAAATTGCAAACCTTGTATCGTTTAAACTACGTACGAGCGGAATGTCGGAGCTTGACACAGGCATACTTTGCAACAAATCTTTATAACGTTCCTCAAACTCACAAACCGGCATAGGTTTTGCATTGACATAACCTTGCACCGCATCGCAGTTCATTGTTCTTAATATTTCTACCTGCTGCTCTGTCTCAATTCCCTCTGCCACAACGTACATACCTAAACTGTGCGCAAGCTTGATAATACTTTCTATTAATATGTCGTCACGTCTTACGTTTTTTCCACCCACAAAAAAGCTTCTGTCCATTTTAAGGGTGTCGACATGAAGGTTTTTCAGCATACCGAGCGAGGAGTAACCGGCACCAAAATCGTCAATAGATATCTTGATGCCCTCTGCGCGCAAGTCGGCAAACAGTTGCTCTATGCTGTCCTCGTTGGCAATAGTGGTAGTCTCAGTCAACTCTATTTCGATGCAATCATGCGGCAGGTTGTACTTGTCCAGCACCGCAACGGTGTCGGTGACAAAGTTAGGATTGTCCACGTTCAACCTTGAGCAGTTGACGGAAACCGTCAGCTTTGAATACCCCTCGTCCAGCCATTTTCTTAAAGTCATGCAAACGTTTTCCAGTATGCACTTGTCAAGAGTGACAATAAATCCGTTCTTCTCAAAAAGCGGTATAAAGTCATTAGGATAGTTGAGTGTACCGTCCTGTTCAATCCAGCGCACCAACGCCTCAGCACCAACCAGCTTTTTGTCGCTCACGCTGAACTTTGGTTGCAGGTACACTTTAAATTCATTGTTGTCAAGTGCCGCTTTGCGCTTGTTATTTATCTCGGAAAGACGTAGCATATCATGTTTGTATGCATCGTCATAATTCCATGTCTTTTGATGTATGTTTTGCTTTGCCATATTGTGCGCTATTGTCGTCTTGGTGATCATGTTCATAACATCGTCTTCATCGGGGCTGATAAAGTAACGACCGTACCTAAAAGAAATGTCATGGTTTTCAAGCTCCGGAACAAGAGCCTTAACTTTACTCTCGTCGGAGTCTCTTGCCGAATCCTCTCTGTCAAGGTAGTTGTTGCCACTTATCATGATAAATTCATCTACGCCAACCCTTGCGCAAACAAACGTCTTTTCAATGTCTTTTGAGATGCTATTGACAACTTCTGCTATTGAAATCAGCAACTTATCGCCAATTTCGATGCCGTAGGATTCATTGATAGCACTAAACTTTGCAATGTCCATCTTTTGCATAGTGAACTTTACATGAGGGTGCTTTTTCAGCATATCTTTGACCAGTATTTTGAATAGTTCAAGGTTCGGCAGGCCTGTCAAGGAGTCATAATACGCGGTTTTTATCAGCACTTTATTTGAGCGATATTGGCTGAAGGTTATATAAAGCACAAGTGCAATAACCGTCCAATACACTATACTGATTACACGCTCAAAATAAGCCACAGCCACCACAAGCTGACTGCTGACGGCAATCACTTCTACATTAAGCGCCAAAGCCCAATCGGTAAGCTGTATGGGATAGTAGACCATGACCTTCGGTATATCGTAATAGTCATAGTAAAAACCACCGTTATATCCACCAAGCATATCACTTTGTGCCTGTATAACATTTTCATAACCCATTTCCGTTATATCGTCCTCGGGTATCTGTATGGCACCAATGTGATTTTCACTTGTGGAAAATATCATGTTAAGATTACTATCGACGATGAAAATATCGCCTGAACCGTCTGAATAGTTTTTGATGATGGTGAATAAATCACTTATTTTAATTTCACTGAACAAAACCGCTAGCACTTCGTTGTTTTTTACAACCGGCACGGCAACATCCAGCACCAACTCATCGCTTACAAACGATACGTGCGGCTGTGTGATATGACCCTCATTGCTTAGTGCGGTCAAAAAAGATTCATCCTCGGAAAAGTCATGTGTTTCACCCGTTGCAGATAGGCCCTCTCCGTCAATGTTGATGTAAAACAAGTTGTCAAACTCGGCAACCTGCGATTGTGCGTCAAAGTATTGTGCAACAGTTTGTTCTGTAACCCCTATATCAACTATATGTTGAGCAAGCAGTAGAAGGTCCTCCACACACTCTGCCAGCGTCTCCTCAATAGCCACCTCAACTTGCATACCCATCTGGCTTGTCTCGGAAATGGTCGCCTCAATTATAGCTTGGTCAATAGTGCTTCTTGCCGAATTTATAAGCACACCTATAAACAGAATGGCAAAAAATGTAATTGCCCCTGTGATAACCTTTTTTTTATCAATGTGTTTTAATTTCAAACAGAAACCCTCACAATACCCCCACATCTTACATTAAACAAAAAATGTAAATATGTTAATTGTAGTAATTATTATAATGTATTAGTTATCAAAAATCAACAAAATCAGCATACCAATGTCAATTTTCACCAAATGATTATTCGATGTAACCATTATTGTCAAAAACGGAACAATGTCTTAGAAAACAGCTCTTTTGACGATTTACACCAAGAATTATCGTGCACAACTTAAGTTATTATATCAATATGATTGCCCCGAGCTCTTTTGCGGTTGTAACTATTTGATATTAAACATAGATCGCAGCAAATTGTCCATCGCCTTAGTGGGGAGAATATTGTTCATGAAAATTGCCATTTTGCAGTCGGTGCCGACGGTGTAACGTGCCTTTGGTTGCTGTGCATTTGTCGCTTTTAAAATGGCGCGCACCACCTTTTCGGGGCCGGGCGCTTTGACATAATTCTTTTTAAAAGCCTCGACAAAGTTGTTGACGTTTTGACGGTACTCCTGCGGATGCTCCACCGTGGTAATCTGCTTCAGCGCCACATCCAAAAACTCGGTGTTCATTGCGCCCGGTTCAATAAGCGCAACTTTAATGCCAAAACCCTTTACCTCTGCGCGCAAAGCGTCGCTGAGCGCCTCAACCGCGTGCTTTGAAGCTCCGTACCAACCTATCATCGGTGCACCTGCTCGCCCCACCACCGAGGACATATTTATAACGGTGCCGCTTTTTTTGCTGCGCATGTGTGGCAACACCGCTTTTGTAACCCTTGCAAGCCCGAAAACATTTGCGTCAAACTGGCGCTGTGCTTCCTCTAAAGAAACTGCCTCCACCATGCCATAGCCACCGTATCCTGCGTTGTTTACAAGCACGTCAATCCTGCCATCGCTTTTTATTATATCCGCAACTACTGCGTTTACGTCCTCGTCGGAAGTGACATCCATCTTGTATATCTTTGCCCCGAGCTTTTCAAGGTTTTTCATCTTTTCCACTCTGCGCGCACCGGCGTGCACTTTGTGCCCCTGTCTTAACAGTTCCTGTACCGCAAGGTTGCCAAACCCTGCACTGGCTCCGGTTATCAATACAACTTTGCTCATCTGTTGACCTCCAAAATCATTTGTATAGTGTGGAATTTTTTAAGCTAAATAACTATAGCACACAATTTGTGCCGTGTCAAAATACTTTTCAGTGTAGATACCGGATATTGTTGACACAACTGTTCATCTGGTGGATTTTGGCGGTATTACGCTCTATCACGTCATCAAAATTCACATTCCACAATGCAGTGTATTTTTTTCTTCCTTGCAGAACAAAAACATGGTTTCAAATCTCTTCTTTTTAACTCGCATTGGTACTATTTATAAATAGCAAAACTGCTTTAAACAAGAAAAAACGCTGTTATAACAAAAAAAAATGTATCGGTGGCAATTTTTTTATTGTAAAAAGTACAATAATTTTGTATAATAAGAACTGATTATAATAATAGGTAAATAATATAGGGGAGATTCATATGACAACTATAGGTATAGTAGGGTACGGAAACATCGGTAAAGCTGTCGAGACGGTTTTAGAATATCAGCCGGATATGGAACTCGGTGCGGTTTTTACACGTCGTGAGCCGGGTGACCTTGTCACAAAGTCCGGATGCCCGGTCTACAATGTAGATTGCATTGAGGAGTTTAAAAACAAGCTTGATGTACTTATACTGTGCGGCGGTTCGGCAACCGACCTGCCGGTGCAAGGCCCCGAGTTTGCGCGCCACTTTAACATCGTGGACAGCTACGACAACCACAGCCGCATACCGCAGTACTTCGAGGACGTCAACAAAACCGCTGTCACCGGTGGCAATGTCGCCGTTATCTCCATTGGTTGGGATCCGGGCCTTTTCTCGGTCATGCGACTGCTGTTCGGCAGTGTCCTGCCGCAGGGTAGCGGTACGACATTTTGGGGTCGCGGCGTAAGCCAAGGTCACAGCGATGCTGTGCGCCGTGTTGAGGGTGTAGCGGATGCCGTTCAGTACACCGTGCCCATTGAGCAAGCCATCGAGGACGCGCGCAGTGGCAAGGCGGCAGAGCTGACCACACGTCAAAAACATCTGCGCGAGTGCTATGTTGTAGCCAAAGACGGCGCAAACAAAAAGGCAATAACCAAGAGCATCTGCGAGATG
>CAYJFU010000066.1:7465-10509 GCA_964369445.1 uncultured Oscillospiraceae bacterium | reverse complement strand
CGCTATCGAGAAAAGCTACAACTATTACAAGAAAAACAATTTTAAATGGTTGCAGTTTATACCCTGCCTCGATCCACTTGAAGTTGTGCACGGCAAAAGTGTCCACCACCTGTCACAAAAGGGATATACCGACTTTTTACTGACGCTGTTTGACCTTTGGTATGACGATTTTATAGCCGGCAACTACATAAGCATACGCTTTATCGACAATGTCATACACATGCTACTTGGCGGACCGCCGGAAGCATGTAGCATGAACGGACGGTGCTCGATACAATTTGTAGTAGAGGGTGACGGCAGTGTATACCCCTGTGATTTTTACGTTTTGGATGAGTACAAACTGGGCAACATTGCCGAACTTACTTTACAGAGTATGTTAGACAGCGATGTGGCAAAGAGGTTTGTCGCCGACTCCACCATCGTGCCACAGGACTGTAAGACCTGCGATATATATAAACTTTGCCGCAACGGTTGCCGCCGTGACCGTGTCAAAGACAGCGATGGTATTTTGAAAAATTATTACTGTGAGTCCTACAAAACCTTTTACAAGGAACGGACGCAAAAACTTATGCACTGTGCAAAGATTGTTGCTGGAGCGCGGTAGACTTTTATCGTATAGACGCAAGTTGAAATGAGCAAATTTTAGATGAATTTTCGTTCTGTAATGAAGAAAAACAATACCCTCCTCCTTTGGGAATGTGAACTTTTATGACGCAGCAACTTGGGAAAATATCCAAAGTCGGCTTGCTAAACACTTGTGTCAACACTATGTAATTAAGTGTGGCTTACGCCATCAGTCGAATAAAATATTAACACCCCCGCCGTTGGCGGGGGTGTTAATATTTTAATTTTTTTACTTTCTTATTGTGACGTACTATCGCTTTCATCCTCAGCCTCGGAATCGGTTGTATCCGAGCTATTCTCTTGCTCAGTCTCGCTGTCACTGTTTTCGGTTGTATCGCTGCCGGATTCATCTCCGGTTTGTTCGTTGTCGGTGGAAGTTGCATCGGTGTTTTCGGTTGTATCATCGCTGTTTTGTGTATCCCCACTGTCAGCTTGCTCTCCGCTTATTATAACCTCTTCTTCAGTGGGCACTGTCGAGGTCACTTCTTGTGCTATTTCAAGACCCTGCTCATTGCGTAACGTGTTAAGCATCTCAATACCTTTTAGGTACTGTGGGTCAGCAAGTAGCGGCAGGTCATAGGCTACTACCTTCATTTCCTCCGTAAGCACCGCTTCAAAGTCGGGACGAATACCTGTTTGGTTGTAAACTTCACTTATAGACGGCTGAACAAGTGCCACTGTCACCGACACAGCACTGCCGTCGGACAGACGAAAAAGTTCCGAGGCGGTACCAAGACCGGCAGAGGTCACACCGACAAGTCGTGCGCCGTACAGATCGCGCATCGACAGCGCAAACAGCTCTGCCGCGCCTGCGGTTGTCTCGTCTATCAGCACAACCACCGGAATATTTTGACTGCGTGAATCGTTTGCAATAAGCGATACCGGCTCACGGTTTTTGTATTGCAGTTGCGCTATCTCGGCGGTGCCGACAAACAGGTCAACGGCATCGGCAACATAGTCAAAGGATGTCTCACTTATGCCGCGCACGTCGATGATAATGCCGTTTGCGCCACTGCCAGTCAGTGCCGCCACCGCAACATCAAGTTCCGCCGACAGCGAAGAATTAAACCTCAACAGATCAATATAACCTGTGTTACCCTCGCTGACATAGTATTCCACTGCCGGTGTAAAATAGCTTGCGCGCAATAAGCGTGTCGTCTTGTCCTCTATAGAGTTTGGTGGTGTCCAGACGATATTCGTCTCACTTCCGGTCTCACCCTGCAACAACGACTGTGCCGCAGACAGCGACAGCGTCCTTACATCAATATCGTCAATTGTCTTTATCGTAGAACCTACCTCCATAGCCGCTATCGCCGCCGGAGAGTCCAGATACACCCTTACAACATGAAGATACCCTGCCGCATCCTTGACAACGTCGGCACCGATGCTTACAATTCGCCCCTCAATAGTTCCCATGTGATCGGTGTACTGACGCGCTGTCATGTAACGTGTCGAGCTGTCGCCGGTACCGGTGATGTAACCGGTACTGGTCATGTCGATAAGCAGCTGGTCGTTTATTTCATGCAAAAGATTGTTGCGAACAACGGTGTCTATCTCTTCAAGTTTTTCATATAAAAGCTCTTGATTACCACCCGAAGCGATAGAGGAGTTAAATATCTGCAATGACAGCATCATCGTTACGGAAAGTGTCGCTGTCATGGCAAGCAGCGTAATGGTTAGTGCGAGACCCAGTGAAATTTTTCTTGACATTATAAAGGTTTCCTGTGTTTATTATAAGTGTTGAGCAGGTGCTCAGTGGCGACAACTTAGAGTTGCATTTCTGCATAGGGTTGTCGCACTAAGATAAGTTTTAGTTTCGGATTGCCCCCCCGCCGAATGACTGGGGTAGCAATTCAAAACGTTTAATATATCACAAATTGTCAGTGCTCTATGTGCGTCAGCTACTGCGTAGTAGCGGCTCGGGATTAACCGCTGTACCGCCTTGACGTATTTCAAAGTGTAGATGATAACCGGTGGAGTTGCCGGTTGTGCCGACATAACCTATCGTATCACCCCTTGATACAGCTTGCCCCTGCGATACAGCAAGACCGTTGCAGTGTCCGTAGAGGGTAAGGTTACCACCACCGTGATCAATCATTGCATATATGCCATAACCCGTGTTACCATAAACGGTTTTGGTTACAACGCCGTCATTTGCGGCCGCTATCGGCGCACCTGCGATGGATGCCTCCCCTGCTCCCCAGTTGGTAGCAATATCAATACCGATATGGTAATCGCTCATGCCATACAGCGTTCTCCAACCGAAAGGACTGGATATAAAGTAACGTCCCGGCACCGGCCACAGATATTCACCGCCCACATAGGGCATTGTGCTGTTTGCGGTTGCCTCAGCAATAGCGCGCTCGTACTCCGCCTTTGCCGCCTCGAATTCCGCGAAAATATTGGCGTGCTCCAGTTCC